>NZ_SMKO01000145.1 GCF_004348685.1 Nonomuraea deserti | reverse complement strand
GCCAGGGGCAGCGCGACGGCCGGGCGGGCGGACAGGCGCCCGTCCTGCCAGGCGAAGCCGAGCTGGTGCACCGCCAGCCAGGCGAACAGGTAGTTGCCCGCCCCGCTGTACGGCGACCATGCTGATCGGATAGGGGCCGAACACGGTGAGCCCCACGAGGGCGGCCAGCCCGGACATGGCCAGGGGCAGCGCGACGGCCGGGCGGGCGGACAGGCGCCCGTCCTGCCAGGCGAAGCCGAGCTGGTGCACCGCCAGCCAGGCGAACAGGTAGTTGCCCGCCCCGCTGTACGGGAGCCACGGCACCAGCCGCCCCATGTCGCCCGCCGCGACGAGGGCGGCCAGCACGATGGGCACGGCCAGCCCGTACCTGCGGTGCAGCGCGTGCATCACCGGCGTCAGGACCACCGCCGACAGGTACGCCACCAGGAACCACAGCGGGATCCCCGCCAGCCAGACCCCCATGCCGACCAGTTCGGGACCCACCCCCGCGACCCCGGCGGCCAGGCCGGCGGCCGTGAGCACCGCCAGCAGCATGGTGGTGGGCCGCACCAGCCGGTCGGTACGGCGCAGCGTCCACCCGGTGGCGCCGCCGCCGTCGCGGCGGTGGGCGGCGAGCGAGGCGGCGTTGGCGTAGCCGCCGACCAGGAAGAAGATCGGCATGACCTGGAACAACCAGGTCAGCGGCCGGGTCCACGGCACGACGTCCAGGACGTTGACCCCGTGCAGGCCGCCGTCGTAGCTGACCGAGAGCACCAGCCAGTGCCCGGTCACCACGGCCGCGATCGCGACGGCACGCAGGAGGTCGACGTGGCGGTCGCGGTGGGCGGGGGTCTGCTCGGCCTTGCGCCGCAGCTCTCTCGCGGCCCGCTCGATGGCTCCCATGGCGCCCTCAGTGCACCGTGTGCTCTTTCATGCTGGAGCATCTACCCAACCCGGGAGGCACCCGCGGGAACGACGGGAAAATGGGCACGGGTAATAGCCGTGATGTTTCCTCTACATACGGTTTGCATCGCGTGTTCTTGGCGTGACACATGGTCATTTCTTGCCGTGCGATGGCGTGTTCATCAGTCACGATCGAGTTCGGCGATGATTTTCAGGTAATCCACAGAAAGGGCAGGTAACCTCGCCCACCATGATGTGGCAGCGTACGTTCAACAGCGCGCTGGCCAAGTACGCAGGATTCCGGATCGAACGGGTAGGAAAAGCGGAGAATGCGAAGAAGGTCGTCGAGCGGCCCAGAATGGCCGCCCCCGACACTTCTTTCAGGCCGCCGACCGACCCCCGCGATCGCCTGCTCGAGGCCCCGGTGTTCGTGATCTCCCCCGTCCGGTCCGGCTCGACGTTGTTGCGGTCGATGCTCAACGCGCACCCGGACCTGCACGCCCCCCACGAGCTGCACGTACGCCGGTTGAGCGTGGACTTCGGCACGACCCTGGCCGAGAAGGCGATGGAGGCGCTCGGGCACAACCGTGCCGACATCGAGCACCTGCTGTGGGACCGGGTGCTCCACCGCGAGCTGGTCCGCAGCGGGAAGCGGTACATCGTGGACAAGACGCCGGCCAACGCCTTCGCCTACGAGCGGATCGCCGCGTGCTGGCCGGATGCCCGGTTCGTGTTCCTGCTGCGCCACCCCGCCTCGATCGCGACGTCCTGGTACGAGGCCAGCCCCGGCAAACGCACGCCGGACGAAGCGGCGGCCGACGCGTTGCGGTACATGAAGGCGGTGGAGCGTGCCAGGAAGGCGCTGCCCGGCCTGACCGTGCGCTACGAGGAGCTGACCGCCGACCCGGAGAAGATCAGCCGCCTGATCTGCGACTTCCTCGGCATCGCCTGGGCGCCCGAGCTGCTCTCCTACGGCACGCCCGACGTGGTGACCAAGGGCCTCGGCGACTGGAAGGACAAGATCCGTTCGGGCACCGTGCAGAAGGGCCGCGAACTGCCCGCGCCGGCGGAGATTCCTGAGGTGTTGCACGCCATGTGCCGGACGTGGGAGTACCTACCGTGAAGATCCGATACATGCTGCTGCACGCGTACGGCATGGGCGGGACCATCCGGACGGTGGTCAACCAGGCCAACGCGATGGCACAGGCGGGTCACGACGTCGAGATCGTCAGCGTCGTCCGCCGGCGGAGCAGTCCGCAGTTCGCCATCGACGAGCGGGTGCGGGTGTGGGCCCTGGTGGACCAGCGTGACGGCGTCGCCGCCGACTCGCTGGCCCGCAAGGTGTGGCGGCGTGCCCGCGGCAAGATCGTGCCGTACGGCGAGTTCGCCGCCGAATACTTCACGGAGCGGGTCGAGGGCGCGGTCATGGACTACGTGTCCGGGCTGGAGGGCGGCATCCTGGTCACCACCCGGCCCGCGCTCAACCTCATCTCCGCGCGCCGCGGCTCGCGCAAGGTGATCAGGGTCGCGCAGGAGCACATGAACCTGGGCTCCTACCATCCGGCGGTACGCGAAGAGATCACCAAGCACTACGGCCGTTTCGACGCGGTGACGGTGCTGACGGAGACCAGCGTCAAGGAATACCGGCCGCTGCTGCCCGGCACCCCGGTCGTGCGCATCCCGAACGCGGTCGACATGGAGGGTCGCAAGCACTCGGATCTGACCCGCCCGGTGGTGATCGCCGTCGGCCGGCTGGTGCCTCAAAAGGGCTTCGACATGCTCATCAAGGCCTACGCCGCGATCGCGCCCGAGTTCCCCGACTGGCGGCTGCGCATCTTCGGCACGGGCCCGTCCAAGGACCGGCTGCAGCAGCGGCTCAACGAACACGACCTGGGCGACCGGATCCGGCTGATGGGCCGCAGCGACCGCATCCACGAGGAGCTGTCGCAGGCGTCGGTGTACGCATTGAGCTCGCGGATCGAGGGCCTGCCGATGGCGATGATCGAGGCGATGGGTCACGCCCTGCCCATCGTCGCCTTCGACTGCCCGACGGGCCCCGGTGACGTGCTGACGCACGACGTGGACGGCGTGCTGGTGCCGCCGCGCGACATTGAGGCGTTGTCGGCGGCGCTCAGGCGGGTGATGGGCGACTCCGCGCTGCGCCGGCGGCTGGGCGCCGCCGCCGCCGAGGTCGCCCACGCGTACACCCCGCAGGTCGTGATGCCGCAGTGGGAGCGCCTGTTCACCAGCCTGAGCAACGGCGAACGGATCGTCGCCGACTGACCGGCGGCGAGAGGATCGTGCGGCGCCGGCCGTCTTCGGCGGCGCCGCTGTTCTGTTCATGATCTACTTTCGGAGCGGACGGGACGCTAGGTTGAGATCCCCGCAGGCCCTCCGGAAGGAGACAAGCCCCTCATGACAGGTGAACCCCCTCCCACCGGTCCCGTGCCCGCGTCCGGCATCGACGCGTCCGTGCCGCACGCCGCCCGGATGTGGAACTACTGGCTCGGCGGCAAGGACTATTACGACGTCGACCGTGTGGCCGGCGACCAGTTCAGCCAGACGTTCCCCGATATCGTGCACATCGCCCGCCTGTCCCGGCACCTGCTCGCCCGCATCGTGCGCCATCTGGTCCACGAGGCGGGCGTGCGCCAGTTCCTCGACATCGGCACCGGGCTGCCCACGGTGGACAACACCCACGAGGTCGCCCAGCGGGCCGACCCGTCCTGCCGCGTCGTCTACGTCGACAACGATCCCCTGGTGCTCGCGCACGCCCGCGCCCTCCTGGTCGGCACGCCGGAAGGCGCCACCGACTACGTCCACGCCGACCTGCGCGACCCGGGGGCGATCATCTCCGCCGCCGCCAGGACACTCGACCTCGACCGGCCCGTCGCGCTCATGCTGATGGGCATCGTCGGTTACGTCACCGACGAGGAGGGGGCCCACGACATCGTGCGGAGGCTGGTCGACGCCCTGCCGTCCGGCAGCTACCTCGCCCTCTGGGACGGCGTCAACCTGGTCACCGGCGAGGCGCTCGACCAGGCACAGGACGACTACAACTCGGGCGGCGGCGTCCCCTACAACCTGCGCACCCCCGAGCGGTTCGCCGCGTTCTTCGACGGCATGGACCTCGTCGAGCCCGGCGTGGTGTCCCTGCCGCTGTGGCGTCCCGACCCCGACCCGCTCGCCCCGCTGGAGGAGGTCGACGCGCTGTGCGGCGTGGCCCGCAAGCGGTGAGCCCACAGCGGGCCGCAAGTGAGCCGCGCAGCGGCTACATCGTGACCATGATCTGACGCAGGATCTCCGGGGTCGCCGACGGCGGCGGCGCCTGCACGCTGAGCTCGTTCATCAGGTGCTGGTAGGGGCGGACCTCGGAGTCCTTGGTGAGGTACTGCGCGCCGGCGAGGTGTTCGAGGTAGACCACGTCGTCCAGCTCCGCCTGGGCGAAGCGCAGGATGGTGACGGGGCCGACGCCGCCGGCCACGCCCTCGAAGCTGAACGGGACCACCTGCACGGTGACGTGCGGCAGCTCGGCCTGCTCGACGAGGTGGCGGAGCTGGTCGCGCATGACCGTCCCGCCCCCGACGCGGCGGTGCAGCGCGGCCTCGTCCAGGATCACCCACAGCTTGTGCGACGCGGGCTCGGACAGGATGCGCTGGCGGCGCATGCGCAGCTCGACGCGGTGCTCGATCAGCTCGGCGGGCTCGTCCTTGTGGCCCTGCACGAAGACCGCGCGGGCGTAGTCCTCGGTCTGGAGCAGGCCGGGGACGAACTGGATCTCGTGCGTACGGATCAGCGCCGCGTCCTGCTCCAGCCCGAGGTAGGCCTCGAACCAGTCGGGGATCATGTCGCGGTAGTCCTGCCACCAGCCCGGCGCGTTGGCCTGCTCGGCCAGGACCAGCAGGGCCTGGCGTTCGGTGTCGTCGGCCACGCCGTACAGGGTGAGCAGGTCGGCCACGTCGCGCAGCTTGAAACTGCTGCGCCCGCCCTCCATCCGGCTGATCTTGGAATGGGAGCCGCGGATGGTATATCCCGCCTTTTCGCGGCTGATCCTGCGCGACTCCCGCAGCCGGCGCAACTGTGTCCCCACCAATATGCGCAGCGCCGTGGGCCCAGGCTGCAGAGAATCCCTGTCAGGAATATCGGTCGGATCGCTCATCTCGCGAGCAGTCGACATATATGCTCCTAATTCGGCACATCACCCCGGGCCGCCCACCGGCAATCCTGCCACGCAGGCGGCCTCAAACACCATATTTCGGAGCGAGCGGGCGACACACCGCCATTGCCCGGATACGGGGCATGCGTTTCGCTCTCTTCGCCGACCCGGGACCATACACGATCATCAAGGCACCGAAATGATCATCGCCTCGGCGCGCCCCTCCTATGCTCTCCGGGCCGCGCCCGACCCGCGTCGCGGCCGGCTTGGAGTGGTGAACCCCTTTGCTGTACCGTGACGTCCCGCTATGAATTCGACAACATTTCAAATAAATTCGAAATATTACAGTAAAGGCGTACCAACACTTGCCGCCGTGCTCGCCTCCGCCGTTGTATTGAGCGGCTGCGGCGTCGTCGATCCCGGCTCCCAGCGGAGGGCGGAGCGGCCGGGCGACGACCCCCCGGCCCAGACCCGGGAGCAGAGCCCGAGCGAGGAGCCCCTCCAGCCGAAGAACGACCCCCTTGCCGGAGACGGCCCCCTGTTCGCGCACTTCAAGCGGGTACGAGCGGCCGACCCCTGCGATCTCGTGCCGCACGCCATGCTGAAGAAGTACGGCCCTGAGCAGCTCACCGTGCGCGGGTCCGGCATCACCGAATGCCAGTACCTGACCGGACACTCCGATGCCTCCAAGAGCGTTTACAGCTTCAAAATCGATCTGCACGCGCACTTCGAGCAGGACGACGCGGAAGACGCCGAGCAGGAGGAGCTCGACGGGCGCACGATCTACCGCGAGGAATATTCCACCGACAGCGCGAGCCATCGCAGCTGCCATTACAAGGTGCCTTATGAGGGCGTGGAGGGCAGCGCGCTCGCCCTCGACCTGTTGAAGACCCCGCCCCAGGGCAAGGAGAGCCAGGAGTGGCCGCAGCGCTGCGCCGCCGCCAAGCAGTATCTCGGCGCGGTCATGGACAAGATCCTGGAGCTGCCGCCGCGGAAGGGCCGGGCGGTGGGCATCATGGGCAAGGACCCGTGCGCGCGCAAGGACGACCTGCTCGCCGCGATCGGCGGCTCGTACAAGCTCGTCGACGTGCGCTATTCCGGCCCGTACAGTTGCGATCTCGAGCTGGCGAACAAGGCGAAGAACCAGAAGCTCACGCTCGCCTCCAGCTTGGCCTTCCACGAGCGCCAGACCGGCGGCGAGTCGACCGCGGAGGTCAAGAACCGGCGGCTCACCATGAACGGCCTCTACACGCTCAACTCCAGGTCCGACCACCAGGTCTCCAAGTCCTGCCGGAACTCCGTGGAGCTGCGGCGGGCCACGAACAGCAGGAGGAACGACGCGCACTACGTGACCGTCGGCCTCTCCAGCGGAAAGCTGGAGCTGAAGGACGCGGACGACGGTTTCGAGGCGCCGCCCGTGTCGTGCGCGCTGGTCACCAAGCTCACCCGGATCGTCCTCGACGGCGTCCGGTCGTCCTCGTGAGAGGCCGCGCGCGGGACCGTCAGCCTCGTTCGAGATAGGCCTCGATGCCGTCGAGCACGCGTTGCAGGCCGAACTCGAACCCCTCGGCCGGCTTGCCCTGGCCGGCGAGGTGGCTCAGCACGGCGTTCAGGTGGGGGAACCGGTCCTGCGCCCGACTGATCAGCTCGTGGCCGAAGGAGGGGTCCTGGTGGTCGACGGACGGCTGGACGGCGCCGCGGACGTAGCCGTTGACGAGGAGCACGGAGTTCAGCACGTCGCGGGGTGGCAGGCCGGTGCCCGACATGGCGGCCACGGCGCTCTCGAGGCGGGCGGTCTCGTTCGGCCCCATGACGCGCGGGGTCGTCACCAGCGCGAGCGCCCACGGGTGGCGCAGGAAGATGTCGCGGGTGTCGCCGGCCCACCGCTCGATCGCGGCCCGCCAGTGCACGGGCTCGGCCGGCTCCGCCGCAGGAGGGCCGATCGCGGTGTCCAGCATCAGGCTGACGAGGTCGTCCTTCGTGGAGACGTGGCGGTAGAGCGACATGGTGCCCGAGCCGAGCCGGGCGGCGAGCCGCTGCATGGACAGCGCTGCCAGCCCCTCCTCGTCGGCGATGGCGATCGCCTCGGCCACGATCCGGTCGAGGCGCAGCACCGGCTTGGGGCCCCTGGGGGCACGCTGCCGATCTCCCCAGAGCCATTCGGCGCCCGTGGGCGGCCCTGCCCCCTTGCGGCTGCCGCCGGTCATCGCCCTCTCCTCCCACCGGGGCGCCACTGCGGCGCCGGCCGGACCTCCGGTGCGCCGCTCCCCTGCTCAACGCGCATGTGCTCACCGTAGCGGGGGCCGCTCACCGCCGCATTCGACGGATATCGCCGGCGTCCGCGGCATCACTGCGTATAGAATACCCAATTATGGGTACGACATACGCTGATACGTGGACCCGCGACCAGCCGGTGCTGCCGATCAGGTCCGTACGCCGGGCCGGTTTGCCGGGGGCGACCCCGGGCAGCCGCGGAGCATGAAAGCGTCCAGCACACAGCGGGCCGCCCGGGCCCGCGCGAAACTTCCTGCCCGCAGCCCTCGGCGGCACGGCAGGCGCACGGCCGTGCTCCTGGCCGGAGCGGCGGCGGTGGCCGGGATGGCGATCGTGCGCGCGGCACGCTCCGCGCCGCCCAACCCGGACGGATGGTTCGCCGTCACGGTCGAGACGGACCCCGCCCGGCTGACCGGCCCCGACCGGCCCGACGAACTGGCGCGCATCGCCGAACGGCACGAGGTCCGCATCAGCCCCGCCCCCGGCGGCCGGGGCAGCGAGATCGCGGTACGCGAGGCCGACGGGGAGACGCGCGACCGCGTACGCAAGCTGAAGCAACTGCTCGAAACCGGGGAGGTGCTCCTGGTCGACCGGCAGCCCGAGGGCCACCGCACCGCGCTCGGCCGCGTGGGCACGCCGGCGTTCCGGCATCTCACGAGGAAGGGCACGCGATGAGAGCACTGTGCTGGACGGGCGTGAACGAGGTGTCGGTCGAGGACGTCCCCGATCCCGGGCTGCTCAACCGGCAGGACGCCGTGGTCAAGGTCACCGCGAGCTCCACGTGCGGGTCCGACCTGCACCTGCTGGACGGCTACGTGCCCACGATGATGGCCGGCGACGTGCTCGGGCACGAGTTCGTCGGCGAGGTGGTCGAGACCGGCCCCGACGTGCGCGAGCGGCGCGTCGGCGAACGGGTGACCGTGTGCTCGATCATCGGCTGCGGGCGCTGCCACTACTGCAAGGAGGGGTTGTGGTCGCTGTGCGACAACTCCAACCCCAACCCCGGCTTCCTGGAGACGGCGAACGGACACGCCTCGGCGGGCATCTTCGGCTACTCCCACGCGCTGGGCGGCTTCGCGGGCAGCCACGCCGAATACGTACGCGTGCCGTACGCGGACGTCAACGCCTTCCCCGTGCCGGAGAACGTGCCGGACGCGAGCGCCGTGTTCGCCTCGGACGCCGTACCCACCGGGTGGATGGGCGCCGACCTCGGTGAAGTGGGGCCCGGTGACGTGGTAGCGGTTTGGGGCTGCGGCGGCGTCGGCCAGATGGCGGCCCTGGCGTCCCTGCGCGTGGGGGCCGACCGGGTGATCGTCATCGACCGGTTCCCCGAGCGGCTGGACATGGCCGCCGAGATGGGCGCGGAGATCCTGAACTACGGCGAGACCGACGTGCTGGAGGCGCTCAAGGAACTGACCGGCGGACGCGGTCCCGACGTGTGCATCGAGGCCGTCGGCATGGAGAGCCACGGCACCGGCGCCCAGTACGCCTACGACCGGGTCAAGCACGCCCTGCGCCTGCAGACCGACCGCGGGATCTCGCTGCGCCAGGCCATCCATGCCTGCCGCAAGGGCGGCGTCGTCTCCGTGCTGGGCGTCTTCCTCGGCGTGGTCGACAAGTTCCCGATGGGCGCGGTCATGAACAAGGGCCTGACGCTCCGCGGCGGCCAGCAGCACGGCCACCGCTACATCCCGATGATCCTCGACCGGATGAGCAAGGGCGAGATCGACGCCTCACCCCTGCTCACCCATCCCATGCGGCTGGAGGACGGGCCCAGGGGCTACGAGCTGTTCAAGAAGAAGCAGGAAGGCTGCGTCAGGGCCGTGTTCCGCCCGTGACGACGGCGCGCGGCCCGGCTCCTGAGCGCCGGCACGGGGACGCGTACCATCCATCACGTCGTTCACGTGGCATGACAGGGGGCATGGAGGCGGCGTGGCGGAGCAGCCTGGCGGGCTCGACCTGCATCTCGACCTGCATCTGGACGGGCAGCTCGACGGGCGCCGCGACGGGCGCCGCGGGCCGGGCGCGCTCGGGCGGTCGCTGGAGTCGGCGCTGCGCGACGGGGTGCGCTCGGGCCGGCTGCCGCCCGGCACCCGGCTGCCGGGCAGCCGGAGCCTCGCCGCCGATCTGGGCATCTCGCGGGGCACCGTCGTCCAGGCCTACACCCAGCTGATCGCCGAAGGCTGGCTGACCGGTGCGCCGGGATCGGGCACCTCGGTCGCGACGCCCCCCGCGCCGATCGCGGAACCGGGCGAGAAGGCGGTCGCCGGCGCCGGGAGGGGCCGAGAGGCGGAACCCGCGGTCGCCGGAGCCGGGAAGGGCCGGAAGGCGGAGCCCGGCGACGGGTTCTGGTCGGTGGACCTGCGTCCCGGCCGGCCCGACGTCGGGTCGTTCCCGCGTACGGCGTGGGCGTCGGCCGTGCGCCGGGCGCTGGCCACCGCGCCCTCCCATGACCTGGACTACGGCGACCCTGCCGGGCTGCCGGTGCTGCGGCAGGCGATCGCCGGTTACGCCGGGCGGGCCCGCGGCGTGCGGGCCGGCGCCGACTCCGTGATCGTGGTCGGCGGGTTCTCCTCCGGGCTGGCGCTGCTCGCCCGGGCCCTGCGCGGCCTCGGCGGCACGCGGATCGCCACCGAGGACCCCGGGCTCCCGCGCCACCGCGAGCTGGTGCGGGCCGCGGGGCTGGAGACGGTGCCGCTCGCCGTCGACGCGGGCGGCGCCGACCCGGCGGGACTGCCCGTACGATGCGCGGCCGCGCTGCTCACCCCCGCACACCAGCACCCCCTGGGCGTGGTGCTGGCGCCCGAGCGGCGGGTGGCGTTCGCCGGCTGGGCGCGGCACGCCGACGGCTACCTGATCGAGGACGACTACGACGGGGAGTTCCGCTACGACCACCACCCGGTCGGTGCCCTGCAGGCGCTGGCGCCCGACCGGGTCGTCTACGCGGGCAGCGCCAGCAAGGCCCTGGCTCCGGGGATGCGGCTCGGCTGGCTGATCGTGCCACCGTCGCTGCGCGAGCCGGTGATCAGGGCCGTCGAGGACACCGGTGCGGCGGTTCCGTCCGTGACGCAACTGGCCTTCGCCGACCTGATCGAGCGGGGCGAGTACGACCGGCACATCCGCCGCTCGCGCCTGGTCTACCGGCGGCGCCGTACGGAGCTGGCACAACGGCTCCCGTCACCGCTGCCGGGAGTGGCCGCGGGCCTGCACGCGCTGCTGCCCCTCCCCTCGGCCGAGCGGGAACGGCGGCTGATCGAGGCGGGGCGGCGGGCAGGCGTACGTCTCCAAGGCCTGAACGCGGCCGGCTACTGGTACGAGCCGTCCGGCGACCGGCCCGCCGCGCTGCTCATCGGCTACGCCGCCCCGCCCCGGCACGACTGGCGCCGCGCCCTGGAGGCCCTCTGCGCGCTCACCGCCTCGTCGGCGTAACCATCCGACCGCGCCCGCCCGACGCCATCGGCACGACCGCCCACCGCGCCCGCCCGGCCTCATCGGATCACGTGGCGGACGCTCGGGTGGGGCCCGACAGGCTCGCGACCGATCCGTGGTGGTGGCAGGGAGCCACGCCGCCGGACCGGGGTCACGCGGCCGGGTCGACCGTGACCCCGTGGTCCGAGGCGTACCGGCGGCGCCAGGATCAGCCCGTTCGGGACATCACCTGGGCGAAACCGTCGCGCCATGAGGGATGGGCGGGCGCCCAGCCCAGGTGCTTGCGGGCGTAGTGGTTGTCCGCGCCCCGCGCCGCCGGGTTCCTCGGGGCGTCCGAGCGGGGCGGCGGCGGGGCGCCGACGGCCTGGCAGAAGGCGGGCAGCCAGTCGGCGGCGGGCGCGGGCTGGTCGTCGCAGATGTTCACCGCCCCGGTCGGCCAGTCGAGTGCCTGTACGGCGGCCGTCGCGGCGTCGCCGGTCTCGACGAAGCTGCTGACGTCGCGGCCCGCCACGAGAGCGCCCTGCCGGGCCTGCCCGGCCATCGACCCGCCGGGCTCGTAGAAGGTGCCGGGGCCGTACAGCAGGCCGTATCTCAGCACCACCCATTCGGGCAGCTCGCGGACCGTGTCCTCCAGCGCCACCACACCGTCGCCGCTGACCCGCCGCAGGCCCTCGGCGTCGACGTCGAGCGGGGTCTGCTCCTGTGCGGGGGTGTCACCGGGTTCGTACATCCAGGCGATGCTCTGCGCCACGATGCGGCGCACGCCGGCGGCCAGCGCGGCGTCGACCATGTTGCGGGTGCCGAGCTTGCGGAGGTCGGCGTTCGCGGCGGGGTCGCCGCCGCTCAGGTCGGTCAGCTGGTGCATGAGCACGTCGGGGGCGGCCTCGCGGACCGCCAGGGCGAGGCCGCGCGCGTCGAGGACGTCGCCGCGCACGGCGGCGGCGCCGTCCGGCACCGGTCGCCGGCCTCTGGTCAGCGCCGTGACCCGGTGGCCCGCGGCGAGCAGCCGCGGCACGATGTGGCGGCCGAGCACGCCGGTGGCGCCCGCCAGGAAGACGTGCATGATCATGCCTCCGCGGGCCTGGGCGCGCGGCGGTCGCGGCGGGCCGCGAGCTCGCCTTCGTCCACGAGCGTGAGCATCGGCTCACCCGGCACGCCGGCCATCACCACCACGAACCGGGTCCAGGCGTCCTTCAGGTTGTTGGCCGCCTGGTAGTGGATCACGTCTCCGCCGGGCTCCCAGAACGCCTCACCGGCCCTGATCACCCGTTCCGGCTCACCCTCCAGCTCGAAAATCATCTCTCCTTCGAGCATGTAGCCGAAGACCGGCCCGGAGTGCCGGTGCGGCGGCGTGCCCGGGTCACCCGGCGGCAACTCGACCTTCGCCGTCATCATCTCCGCCCCCTGCGGGATGAACGGCGGGACCTGGTGGTCCAGGGTCGTCAATACCGTTCCCGACCTGCTCTGCATCGTCATACGGCCGAGGCTAGGCGGCCATCGGACCACGCACATAGACCGGTTCGGGGTCGATCCAGTGGACCACTCAGCCCTTGACCTTGAAACTGCTCTTCGACGGTTCGAACATCGGCACCGTGCCCTGGCAGGCGTTGACCGGCGCGCCCAGGAACTCCCACATCCAGAACATGGTGTCGCGGCGCCCCTTGTCGTGCACGGTGAAGGAGACCTTCTTGCCGGTCACGTCCATGGCCGGCTTGTCGCCGAGCTTGACGTAACCCTTGCTGATGACGCCGGTGGCAACCGCGATGCCGTCGGCCGCGACCAGGCAACTGATCTTGCCCTCGAAGTCGCCCACGGTCGGCTCGCCGGGCTTGCCCGCGTGGAACACGTCGAAGGTGCCCCGCGTCTTGGTCCCGTCACTCGTGGCGTCGATGGCGAAGCGCACCTTCTCCCCGGCCCACTGGCCGAACGACTCGGGCAGCGTCCCTGAGGCGCTGCCGCGCAGCGAGTACACGGGCGCCTCGACGGCCGCGGCCTCCGAGACGGCCCCGGCGGGGGTGGCCAGCAGGGCGAGAGCGGCTAGCGGCGTGGCGAGTGCGATGGTTCTGTTCATGCCCGTCAGCCTGTCGGCGACAGCTCTCCGGGGGCTCCCTCCGCCGGGGGATCCGCCTCCCCCGGCAGAGCCAGCCCGTACGCTCCACCGGGGCGGGCGGTGCCCCGGTGGTGCGTCACCGGCGGCGGTCCTTGCGGTACTGGGCGATCAACCCGCCTCCCAGCGCCAGCGTGAGCAGGCCGAAGCCGATCCCGACAAGAGGATTGACGCCGATCGTGGACGTCACCATGTTGCACACGGCGCTGACACCCAGCAGCGACCAGAGAACGGGCAGGGTCATCCTGCCGCGGGCGGCGATGTCGGAGTCGGTCATGGTGTGCTCCTCACTCGTCGTGGTCGTCATGCCGTCGAAGCTACGGAGCGTCGCCGTCATCGGCGATCCCGCCACCGGGACACCGGGGGTACAGCAGGCTGTACTCTTCCCCCGGCGATCTCCACCAGCCCTCTGACGATGGCCTATCGTCTGAGCGGGAGGTGCGGGGAATGCCGGTCAACGACCCCACTGGGGGTGAGAAGCCGGTCCGTCCATGGGACCCGATCGTTCGCGGCCGCGCCACCCTTGACGGGCTCGAATATCTGGCCGGCGGGTTCGGCACGGCGGTGCTGGTGCTGATCGCCCTGCTCGGGGTGATCGTCAGCGCGCTGGCCTGCCTGGTCGGCGTCGGCCTCCTCGTGTTGCCCACCGCGCTGCGGGTGTTGCGCGCCATCGCCGACCGCGAGCGGGCGCGGCTGTCCCGCTGGGGCCCGGAGATCATCGCCCCCGAGCCGCTGCCGTCGGGGCTGCGGGCCGCTCTCAAGCAGCCGGTCACCCGGCGCGAGCTGGCCTGGGCGCTCACGCACGGGAGCTTCGGGCTGGTGCTCGGCCTGATCGGCATCACCCTCCCGCTCTACGCCGCGCGTGACATCACCTATCCCCTGTGGTGGCACCTCATGCCGCCGGGCGAGACCGGCGGCCCGGGCATGGGCTTGCTGGAGGTGAACGGCCTGCCCGACACCTTCGTGATCGCCGTGATGGGCTTGGGGTGGATCGTCCTCACCCTGCTGCTCGTCCCGGTCATCCCGCGGTTACAGGCGTGGCCGGGCCGCCGGCTGCTGGCCGCCGGCCCGGGGGTGGACCTGGCGCTGCGGGTCGCCCAGCTCACCGCGACCCGCGCGGCGGCGGTGGACGCGCACGCCGCCGAACTGCGGCGGATCGAACGACTGCTGCACGACGGCACCCAGAACCGGATCGTCGCCGTCACCGTCATGCTCGGCGCCGCCCGCCGCGCGGTGGCCCGCGACCCGGCGACCGCCGAGGCCATGCTCGAGAACGCCCAGGGCGCCGCCGAGCAGGCACTCGCCGAACTGCGCGGGGTCGTGCGCAGCATCCTGCCGCCGGTGCTCGAAGACCGCAGCCTGTCCGACGCGCTGACGGGTCTGGCGGCGGCCAGCCCGGTGCCCTGCGGGATCGACGCCGACCTCCCCCGCCGCTGCGCCGTGTCCGTCGAGGCCACGGCCTATTTCGTGGTGGCCGAGGCGCTGAACAACGTCGCCCGGCACAGCGGGGCGGGCCGCGCCACCGTCACCGTCCGCCAGCGGGACAGCCGGCTCTGGCTGACGATCGTCGACGACGGCCGCGGCGGAGCCGGGGAACGATCCGGGTCCGGCCTCGCCGGGATCCGCCACCGTACAGAAGCGCACGACGGAACGTTTGCGCTGACCAGCCCCCCAGGTGGGCCGACCACCCTGAATGTGAGTTTGCCATGCGGATTGTGATCGCCGAGGATGACCCGTTGCTGCGCGAGGGTCTCGCGCTGCTGTTGCGCGCCGAGGCGCTCGACGTCGTGGCCACCACCGCCGACCCCGACGGCTTCCTGGAGGCGGTGGACACCCACAGGCCCGACACGGCCATCGTCGACGTGCGGATGCCGCCCACCCACACCGACGAGGGCATCAGGGCCGCCGTCGAGGCCCGGCGCCGGCAGCCGGGCCTGGCGGTGCTCGTGTTGTCGGCGTACGTCGAGCAGGCCTTCGCCACCGAGCTGCTCGCCCACGGCAGCGCCCGGCTGGGCTACATGCTGAAGGAGCGGGTGGGACGGGTGCAGGAGTTCCTGACCGCGCTGCACCGGGTGGCGGACGGCGGCACGGCCATCGATCCGGAGGTCGTCGCGCAGCTCCTCACCCGCACCCGCCCCGGCAACCGGCTGGAACGGCTCAGCCCCCGCGAGCGCGACGTGCTGTCGCTGATGGCCGAGGGCCTCGGCAACGCCGCCATCGCCGAGCGGCTCTTCGTCACCGACGGCGCCGTGCACAAGCACATCCGCAGCATCTTCGCCAAGCTCGACCTGGCGCCCACGGACCGCACGGACCGCCGGGTGGCCGCCGTCCTGCACTACCTCGAGAGCGGCGCGCGGCACTCGGCGTAGTGCTGGCTGTACCACCGGACTCCAGCACGTGGGATCGATCAAGGGACCGGCTCGCCGACATGCTTGAGGGCATCACAGAGAGCCGTGAGCAGGAGGCGTTCCCCATGATCGATCTGCGCGTCACCACCCAGCGTACGCTGGCGGGACTGGCCGGGCTGGCGCTGGCCGGCACGCTGGCGGCCGCCCCGGCGAGCGCGGCCGAGCCGTCGTCGACCCTGCAGCGCAGGCTCGACGCGCTGGTCACCGACGGCGGGTTCCCCGCCGCCCTGGCGGCGGTGCGCGGGCGCGACGGGCGCACACGGCACTACACCGCGGGCGTGGCCGACCTGAAAACCGAGGCCAAGGTGCCCGTGGACGGCCGCGTGCGCATCGCCAGCAACACCAAGATGTTCACCGCCGTGGTCGTTCTCCAGCTGGTCGGCGAGGGCAAGGTCAAGCTGGACGCGAAGGTCGAGAAGTACCTGCCCGGGCTGCTCCGCGGCAAGGCCGGCGACGGCAGGAAGATCACGGTACGCCGGCTGCTGCAGCACACCGCCGGCCTGCCCGACTACGACGGCGTGCTGCTCAAGGACTACTTCGACATCCAGCACCGCCACTACGAGCCGTACGAACTGGTCCAGGCGGCCAGGACGCAGAAGGGCACGCCCGTCGGCCGCTGGAGCTACAGCAACACCGGCTACGTGCTCGCCGGGCTCATCGTCCAGCAGGTCACCGGCCGGCCCATCGGCGAGGAGATCACCCGGCGCGTCATCAAGCCGCTGGGCCTGAAGAAGACGTACTGGCCGGGCCTGGGTGACCAGAGGATCCGCGGGCCGCACCCCAAGGGCTACTGGCGGACGAAGCCCGGCGAGCCGTACACCGACGTCTCCACGATGGACCCGTCCATGGCCTGGGCCGCCGGCCAGCTGATCTCCACGCCGAGCGACCTCAACCGGTTCATGCTCGGGCTGCTGGACGGCAGGCTGCTGGAGCCCGAGCAGCTCGAGCAGATGAAGAAGACCGTCGCCGCCCCGCAGTTCGACACCACGGGCAAGGCCCGCTACGGGCTCGGCATCGCCACCTTCACGCTGAGCTGCGGCGGCGTCGCCTGGTCGCACGGCGGCTCCGCCCCCGGCTACGCCACGAGCAACGCCGCCACCGAGGACGGGCGGGCGGCCACCATCGCCACCACCGCGCTCCCCGCCGACATGAAGACCGTCAAGAACATCGAGACCGCGCTGGACCGCGCCCTGTGCGAATGATCCGTCGCGCCGTGCCCGTCCGCTTCCCGGGCCCGTCCGCTTCCCGGGCCCGTCCGCTTCCCGGGCCCGTCCGCTTCCCCGGAAGCGGGCGGGCACGTCCGCGTCAGGCGCCCAGGTCTCTGACGATGTTGTCCAGCCGGGTCGCCACCGCCTCCAACGTCTGGTCGGTGGGGCCGTCGTCAGGGAACTGGGCCGCCACCTCGTCACGGCTGGCGATGACCAGGCCCCGGTGGGCGTCGTCCACCTCGGCGGCCGGGAGCACGACGCAGTCGCCGCGGACGTAGACGAGCGTCGCGTCCTGGTGGCGCGAGTCCAGCAGTTGGCGGACGCATTCCGGATCGATGAGTGACATCGCGGCTCCTCGCCGACAGTGCTTGGCGGCCGTCACCGCGCGTGTGCCCGGCTCCGGCCTCAGCAGTGCGCTTACCCCCCTGGAGAAGGTGAAACCAGGGGAGCTACGGACAAGTCGCGCCACTACCTTATGTGCTCGATATATCACCAAGAGTGACCGTAGGGTGAGGCCAGTGGCCCAGCGGGCTTCGCTTTGAGCGAGAGGATCGAGCACATGTCCCAGGAACCGAGAATCGACGTCGAGACCAAGGCACAGGGGATCGAGGGCACTCTCTCCACTGACCAGGTCCAGCGCATCGCGGACGCGCTCGGACGTCAGGGGGTCTGGTTCGCCACGCCGCCCGCGCGCGACGGCCAGGCGCCCAGGGCCGACCTCGTCTGGGACCTGGTGGGCGACAAGCCGCACCAGGGTCACACGGCCACCGGCCGGGCCGCCGTGCACCTGGCGGAGGGGCACACGGCGCTGTCACGGCCGCTGATCATCGCCGACGGCTTCAACTACGGGCCGAGCGACCTCGACGCCCTCTGGCTGCACCTCAACGCCCCCTACCAGAAGAACGTCCCCGGGTTCCTCGACCAGCTCAGGATGATGGGCATCGACGTGGTGCTGCTCGGCTTCGACGAGCGGCACACGTACATCCAGGCCAACGCCGCCGTGGCCGTCACCTGCGTCCTGCGCGCCATCGAGGAGCGGCGGGGCGACGATCCGCTGGTCGTCGGCGGCGTCAGCATGGGCGGCATGATCACCAGGTACGCGCTGGCGCGCATGGAGAGCGAGCGCCTCGACCACCAGACGGACAAGTACTTCTCCTACGACACGCCACACCTCGGCGCGTGGATCCCGCTGGTGCTCCAGCAGCTGGCCTACCTGCACGAGTCGATCCAGCCGGTGTCCGACGGGCCGGGCCAGGCCGACCTGATCCGCAGCCCGGCCGCGCAGCAGCTGCTGTGGGCCTGGGTCGAGAACGAGAACTACTCGGGCCCCGTCACCACCGCCAGCACGCTCCGCACCGACTTCCTCGACGACCTGCGCCGGGTCGGCTGGTTCCCGATGCGCCCGTACAAGCTGGGCCTGGCCAACGGGATCGGCAACGGCACGGGCCCCGTCCTGCCTCCCGGCACGCCGGTCTTCGACCTGCGCCACGACTCCCTGCAGCTCACCGCCAGGATCCAGCAGGACATGGGCGAGTTGCAGAACGTCGGCACGGTCCGGTTCGGCGGGCCGGTGTGGACGAGCGCCACCAGCCACGTGGCCGCGTTCGACGGCGCTCCTGGCGGCACGCTCGACTCGTGGGGCCGGGTCGCCGACGCGATGGGCCTGCCGATCGACGACGCCCTGCGCGCCGGCTGCTTCGTCCCCGTGGTCAGCGCCGTCGCCCTGGCCAGGGACCCCTTCCAGTGGCAGGCCGAGCTCTACCGCGACCTCAGCGACCTGCCCAAGGACGAGACGTTCCTGGACGCGTTCTGCTGCGACCTCGGCAACACGGCGCACAGCAGCGTGTCCCCGACCCTGGTCGAGTGGTTCCTGGAGCAGCTCGCGGGGTGGTGACCCGCGCACCGGGTGCCGGCTCGGGCCGGCACCCGGTGTTTCAGCGGCGGCCCCTGTGCACGCACATGAGCTGGTCGCGGGTTGCGTTCTTGTCGCGGTAGGCGATGACGGCCGGGCCCTCGCCGCTGTGGTGGCCGGGCAGCCGCTGGTCGATGCTCCAGCCGGAGCCGTTGAAGCTGGTCCACCAGAGGCTCTGGTCGGCGTCGCCGCGGTGCACGCAGTAGAGCCGGTCCTTGTAGACGGTCAGCGACGGGCCCTCCGCGGCGTGGTGGCGGGGGAGCTTCTGGTCGGGGCTCCACTCGGCGCCGTCCCACCGCGTCCACCACAACGACGAGTCCTCGCCCGCCCCGCGGTGCACGCAGTAGAGGTGGCCCTGGTAGACGGCCAGCGCCGGGTTCGACCGGCTGGAATGGCCGGGCAGCCGCTGACCGGGGCTCCATGCGGAGCCGTCCCACCGCGTCCACCACAACGACGCGTCGTCACCGCTGCCCCGGTGCACGCAGTGGAGTTGCCCGTCGTACGCGGCCAGCGCGGGGGCGGCGGAGCTGGCGTGGTCGGGCAGCTTCTGGTCGGGGGTCCAGCGGGTGCCGTCCCAGCGGGCCCACCACAACGCGTGGTCGCCCGCGCCCCGGTGCACACAGTAGAGCTGCCCGTCGTACGCGGCCAGCGCCGGCCCCGAGTCACTGAAGTGCTCGGGGAACCGCTGGTCCTCGCTCCAGCCCTCCTCGGCGTCGTAGACCGTCCACCACAGGCTGGAGTCGCCGTCGCCGCCGCGGTGTGCCAGGTAGAGGCGGTCCTGGAACTCCGCGAGGGCCGGCCCCGACACGCTGAAGTGGTCGACGAACGGCTGGTCGTCGCTCCACCCCTCGTCCGGCTCGTGCATCGCCCAGTAGAGCTGGGCGTCGCCGCCGGGCCTGTCGTCGTCGCGGGCGGGGACGAGCATGGCGGGCGCGGTCCACGGCGAGACCAGCCGGACCCCGTACGGCCGGGCGGCCGAGGCGATCCAGGCGGCTTTGTCCCGCACCGAGCGCTCGACGATCCGGGCGAGCCAGGAGCCCAGCACGGCGCCCGAGATCTCCCCCGCCGGTTGGGCGATCTCGGAGGCCAGCAGGGCCGCGCTCTCGTTGAGGTGGATCTCGAAACCCCACCACCTGGCCACCGGCCAGACCTCCGCGCCCATGGCGCGGAGGTCGCGCTGGAGCCCGCGTACGCGCTCCTGGTCGTGAGCGGCGAGTGCGGCGATCTGGCTCTCGCTCTCCCGCCTGGCCTCGGCCGCGGTGCGGGCGGAGGCGTCTTCCAGCAGCTCTGACGCCACCGCCTCGTCGACCGCCGCCGAGGCCGCCGGGTCGTCCTGGGAGTGCAGCAGCGTGGCCTCGCCGCCCGCCGCCGTCTCCTCAGCGTCGATCTCTATCTTCTCGGCCCGGGTGTCATCGGTCATTTCAGCCCCCTGGAGTGATCCGCGGCTGCACGCTGCATACGTGCACCAACCCGACCCATAGTAACTATGAGTAACAACTCGATCACTCTGGGGCTATCTGTGTCTTCCCCAGGTTGCCCTCAGTGGCCTGGAACCTCTGGCCCGGCGGCCGCGGCGATCCCGTCCGCGGTGCCCTTTTCAGCCGACGCGGGCGGCGATGACCCGCGCGCAGTCCAGGGACTCGGTGCGGGTGGTGTCGACCTCCAGGTCATAGGTCACGCCCTGGTGGACCACTTCCGCCTGCAGGGCGGCCATTCCCCGGGGCCGGTCCCCCCTTGCGATCTCGCGGCCGGCCGCGACCGCGCTCTCGCACCTGACGCCGACCCACAACACGTCCAGCCCGGCGAGAGCCTTCTGCCAGCGCTCCTGAGATCCCGCTCCACCGAGGAAGACGTCGTCGATGATGATCCGAGCACCCGCACGGGCCATGGCGGCGACGCCCTCCGTCCACGCCGTGTCCAGAGCCATGAATTCCGGCCCGACGTTCACGGCACCGTCCGGAGCGAACTCGATCCCGGACTCCGACCCCCGCACGGCAGCGGGCATCGCGTCCACCAGGGTGTCGACCCCGAGAGCGAGCCATGGGTCCGGCAGGACCGCCTGCAGGCACCGGACGATGCCGGACTTCCCCGAGCTCGACCCGCCATTCAGCAAGATCACTTGAGTGGTCACGACGCCACACTAGAGCGTCCAGCGGCAAAGATGAAAGCTCATTTCGGACAGTACGGTGAACAACGCCCTGGTCAACGCCCCGGCAGGCCATCCGCGACATGGCCGGGCGCCCTGCCGTTCACAGCAGATTCCCAAGGCGTCATCATCGAACTCTCATCCACGGACGCCATCGTCACGAGCATGCACGTGCAGTCGGAGGCCGTACGCCGGCCCGCGCTCGTGGTCGGCGACCTCACGCTCGACCAGAGAACCCGCGAGGTACGGCGGGCGGGCGTGGAGATCAAGTTGTCGCCCACCGAGTTCGAGCTGCTCAGGTTCCTCATGCACCATCCCGGGCGAGTGCTCAGCAAGGCGCGGATCCTCAACCGGGTGTGGGCCTACGACTTCGGCGGCCAGGGCAACGTCGTCGAGCTGTACATCTCGTACCTGCGCCGCAAGGTCGACGCCCGGCGCCAGCCGATGATCCACACCGTGCGCGGGGTCGGCTACACCATCAAGCCCGCCGGCTGACGTCCCCGGCGCCCGTGCCCGTCCCGCTAGATCCGATCTAGCGGCCCGCCTAGCGCCTCAAGGGTGAAGGACAGGCGCGGCAAGGAGGCGGCACATGGCGAGCACCCCGCTGCGGGTCGCGGTCATCATCGGCAGCACCCGAGCCGGCCGCGCCTGCGACACGGTCGCCCTCTGGTTCGCCGAGCGGGCCCGCCACCGCGAGGAGCTCGCCGTCGAAGTGCTCGACCTGGCCGGCTACGCGTTCCCCGGGCGCTATCCGGCGCAGGCGACGCCGGCCATGCGCCGCTTCGCCGGAGCCATCGGCGCCGCCGACGCGTTCGTCGTCGTCACCCCCGAGTACAACCGCAGCTTCCCCGCCCCGCTCAAGCAGGCGATCGACTTCGCCTACGACGAGTGGCAGGCCAAGCCGGTCGGGTTCGTGTCCTACGGCTCGGGCTCCGCCGGCTTCTACGCCGTCGAGCAGCTCCGCACGGTCTTCTGCGCCCTCCACGCGGTGACCATGCGCGACTGGGTAGGTCTCGACCTGCTCGGCGGCGACTTCGACGGCTGCGCGCCGCGCGACACCGACGACCGCCTCAGGGCCGTCGGAGCCATGCTCGACCAGCTCACCTGGTGGGGCACGACGCTGCGCCGGGGCAGGCGCGCCCAGCCGTACGTCTCATGAACACAGCGGAAAGGAACACCATGCCTGATCTGGCGATACAGACCTCCGGCCTGGTCAAGGTCTTCGGCGACACGCGCGCCGTGGACGGCCTCGACCTCGCCGTGCCGGCCGGCGCCGTGTACGGCGTGCTGGGCCCCAACGGCGCGGGCAAGACCACGGCGGTACGCATGCTGGCGACGCTGCTGCGACCCGACGGCGGTGAGGCTACCGTGTTCGGGCACGACGTGGTGCGCGAGGCCGACGCCGTACGCAGCCGGGTGAGCCTGACCGGCCAGTACGCGTCCGTGGACGAGGAGATGACCGGCGCCGAGAACCTGATCCTGCTCGGCCGCCTCCTCGGCCACCGCAGACCGGCCGCCAAGGAGCGGGCGGCGCAGCTGCTGGAGGCGTTCGGGCTGACGGAGGCCGCAGGACGGCAGGTCAAGACCTACTCCGGTGGCATGCGGCGGCGCATCGACATCGCCGCCAGCATCCTCAACACCCCCGAACTGCTCTTCCTCGACGAGCCCACGACCGGCCTCGACCCGCGCAGCCGCAACCAGGTCTGGGACATCGTCCGCATCGTCGTCGCCCACGGCACCACCGTACTGCTCACCACCCAGTACCTTGAGGAGGCCGACCGGCTGGCGAACCGCATCGCGGTCATCGACCAGGGCAAGCTCATCGCCGAGGGCACACCAGGAGAGCTGAAGTCCTCCGTCGGCGCGGGCGCGGTCCACGTACGGCTGCGCGACCCGGCCACCCGGCCCGACGCCGAACGCGTGCTGGCCGAGGCGCTGGACGCGACCGTCTACCTCGACGCCGACCCGGTGGCGCTCACAGCGCGCATCACCGGCAACGGGCGCGAGGCGGCCGCAGCCGAGCAGGCCTCGCGCGCCCTCGCCCGCCTCGCCGAGACCGGCATCGTCGTCGACGACTTCTCCCTCGGCCAGCCCAGCCTGGACGAGGTCTTCCTCGCCCTCACCGACCACCCCGCCACCGAGGAGGCAGCATGAGCACCGCCACCGAGACCACCACCACCTACGCGCCCGCGGCCGAGATCCTCGGCACCGTACTGGCGCCGGGGGCGAAACCGCCGCGGCCGAGCGCGTGGTCGGCGTCCATGACGTTCGGCTGGCGGGCCATGCTGAAGATCAAACACGTGCCCGAGCAGCTGTTCGACGTGACCGCGTTCCCGCTCATGATGACGCTGATGTTCACCTACCTGTTCGGCGGCGCGCTGGCCGGCTCCCCTACCGAATACCTGCAGTACCTGCTGCCGGGCATCATGGTGACCAGCGTCGTGATGATCACCATGTACACCGGCGTGGAGGTCAACAAGGACATCGAGAAAGGCGTCTTCGACCGGTTCCGCACCCTCCCCATCTGGCGCCCCTCCACCATGATCGGCTATCTGCTGGGCGACATCCTGCGCTACACGATGGCCTCGACGGTCATCCTCCTGGTGGGGCTGGTGCTCGGGTTCCGCCCGCAGGGCGGTCTGGCCGGAGCGGTGGGCGGGATCCTCCTGCTGCTCGGCTTCTCGTTCGCCTTCTCGTGGATCTGGACGATGTTCGGGCTGATGCTGCGCAGCGAGAAGTCGGTGATGGGCATCAGCATGCTGGTGCTGATGCCGCTGACCTTCCTGAGCAACGTGTACGTCCAGCCGGCCACGATGCCGGGGTGGCTGCAGGTGTTCGTCAACGCCAACCCGATCACCCACCTGGTGGCGTCCGTACGGTCGCTGATGGCGGGCACCCCCGACCTGGGGGAGCTCACGTGGGTCCTGGTGGCGTCGGTGCTGCTCATCGCCGTGTTCGGCACGCTGACGATGCGCCTCTACAACCGCAAGTGAGAGGGTACGGCCGAGCGCGAAGGGCGTCACAACACGCAACGGCGCGGACGGGCACACCGATGACCCGCTCGATCAAAGGCGCGCCGCTGACGACGGCGCCCTTGCGCAGGGTCGGCATCATCGCCTCACTCTGATCGCTACCGCATCGCGCGAGGGTCAGGGACAAGCGAGCGTTTCTATCCACCGATCACATGATCGGGCGTGTCCAGCCAGATGTGCTGCCCGTCCCGGGTCACCGTCATCCCGAACCGGTCACGTCCGGGCTCGCCCCAGCCGATCCACCGGAAATAGGCCTCGGTCACCTCATCCCACAGCGGGCGGTCGCCCATCTGGTAGACGGTGTGCTCGGCTTCGCCGCGCCGATGGACGGCGACCGCCCACCGGCCGGGATCGGCCGGGTCGACCACGTACGTCAGGAATCTGTGCTCCTCACGAGAGATGTGCGCGTACAGGCCGGTGATGGCCGCCATGGCCAGATCCGCGCCAGGCGGTGCGAGCCCGATGGTCCGCGGGTGCACCTCCGTGGGGCGGCTCAGACCGCTGCCGTCATCGGCGGCGCACGGCCCCGGCCGCTGGGAGCGCATCATCATGTAGGAGGCATGACCGGGAAAGCGGCCCATCGCGGTGCCGTCCGGCATCCTCACCAGCCGCAGCGCATGGTCGTCGCCGAAGCCCGGGCAGTAGGGGGCGACGACCACCCCTCCCGGGCGGCACTGCTCGATCCAGGGGTAAGGGATCGTACGCACGCCACAGGTGACGTGGACGCGATCGTAGGGTGCCCGCCCCGGTAAGCCGTTCGCCCCGTCTCCGGCGACCACCTGCGCGTGCGCCCCGGCCACGGCGAGGTTCTCGGCCGCACGTTCCGCCACGACCTCGTCGATCTCGATCGTCGTCACGCTGCCGTACGGACCGGCCAGGTGAGCGAGCAGCGCCGCGGTCCAGCCCGTGCCGGCGCCCACCTCCAGCACCCTGTCGTCAGGCTCCGGATCGAGAAGCTGCAGCAGATGCGCGACCGTGCTCGGCGCGGACGATGAGGAGGTGTACGCGCCCGCCCCTGCCCTGATGCCGGTGGCACCGTCGTCGAGCTGAGTGACGATGGGACAGTGGGAGTAGACCGTGTCCCACCAGGTGCCGGGGTCGGCCTCCCGATCGATGACGAACGGCTGCGCGGGATCGCCGGGCGCGGCCAGCGCCACATCGGGGATGAACCGATGGCGGGGCACCGCGCGGATGGCCTCGATGACGAAACCCTGAATGTCGTCGAAGCCGCCGATGTGCTCGATCAGCCGCTCGACGTGCAGGGCGACGGCCTCCTCCACTACTTCTTGCCGCCCTTGCCCTTGTCGTCCGCGTGCTTCCCCTTCGGTTTGCGGTGGCCGTCGGGCGTGGCCTTGCTGGGGTCGGCTTTGAACGGTGCACCTTTGGGACTGCTGGGGTCTTCGTGCTTTCCCATCCCGGTGTTCTCCTTCACCGCGGGCACCTGGTGTGATCGTACAATCACGGACAGGCGCGAACAAGCGCGGTATGCGGCTCGGTCGGGACGTCAAGCCGCACCCGCGACGGCCCGGCCACCTCCGGTGCCTTCCCGCGATCGCCGCGGCCGAGGGCGGTGTGTTCAGAGGCGCCAGGGGATGGCGTCGTCAGGCTGGTATCGGCAGGTGGAGCCCGTCGAGACGGTGGCGCGCAGGTGGGCGGCCAGCTCTGGGTGGGCGTGGTCGAGCTTGCGCAGCGTGTCGCGGATCCGTGCGGTGACGGTCTTGCGGGCCCGCTCCGCCTCGTCGCCCAGGCGCCGCGTGCGCCCGCCCAGACCGGCCGCGGCCCGCAACTCCTCCAGCAGCGCGGCCCGCTCCCGGTCGGACTCGGCCGCCCGCCGGTCGTCGCCCAGCTCGACAGCCCGGTCGATCTCCTCGTCGAGCTGGGCCAGGCGGCGCCGGTAGCTGGTCTTGGCCCGCTCGTCGAGCACGTCGTCGCCGCCCATCCGGCGGGCCGCCACGACCACCTCGCCACCCTGCGGGTCGAGCAAGCGTACGGCGGGCACGTCGTCGCCGGGGCGGCTCAGCAGGGTGTGCAGGTCGCGCAGGCCCTTGGCGTCGGGCACGTGGGCGGCCCGCCCCGCGAAGACCAGCGCCCAGACCGCGCCGTCCTTCCTGAACTCCCCACCGACCCCGCCGTCCGTGCCGTACGTCTTGCGCTCCCCTCCGACCCCACCGTCCCTCCCGGCCCTTCCGCCGACCGCGCCGCCCGTCATGGCACCTCCGGGCACCGCGCCGCCCGTCGTGGCGCCTCCGGGCACCGCGCCCCTCGTCGTGGCGCCTCCGGGCACCGCGCCGCCCGTCATAGCGCCTCCGGGCTCCGTGCCTGTCTCGGGCGTTCCGGCGGCCTCATGCGGCGGCGCCGGCCGGCGCGCGAGATCGGCTGCTTCCGGGGAGCGGGCGCCCATGGCCCCCGGCTCGTCGGCGGTGGTCGGCTCCATGGCGTGCCCGGGTGGGTGGGCGGCACTTCGGTCGCCGGACGGCCCGGCCTGGTCCGGCGGTCTCGGTGCGCCGGCTGCGGCGACCGGGTGACCTGCGGGACCATCGGGGGCGGCGAGGTCGGCAAGGTCAGCGACTCCGGCGGGGGTGGCGAGGTCAGCGACTCCCGCGGTGGTGGCGAGGCCCGCGCGAGCGGCGGGACCAGTGGGGGCAGCGGCAGGATCGGCGGCGGCGAAGTCGGCGGGGATGCCGGGGACGTCAGGGGCGAAGTCGGCGGGGACGCCGGGGACGTCAGGGGCAACGTCGGCGGGAGCAGCGGAGACGGTGGAGTCGGCGGGGACAGTGGAGTCGGCGGGGACTTCGGCGACGAAGTCCGCAAGATCGGCGGGGGCGGTGGAGTCGGCGGGAGCAG
>NZ_SMKO01000144.1 GCF_004348685.1 Nonomuraea deserti | reverse complement strand
CCTCCCCTCTCGCATCCCCCTGCGTGACAGGCGAAGTGTCGCCGCCTTCTGCTTCGCCATGACGTATGGCGACGGTGAACTGGGAGCGCGAGCCCGGGGAGAAGATCGAGGAGTTCGTCGCGGGGCTGCTGCTGCTCAAGCATCCGAACGGCAACCGGGTCACGCCCTCCCGAGGCGACCGGGGCGTCGATGTAAGGGTCTTCAATCCCGACGGCTACGACATCTACCAGGTCAAGCGCTACAGCCGCCCGCTCACGGCCAAGCAGGCGACCAGCGGCGCGCTGGCCGAGGTGGAGGCCGCCGAACAAGCCGCCGAGGAAGCCCGCGCCGCCGCCGCGGCGGCGGAGCAACGCGCCACGACCGCAGCCAACACCGCCGCCACCCGGATCGCCGCCGCCGAACAAGCCCGCGTCCAGGCCGGGATCGCCCGCGATCGCGCCGAGGAGCGCGAGCAAGACGCCTGGCCGCAGGTCGGCGAGCACCAGAACGCACGCTCCCAAGCCGAGCAACTCGCCACCGAAGCCGCCGACCGGCGGCGTCAGGCCGAGCACGATCGGGACGCCGCCTGCCAGCGAACCACCGAACTCACCGAACTGCACGCCACCGCAACCGCCCGCATCACCGAACTGGAACGGCAGACCGGTGATCAGCAGCAGGAACTCGCCAGCCTCCGCCGCCAACTGAAGGAACAGGAAGCCCGGACCCGAAACGCCGAGCAGGAACGCGACCAGGCACGCGGCATGGCCGGGGCGCACGCCGAGGAGGTCGACCGGCTGCGCCGGGCGCTCAACAACGAACAGCAGCGGCGTGAGCAAGCCGTCACCGCGGCCGCCGTGGCCGAGCAGGCCCGCGAGGCCGCCGCCCAAGCCCGGGCCGACGCCGCCGGTGAGGCCGATCGGCTGCGTGGCGAACTTGCCATCCTCGCCAGCGCGTTGAAGACCGCTCAGCGGCAGCGGGAAGAAGCCGTCACCGCCGCTGCGGTGGCGCAGTCCTTGCCGACCAAGCAGGACAGCCCTGAACAGCCTGGCCACCCTGAGTCGGCCGCCGGGTCCGATCATGATGCCCAGCCAACGAACGATGGACAGCAGCCGGGTACGACCCGGTAGGCCCGTTCACCTGGCCGCCGAAATATTGGCAAAGGGAGTAGGGGGGCAGACCAAGTACGAGAGAAAGGGGCAGTGACGCCTATGACCTGTGACGTTGCCCGTACGATTTCGGCGTTCGCGGTTTGACCGGGAGGCCCCGCTGCTACAGGTACTGGCCCGCCTCAGCGCTGTCTGTCTTCGACACACGCGCCGACACCACGTTGGCGAGGTTGATGACTATGCCGTTCACGTCGGCTTCGCGATCATATCTCGCTCGCATCAACACCAGGCTGCGCCGCTCGTCCACAGCACGAGCGATCGCCGTCACCGCCTCCGGCTCTCCGTCGAAGTCCCCGCTGATCACGGAGACGTCTTCGCCGCCCATCAGGTGGAATCGAATGATCAGTGCGACATTCTCAGACACGGCCGGCTCCTTTCGCCAGCATCCACAAGGGGCCCCTGCCCAGGGTCGAACGGTGTAGGCAGTTGCCCTCCACATTCGCCTACCGTGGCGCGGACGCGGTGCCCTCCAGCCGGGCTGGGATACGGGAGTGACAATCGCGGCACCCGCTCCGAACCGGTTTGTTGCTCTGGCCAGTGGTCGGTGATGAGGACGTCCAAGGCGGCTTCCTTGTCGGCTTCGGTCGGCAGGGCGTAGCGGCGGGTGTTCAGCGAGCCGTGACCGAGGAGTTCAGCGACCAGGATGGGGTCTTTGCCGTCGCGGATGAGCTGGGTGGCGAAGGTGTGGCGCAGGACGTGCGGGCTGAAGGGTTCGGTGGGGTCGTCACCCAGGCCGACGGCGTCGCCGAGGCCGGTGATGATGTTGCGGGCGGCGCGGTCGCCCAGCCGGCCGCCACGGTGGTTGAGGAACACCGCGGCATGGGTGCCGGCCCCCTTCCAATCGGCGCGGGCCTCCAGCCAGTCGGTCAGGGCCTGGCGCAGGTCCGCATGGACGGGCAGCAGACGGATCTTGCCGCCGTCGCGGCCCTTGCCGCGGATGCGCAGCTCGCCCTTGCGGGCCGACAGGCGGACGTCGGCCAGGTCCAGGCCGACGACTTCGGAGATGCGCAGGCCGGCGTAGTAGGGCAGCAGGGCGATGGCCTTGTCGCGCGGGGATGCGGTGAGCTGGACGTGGCGGATGTAGCGACGGGTGCGCCGGGCGTCCAGGGCGCGGGGGGCGGTGCGGCGGGCGTCGCGTTCGCGGCGGGCCTGGCGCTTGCCGAGGCCGCAGCCGGGAGGCGTACTTGGTCTTGGTGGAGTCGGCCAGCGGGGCGTGCGCGAGCGCGGCGGTGTAGTCGGCCAGGACGGCGGCGTGGGGGGCGGAGAGTGGCACGGCCTGCGACCGGCGTGTGTTCCGGAAGCTGATCCGACCGGTTGTGTGATCTCTGAGAGCGTGTTTCCGGAAGTCACCCGCTCAGTCTACTTCCGGAATTGGGGAATTCCGGAAGTCATGCCGTACAATGAAGATACCGAGGTCTTTTCGAGCGTTGGCATTCAGGTCGGCGTCGCCCCCGGCGAACCACCACCGGCCTCCTCGGGGGCCTGGACAGGTCAGGCGACCATGACGCCGACACTTCTTTTGCAACCCGCACCGCTCAGCCCCGCCGCGCCCGCGATCCCTCGGGTCGATTCCGCGCTACGCCTCAGTTTCCACCCGGTGCCGAATCGGCGAGCGGTGGTGGACGGAGCCTGGTGGCCCTCCTCCCGTGACGCGGCCGCCGAACTGCCCGGCCTCATCGCCGCCGTGGACCGGCTGCTGGATCGGGTCACGCTCCGCATCGGCCTGCACCATGATGCGTGGCAGAACATCCCGCGCCGCATCCCCGCGCGCGGGCGTCAGGTCCGCATCGGCTGGTTCCGCCACACCGACCCGCGCGTGATCACTCTCAGCTTCGCCGCCGGCGAGCCGGTCGTCCTGCTGATCATCCCTTCGGGCACCGCCGCCGGCGCCGCCGAGGCCACGCTCAAGCTCACCGCCCAGGACATCGCCGGCATGAGCATCGACGCCCTCCTCACCCTCGCGCATCTGCCCGCCAGCCCCGCTCCGCGTGCCACGGCCGACGGCCCGGCCCGCTGGGAGGACGAGGGCGGGTCGGTCATCGGGCAGGCGGCGCAGCCATCCATGGGACGGCTGACGCCGTCGCCATGACCCGTGCCGCCTGCCGGCCGGATCGAGCGGTCCTGGAACCGCCCGTACTGGCGGCGGGCCGATCTCCGGCCGGCAGGCATCTCATCACCTTTCAGCTTCTCCCGTGAGGAGACATTCCATGACCGTCATCGACACCGCCCCGCTCGCCGGGGCCAGCGCCTCGGTGCCGACCCTCGTGCACCTGTCGGGGGACATTGACATCTTCAGCACAGCCCGCCTGCGCCAGAGGCTGATCAACACCCTCGACCACAGCACCGACCTGCTCGTCGTGGATCTGTCCCAGGTCACCTTCTGCGGGGCAGGCGGGATCGGCGTGCTGATCGGCGTGCAAGGCCGGGCCCGGACACGAGGCATCACGCTGGCCCTGACCGGCGTTCCCCCGCGCGTGGCCCGGCTGCTGCGCATCACCGGGCTGGACCACCGCTTCCCGGTCATGGCGTGACCGGTATGCCGACCACCCCCCGCACCACCGCCGAGGCGGGCTATGACGGCCATGCGCCTTTCCCTCGCCCCGCCGCCTCGGCGCGGGCCCGGTGCGCAGTTCTGCCCAGGCCACCTCTTCCGACGGCGGCGTGAAGAACACATGCAGCACTCGCGCCGACGTCAACCGCTTGAACTGCGGATAGGCGGTCCGCTCGATCCACGTCATCCCAGGGCCGTTCCTCGCCTCGATCCCGGCGTCCAGACCCCGGAAACCGTAGCGACGATCAACCCCCACCAGAGACCTCGTTCACCAAACCGCAACCAAGCCCATCCGGAGGGTCATATCATCCGACGCATCTGCCCTCTGGGCCGCGGCTCAGCGCCTCACTGCCCCTTTCTCCCGCGTGCGCGTCCGGCCCGAGTTGGAGAAGGCCCTGGCTGCCGCCCGGCAGATCAAGGCGCACGCCCCGCACTGTCGCGTCATCCTGATGGTGTACGAGATGAAGCGTCTGGGGCGGGACGCCACCGAGCTGACCGCGCTGGCCGACCATCTCACCGCGCACGGCCTGGTCCTGGAGTTGCTCGCCGGACCCCTCCCCGGCATCTACGACCCGTCCGGGGCCGGGAAGATGCTGTTCGCGTTCTTCGCCGCGATGGCCGAGACCGAACGCGAACCCATCCGCGAGGCCACCTTGGAAGGGCTGGACGCCGCCGCCCGCAAGGGCAGGCACGGCGCCACCCCGAGACGGTCGCGGTCGCCCGCGTCGAGTACCCCACCCTGGCGGTCCCTGCGGAGTCCCCGTGACCAGCCAGCCCGCCGACCGTTTCCCGGCCGACATCGCCGCGCGGCTGACCGGCCTTGACCGGGAGGCTTCGCGCGCGAGTACCGCATTGCGCTGGTGTGCGCGGCGGACCCGGCCAACTTCGCCCTGGTGATGCGGCTGCTGCGGCTGTGGGAGCTGCACGCCAGCGGCGCGGTCGAGCACCGCGACCAGGCGGAGAAGGGCCGTGCCGAACTCCGCTCTTCGCATCAGATGCAATGGGTGGCGTTTGGAGCAATGGAACAGTGGTTGGCGTTAAGCATTGACCGACGTCATGGACGCCGTTGACGGTGTGCGTATCAGGTGACGGATGCTCAGCGATGGCTGGGCCCGCCGGTCAGTCGATGCCTTCGATGATACGGAAGTCGCGCTCGAAGCCGTCGGGGAGGGCCACCAGCGCCTTTTGGTATGCCTCGCTCTCGTATGCCGAGACGGCCTGTTCGAAGCTGTCGAACTCGATCAGAACGACGCGTTGCGTGATTCCGGCCTCGTGGGCGACGACTCGACCGCCACGGGACGGGATACGGGACAGGACGCGCCCGCCCCCAGCCTGGACGGCCGGACCGGCCAGCTTGTCGTAGGCAGTCAGCCTCTCAGGGTCGGAAAGGGCGGGGTAGACACTGACCCAGTAGCCCTTGGCCATGGAAACCTCCTGTGTTGGGCCGGACACGTCCGACTTCGCATTGACACCCATATCGATCGATCCCGGCGACCGGTACTGCGGCCGGTTGAATCGTCATATGCGCAGGTTAGGGCTTGATGTGCGGTCGAGGGAAAGACCGGTTCGGGCTAAACTCAGAACGGATCGTTATCAATCGGCAGGGAGGGCACGTGGCGCCGGATACGGTGAGCCTGCGGTACTTCCTGGTGCTGGCGCAGGAGTTGAACTTCACCCGCGCGGCCGCACGGATCGGTATCGCACAGCCCGCACTCAGCGCCCGGATGCGCCGATTGGAGGCGGAACTCGGTACGGCCCTGCTGGTCCGCAACACGCGCAGCGTCGTATTGACCACGGCCGGTGCGGCCTTGGCGGAGTCCGCGCCACCCGCGCTGGCGGTGCTGGACCGGGCATGGGACACCGCCCGGAGCGCGGCGGCCGGTGAGCTGGGCACGCTGCGCATCGGATACAGCCTCAGCGCCGGGGCCGAGACGGTACCGGCCCTGGTGGACAGGCTGATTCGCGGCAACAGCGGACTCCAGGTCGGCGCGGTCCCGATGGCGACACCGGAGATCTCCCCCGCGGTCGCCGACGGCCGCATCGATGCCGGGATCACCCGCGGTGAACAGCCGGGCCGTGGTGTGCGCCGGTTCCTGCTGCGGCGTGCGCGCATCGGGGTCCAACTGGCGCAGCACCATCCGCTGGCCGAACACCCGGAGATCGAGATCGCCGACGCGGCCGCGTATCCGCTGCGACTCCCGGACCGTGCGGCCAACCCTGTGATCCACGATCAGCTGTCCGCACTGTTCCGAGACACCCGACCACACCCCCGATTCCACACGCCCGCAGTCTCTTTCGACATGTCCCAGCGCGACCTGCGCGACGGGGTCACCCTCGCCCCGGCCGGAGAAGCCGCGGTCACGGCATCACCGGCCGGTGTCACCTGGCGACCGCTGCGGGGCGCGCCCAGCCTGACGATCCACCTGGTCCTCCCACGCGAGCAGTCGCCACTACACCGCCGCATCCGTGCCGTCGCCAAAACCCTGGCGCACGAGCTGCACTGGCTGCCGGACTGACGCGCAAGAGGTCAAGCGAGACGGACGCCTGCGGTGGCGAGGCCGAAGGCCTTGCGCCCGGCGGACTTCGCGGTGATGACGACGACGGCGGTCTTGCTGAATGTCCGACACGACCTCGCTACGCCGGCGGATCAGCATCCGATGATGGCCCCGGGTCCGGTCCGAGTCGTACACCGCGGCGACGTCCTCGCCCAGCCCGAGATCTCGGCGGATAGTGGGTGGCCCCCCGTTCCGCGATCCCCAAACCCGAAGGAGCGTGTCGCCCGTGATGTTCGACGATGAGCGGGATGAGCAGGTGGAAGGGTCCGGAGTTCGGGCGGGCGGTGGACGCGCGCCCGTTGTGGTCGGCCCGGGACTGGGCGGCCGAGCAGGCCCGCGTCGTGCTGCGCGCCGCGGGCTGCCCGGAGTTCCCCGCCCGCGCCGGGTTCTCGGTGGAGAGCCACGACCCCCTCGCCCTGGCAGTGACCGACGACTTCACCGACCCCGCCCACCAGCCCGCCGCGCTCGCCCGCGCCACCCGGGCGCTGGCCGAGGCCGGGTACCGCACCGCGCCCCACCCCTGGGACAACGAGCTGGTGGCGGTCTGGCCCCGGCCGATCAGATCCCGCGTCACCCGGCGCGCGGTGCGTGGGGACGACGCTGCGTCAAGTGCGGCGAGACGCTGACAAGGGTGGAGGCGGCGACCTCCCACGCCCATCGTTGGCACGGGCAGTGCGCCGACTGCCGGCCGAACACCTGGTCCAGGCCGCCGACGCCGCTGACCAGGACTGACGGCTAGGTCTGGTCCGGAAGCGTGGGGACGGCCCCGAGCGCGCGCAGTCCCTCCCCGGGTGCCGACGACGCGATGGAGTAGCGGCCCTGGCAGTTGAGGTGGGCGTGGCCGAGTGGGCTGAGGCGGGCGACGTCCTCGTCCTTCACGGGGATTGCCTGGGCGCGCAGTTGGTCGACGGCCGCCGACAGGTAGCGGGAGTTCCACAGCGTGACGGCGTTGACGACCAGTCCGAGCGCCGCGAGTTGGTCTTCTTGTCCTTCTCGGTACGCCTGTCGGATCTGGCCGTTGCCGCCGTGGCAGATGTGCCGGGCCAGGCGGTGCCGGGATTCCTGGACGGTGAGCTGCTTGTTCAGCGTGCGGCGGTAGCCGTCGTTGATCGGGTCCAGGATGTCGAGCAGGTGGAGGGTCTTGTCGATGCAGCCGTATTCGGCGAACGCCTGGCCGAGCGGGGTGGGGCGGCCGTTGCGGGCGAACATGCGCAGCAGGTCGTAGGCGCGGACCTGGTTGGTGACCAGCGATCCGGCGACGCGGGTCATGTCCGACCACTAAGTGTGGATCTTGTTCCGGTTGACCTTGTTGCGGGCGATCGCCTCCAGCGGCCCGTAGTTGCTGGGGGTCTCGCTGCCGGGAACCTCGGCGCGCCAGAGCCGTTGGTCGCCCAGGTCGGCGAAGCGGGGCGCGAACCGGTAGCCGAGCATGGAGAAGATGCCGAACACCATGTCGGAGTCGGACGCCTGGTCGAGAAGCCCTTCAAGATCCCGTGCCCGGACCCAGTCGAAGTCCGCTGCGACGCGGTCGGCGTCTGTCTGAAGGCCGGCATTCTCACGCAGCGGCATTTCCACGTCGCGGGGGCCTGCCGCCGGAGAATTCCGCACCGCGCACCCCCGAGGGTCCGTCCGAGAACACCATCGGGGCCAGACCGATCGTCTCCTCGCCGTGCAGCTCGAACATCGCTGCGCCGGTGAGTCGCCGGATCGAGGTGGAAAGGTCGAGATCGTCCAGCAACGCTTCCAGGTCCATGGGTCCTTACGTCAACAGCGCGATGGAGGTGTCATCTAGCGATCTCAACGATGCCCAGGCTGTGCTCCCACGCATTGTCGGAGCTTTCGATGCGGTTCTTGACGGACGTGAGGTAGCGAGCCGCGTCCGCCCCGTCCACCAGCCGGTGGTCGTAGGTCAGCGACATGTACGCCATCGGGTGGACCGCGATGAGATCCTCGCCGTCGAGGCCGCGCAGCGCGACGGGCCGACGTGTGACGGCGCCGAGGCCGAGGATCGCCGACTGAGGGGTGTTGAGGATGGGCGTGTCGAACAGCGCGCCCCGGCTGCCGGTGTTGGTGATGGTGAAGGTCCCGCCCGCGAAATCGTCGGCGGTGGCCGAACCGTCCCGGGCGCGGGCGGCCAGGTGGGCGATGTGCCGGGCGAGCGCCCCGACGGTGAGGTCGTCGGCGTCGCGGATGACCGGAACAACCAGTCCTTCGTCGGTGTCCACGGCGATCCCGAGGCCGACGCCGGCCGGATAGGTGACCGTCCCGGCGGCCAGGTCCAGCTCCGCGTTGATCACTGGGTGGTCGGCGAGGGACTGCACGGCTGCTTCGGCCACGAACGGGAGCACCGACAGTGGAACGCCGTACCGGCTGCGGAACGCGTCTTTCGCCGCCTCGCGAGTTTTGACGGCGTGGTTGAGGTCCACCTCGATCACCGTGGTGAGCTGCGCCGACTCTTGGAGGGAGCGGTGCATGCGTTCGGCGATGACCTTGCGGCGGCGCGACAGCCGCTCGACCCGGCCGCGCGTGCCGGACACGGCGGAAGCGGGGACCGCCCGCCGAGGCGCGGCGGGTTCCGGCTGACGGGTGACGTCGTCACGGGGTTGTGCCGGCCGGATGGCCGCTCGCACGTCGGTGGCGGTGGCCCGTCCGTTGGGTCCAGAGCGCCGTACCTGGGCGAGATCGACGCCATGCTCGCGGGCTAGCCTGCGCACCCGGGGACTGTCCTGGTGCCGAGGAGCGCGCACCGCGACGTGCACCGGGCCCGCCTGCCGAGAAGCGAGGGTGCTGGCCGGCGGCGCGCCGGAGCCCGCGGAGGCGGCCATGTCGCCGACAAGGGCGATGACCGTGCCCACGGGCACGGTCTGCCCCTCGGGCACGAGGATCCGCCGCAGGACACCGTCGGCCGGGGCGTCGATCTCGGTGTCGACCTTGTCGGTGGACACCTCCAGGAGCGGTTCATTCGCCGTGACCTGAGCGCCCACATCGACCAGCCACCGGGTCACAGTGCCCTCGGCGACCGTCTCACCGAGTTGCGGCATGGTGATCTCGATGTCGCTCACGCCTGCATCGCCTTCTCGACCTCTGCGACGATCCGGTCCACCGACGGGATGACCAGGTCCTCCAGGGAGTCGGCGGAGGGCAGCGGGACGTGTGGCGTGGTGATGCGCACGATGGGCCCGTCGAGGTCCCAGAACCCTTCATCGCCGACGATGGAGGCGATCTCGGCGCCCCAGCCCAGTGCCCGCGGGTTCTCCTCGACGGTGAACAGTCGGCCGGTGCGGCCGACGGAGTCCAGGATGGTCTGAGCGTCGAGCGGAATCAGCGAGCGGACGTCGATGACTTCGCAGCTGATCCCCTGGGCGGCCAGCCGTTCGGCGGCCTCCACGGCCCGCGGCACCATCATGCCCAGCGCCGCGATCGTGGCGTGCTCGCCGCTGCGGCGGATCTTGGCCTTGCCGAGCACATCCTCGATGGGGCCGTCGGGAACCTCGCCTCGGCTGGCGTAAAGACCCTTGTGTTCGAAGAACAGCACCGGGTCGTCGCTGCGCACCGCGGCGGCCATCAGCCCGACCACGTCCTCGGGGCACGACGGGGTGACGACCTTGAGCCCCGGCACCGCCATGGCCCAGTTCTCGATCGACTGAGAGTGCTGGGCGCCGAAGCGGAGCCCGCCTCCGTTGCCGCTCTTGACCACCAGAGGGATCGAGACCTGCCCATTGGTCATATAGCGGGTCTTGGCCATCTGATTCACGACGATGTCCCAGCAGACGGCGAAGAAGTCGGAGAACATGATCTCCGCGATCGGCCGCAGTCCGGTCATCGCCGCGCCCATGGCCGCGCCCAGGATGGCCTGCTCGGAGATGGGGGTATCGAGGACGCGGCGCGGACCGAACTGCTCCAGCAGCCCGACCGTGGTCTTGAACACCCCGCCCGCCCCGGCGATGTCCTCCCCGATGAGGACCACCCGCTCATCCCGGTTCATCTCCTGCGCGATGCCGCGGGCCACTGCCTCCCGGTAGGTCAGTTGCGCCATGAGTGTCCTCCATCCGCCCACACGTCGGTGTAGGCCAGTGCCTGCTCTGGCAGCGGCCCGTTCTTGGCCGCCTCGGTCGCCGCGTCCACGGCCTGGCCGACCTGGCTTTCGATCTCGTCCAGCGCCGAGGACGGGACGCCGATGCGTTCGAGCCGCCCCCGGTAGATCTTCAGCGGGTCATGGGCCAGCCACGCCTCCAGCTCGCCCGGCGGCTTGTACTTGCCCGGGTCGGCCCTGGAGTGGCCGCCGTGGCGGTAGGTCAGCGCCTCTATCAGGACCGGCCCACGGCCGGAGCGGGCGTGTTCCAGCGCGTCGCGGGCCGCGAGGTAGCAGGCGTCGGCGTCGTTGCCGTCCACGACCACCGGTTGGAGCCCGTAGGCGCCGGCGCGGTCGGCGGCGGGCCTGGGCACGGCGGTGATGTCGGAGATCGCGGTGTACTCCATGTACAGGTTGTTCTCGCAGACGAACACGACCGGCAGGGAGAAGACCGCCGCGTAGTTGAGCGCCTCGTGGAATGCGCCGATGTTGGTGGTGCCGTCGCCGAAGAAGCAGACCGCGACCTGGCCGCTGCCGCGGTACTGCGCGGACCAGGCCGCACCGTTGGCGATCGTCAGATGCGCGCCGATGATCGCGTAGGAGCCCATCATGCCGTGCTCGACGCTGGTGAGGTGCATGGAGCCGCCCTTGCCGCCGAGCAGCCCGTTGGAGCGGCCCAGCAGTTCGGCCAGGATGCCCTCCATGGGGACTCCGCGGGCCAGGGTGTGCGCGTGGCCGCGGTAGGTCGCGAACGTGTAGTCGTCCTCGCGCATCGTGGCGCCGAATCCGGCGGCCACGGCCTCCATGCCCAACGACAGGTGCGTGGTGCCCTTGACCAGGTTCTGCATGAACATGTCGTAGGCGCGCTTTTCGAACTGGCGGATTTCGTGCAGCCGCCGGTACATGAGTAGCCGGATCTCGCGGTCGATGTCCGCGGCGTCGTGGGTGGTCTGGCTCTTGGGCGGCAGCACGATGGCGTGCTCACCGTACGGGTGCCGTTCGAGGGGCGAGGTCATGCCTCACCTCCCTGGAAGATCGACGTGTTCAGGTGGGACTGTGACTCGCGCACCGTGGGCAGCATGCCGCCGGTGGTGAAGTAGCGCCGGCCGGCCACGAGCAGGTCCTCGGCGGGAAACTTCGTGATCACTTCGCAGCCGTCGGCGGTCACGACGATCTCCTCCTCGATGCGAGCCGCCGACCAGCCGTCCTTGGCAGGCCAGTAGGTCTCCAGGGCGAAGACCATGCCCTCCTCCAAGACCTCGGGATGGTCCAGCGAGACCAGCCGGCTGAAGATCGGCTTCTCCCAGATGGACAGCCCGACGCCGTGGCCGTACTGGAGGGCGAACGCGGCCTCTTCGTCGGCGAAGCCGAACTCCTGCGCGGTGGGCCACACCGAGACGATGTCGGCGGTGGTGGCGCCGGGCTTCACCAGGGAGAGCCCCTGGTCCATGTATTCGCGGCAGATCTTGTACGCTTCCCGCTGGGCGGGTGAGGCGCTACCGACCGCGAACGTGCGGTAGTAGCAGGTCCGGTAGCCCATGTAGCTGTGCAGAACGTCGAAGAACGCGGGATCGCCGGGCCGGATGAGCCGGTCGGAGTACACGTGGGGGTGCGGGGCGCACCGCTCGCCGCTGATGGCGTTGACGCCTTCGACGAACTCCGAACCCATGTCATAGAGCACCTTGCTGACCAGGCCGACGGTCTCGTTCTCCCGGACTCCCGGCCGGAGGAACTCATACAGCTGGTCGTAGGCCGCGTCGACCATCGAAGCGGCCTGGGTGAGCAGCCCGATCTCGTCCTTGGTTTTGATACGGCGCGCTTCCAGGAAGACCTGCTGGCCGTCCACGACCTGGATGCCGGCATGTTGCAGCGCCGCGAGGATCGGCAGCTCGATGACATCGACGCCGAGTGGTTCGTTCAGCAGCCCGTGCTGGTCCAGCTCGGCCTTGATCTTGCGTGCCACCTCCTCGGCGATGCCGGCCTGCGGGTGAAAGGCTCCGCGCAGAGTGGAGATGCCGGCCCGGGCGCCGCCCAGCTGCTTGACCGCGCCATGGTGCGGGCCGTGGACGGCGTCGGGCGATTCCAGGGCGGCAGGGGCGAGCCACGGGTTGTACAGCTGGTGGTGCCGGGCCGCCGAGCCGAAGTCCCAGATGATCGGCTCGGCGCCGCGCACCAGCAGGGCGAAACGGATCAGCTTGTCGTTGGCCCAGGTGCCGATGTGGGTGGCGGTCATGTAGCGGATGTTGGGGAAGTCGAACGCGAGCACCGCGCCCAGTGATGAGCGGTCCAGCTCGGCGCGCAGCCGGGCCAGCCGCTCGGTGCGCAGCCGGTCGAGGTCCAGCCGCTGTTCCCAGTCGACGGCGTTCGTGCCGTAGGTGTGGATTCCCACGTCAGGTCCTTTCGGGTTCGCGGCCGGGAACGGCGTCCCCGGCCGCGGCGGAGGGGTCGACCTGGTCGGCCGTGGCTTGGAACCAGGCCGCCATCGCGGCCATGTCCCGGTCGCCGTAGCCGTCGTGCAGGGCGTGCTGATGGAGTTCCAGGGCGCGCCGGACGACGGACTTGGCCGGGTCCGTGTCGTCGCTCGTGGCCACGGCGAGGCGGAGGTCCTTGGTGGCGGTCGCGAGGTCGAAGGCGACGCCGGTGTGAGCCGGGTCGGTGAAGGCGGGTCTTTTGTAGTCGAGGAAGCGGTTCCAGAGCACGCCGGCCGCGAGCACGTCGAACAGGGCGTCGGCGGAGACGCCGGCTTTGCGGGCGGTGACCAGGCATTCGGCCAGGGTGGTGCTGAAGGTGTGCAGCAGCGCGTTGACCGCGACCTTGGCTGCGGCGCCGGCCCCGGCGGGTCCGACGTGCACCACGGTGCCGAGCGCCTCCAGCACCGGCCGCACCTCGTCGATCACGGTGAGATCGCCGCCGGCCATCAGGCCGAGATTGCCCTCGCGGGCGACGGCGGTGCTGCCGCTCACCGGGCAGTCGAGGAACCGCACGTGCGCCGCGGCGCACAGGGCGGCCGCCGCGCCTGCCGCGCATGCGCCGATGGTGGAACAGTCCACGACGATCGTGCCCGCGCGGGCGGCGGTGAGAATGCCGTCCTGGCCGGTGAGCGTGCTGAGGACCGCCTTGCCGTCGGTCAGCATGGTGAACACGACGTCGGCGTTCTTCGTCGCCATCGCCGGCGAGGACGCGACCTGGACGCCGGTGCGCTCGGCGATGGTGATGGCGCGCTCGGCCGTCCTGTTCCATACGGTCACCGGGAAGCCTCGATCGGTGAGGGCGGCGACCATCTCGGCGCCCATGCGGCCGATGCCGCAAAAGGCTACGCGGAGCTGCCGGCCGGTCATGACGGCCCTGCTTGTGTGTCCACGAGGAGCTTGCCCCGGGCGGATCCATCGGTCATCGGGACGAGGGCGTCCTCGACGATGCGGTCGAGGGGGACGACGCGCTCGACGAGGAGGGCGGCGAGATCGTGCCGGGCGAGCAGGTCCAGGGCGGCCGGGAGGTTCCGATCGCACACGTGGGCGACGGTGGTCATCACGTCGATCTCCCGGAGGATGAGGTCGACGGCCGTGAACGAAACCTGCGCCTTGGGCAGGCCGACGAGGAGGATCGTGCCGCCGCGCCGGGTGAGCCGCTGTACCCGGGACAGGCCGTCGGGCACGCCGCTCGCCTCGATGGTGACGTCCGCCAGCGCCGAGCCGGTAAGCTCGGCAACCGCCTCCAGCGGATCGGCCGCGGTCGCGTTGACCGTCACGCTCGCGCCCAGCTTCGCGGCGGTCTCCAGGCGGCCGTCGTCGATGTCCACGGCGACGATCGCACCGGCGCCGGCGGCCTTGAGCCCGGCGATGACGAAGGATCCGATGGCGCCGGCGCCGTGCACCACCACGACGTCGCCGGGCCGGACCCGGCTGCGGTCCACGGCGTGCAGCCCGACCGCGAGGGGCTGGGCCAGCGCGGCATTGTCGTCGGACACCTGCGGCGCGACAGGATGCAGCATCGCCTCGGGAACCGTGATGCGATGGGTGAGCCCGCCGTCGGCGGACAGGCCGTAGGTCCAGTAGGACTGGCAGAGGTTGGTCTGGCCGCGCTCGCACCAGCCGCAGCGTCCGCACCAGACGCCGGCGCCGGCGGCCACCCGGTCACCGGCGGTGAACCGGTCGCTGCCGGGTCCGGCGCTCTCCACCACGCCGATGAACTCGTGGCCGAGCACGACCGGGCCGAGGACGCCGGAGTTCGGGTGCCGAACCTTCAGCGGGGTCATTATCGGACCTGCGGCGTACTCGCTGGCGTCGGTGCCGCAGAGCCCTGCCCGGGTGATCTGCAGACGTACCTCTCCCCGGCCAGGGGCGGGCGCGTCAGGGCGTTCCTCGATGCGCAGGTCACCGGCGGCGTGCAGGACCGCGGCCTTCATGAGCGCGCGCCGTTCCCGATGTGCACCTTGACGTTCTTGTCGGTGCGGCGGGCGGCGTCGTAGGCCTCCGGCGCCCGTTCCAGGGGGAACCGGTCGGTGATCATCGGTGTCAGGTCGAGGCCGGTCCGGGCGAGGAAACGCAGGGTTTCCTGCCAGACGCCAGGGGATCCGATGGTGCCGCGGATCTGGAGCTGCTTGGACTGGATGAGTCTTGCCGACATCAGGCTTTCCTTCGTTCTCGGAATCAATGGCGGTCAGCGAGAGTCGTCCGAGGCGCCGGCGGCGAGTGTGTCGCGCACCCACTCGATCTCGCGGCTGACGTACTCGTCGATGTCGCCGGTTGTGAGGTGGTCCGGCAGCACGGCCCAGGTGTAGGTCTCAATCTCCAGGTGGTCGGAGAGCGGTGTGCGCCGATGCAGGTCCAGAGCCGCTTCGATGTTCGACCGGGTGGTACGGAACCCGCCGATCTGCTCGAGAAAGACGGGCACGTGGAAGTGCGTTCGCCATTCCCGGGATCCACCCGGGGCGGCGTTCCATGCCTCAATGGCGTCACCAGGTTGAGGAAGCGGGTCAGGTGTCCGTCGCGGCGCTCGGTGGTCCGGCTCAGGTAGATCGTGTCGGTGAACTGCCCAGTGCCTCGACCGTCTCGTCGGTGACCTCGGGCACCCATAGTGCTGCGGCTTCCTGCAGCTTGAAGATCGGAATGCCGACGCCGACCAATGACTGCAGCCCGGCGGGGATGTCCTCGAACGCCACCGACTGGTGACCGATGTCGAAGACCACCCCCAGGTGCCGGCGGATCAGGCCGATCGCCTCCGAGATCGGGACGTCGGCCAGCCGCGCGGGTTCCTCCGTTCCCGAGCGGGAGAAGGGGTGCTCGTCGAAGTACCTCACCGTCTCCTCGGTGGTCTCGAGGAAACCGAACGGTTCGGGCTCCAGCGCGAGCTTCACCCGGCGACCGGTCCGCCGTTCCAAGCTGATCAGGTGGGCGACGACGCGGAGCCGGTTGGTGGTGAAGGCCGTGATGTATCCGGGGGACGTTGGGGCGGAAGGCTAGCGGAGCAGTCTGGATCGAGGGTTCGATCGCGGCGTCGGTGATGTCCACCAGGATGTCGGCGACACCCATGGTGCAGGCCGTCCGCTCCTGCGTCGCCCAGTCCGGTTCGTAGACCTGCTCCATGACGGAGCGCCCCTTGAAGAACCCATGCGGGAACGCGTTGATCGTGTAGACGTACAGGTCCTCCTGGCGGAGGAATCCGAGAAAGTCGGCGCGTTCGGCGGGGTCGGCCCGCAGGGCTGCCACCGAGGCGCCGGAGAGACGCAGCGACACCCCCATCGGCGTCGCGGGTGATACGCGTTTCCTTACCGCCGGCACGTGCGCGGCGACGCTCTCCCGCATCTCACTCCAGGTGTCCCCAGGGTGAACCAGGGTGGAGTAGGTGAGGTGACGCAAGCGGTCGCTGATCTTCACAAGGACGTTCCCTTCACGGGAATGAGGCGAGGCTTCCGGGACATGTCGCCATCCGGCCAATGGTCAGTAATGGTGAACACTCCCAAGCGAGCGTGTCAAGGTTTCCGTCCGAGCGGCTCACTTGTGTTCAGTAGTTATGAACAAAGGTGAGCCGGAGATCGCAGACAAGGCCTTGACGTTGGCCCCCAGTTAACTGTAAGTGCACTATGGGTACGGCGTCGTTCCTGGCCTGCGCTGACTCCGACTACCTGACCGGTCAGGTCATCATGGTTGACGGGGGGATGGTGCTGGTTTGAGCCCTGCAGAAGGTTCCTTCCGGGACCGCCCGTTCATCGTCGTTGCCTTGAGCAAGGAGCACCCTTGACTTCTCCCCAGACACCGCAGACTTCGGACGACGCCACGGCCGTCAACCTCGGCTCCCGGCTGCGAAGGGCGCGTAAGAGGTTGAAGTTGTCACTGCGCGAGCTCGCGCGCAGACTCAACGTCTCGCCCTCCTTCCTGTCCCAGATCGAGAACGGCAAGTCGCAGCCTTCGGTGGCGACGCTGTACTCCATGGCACAGATGCTCCAAGTGTCCGTCGACAGCCTCTTCGAGACCGACGAAGAGGACGGCGAGCCGACTGATGACATGGACCTGGAGGAGGGCGAATCGGAGGCGATGCGCGATGGCGCATCACTGTTGGACGATGCGGACCCGTCCCGGCAGGCAGAGGAAGATCTGCATGACCCGGCGCGGGCGTACGAGCTTGGCTCCTCAAGGCAGCTCTGGCAGGACGCCAAGCGCACGGGCCTGTTGTCGGTGACCTCGCCGGGCGATCGGACCCGGCTGGTCATGGACACCGGAGTGATCTGGGAACAATTGGCCACCAACACCGTGCACCAGCTGGACTTCATCGAGATCGTCTACCCGCCGGGCGCCAGTTCGACCAACGACGAGCGGATGTTGCGCCACAACGGGTACGAGTACGGCTACCTCCTGGAGGGCGAGCTGGAAGTGACGTTCGGCTTCGACACCTTCACCCTGCACGCCGGCCAGTCGCTCGGGTTCAACTCCACCGTCCCGCACCTCTTCCGCAACCAGGGCACCGTCCCGGCCCGGGGCATCTGGTTCGTCCACCACGACCACGACTGACAGCAACGCCTCAGGCGGGCTGCTCAGTGGCGCGCTCGGCGCGCAGCATCGCGTCGATCACGCGCACGTAGGGCTCGATCACCTGAGAGGGCGGTTCGCGACCATAGGCTCGCGAACCGCCCTCTCAGTGCGGGGCAGCGACGTCCGGGCGTGGCCGCAGGTTCCCCCGGTACTGTTCAGTGAGAGTGAACCGATGTGACCCGGCGCGGGTGCGGACAGGGGCGGTGTGGTGCAGGACAGGATTGGGCCGGCCGAGCACTGGGCTTCCGGGCCTTCGTTCGACGTCGTGCACGTTGTTGCTCGAGCTCGACCGGTTCGTGTCCGGTCGGCACGATCCCGATCACACCCGGGAGTGGGTGGCGTCGCAGCTCGGCGACGCCTTGGGTCAGCCGCTCCCGCGACCCTCGAACGCGGTCGACGCGCTCGACCTGAGCTGGGCCGCCGACCCGATTCCCACGCCGTCCTCTGCTGCCGTGCGGGCCGCGGACGCCGAGTTGAGTCAGCGGCCGGACGCCACTGGACGCTGAGCAGCGGCTCGCCTCCGGTGACGTCGGTGTGATCGGCTTGGGGGCGCGGCGCCTCCACCGGGGCCGGTGGCAGAGCGTCCGCGACGAGTGTCCGCTATAGGTTGACACTTGCCTTTGGCTTGTTCAATTATGGCGAACAGCAGGTGCACGTTATTGCCTGCTTTGTCCGTTCCCACCATCGGCGACAAGCATATACCCTTCCGTCTTGTTCCCGACGAGTAGGTCCACCTGCCGGCGACGCAGAACGCCAATCGGCCGGCACCGACCTACAGACCGCGCTCGAACTGATCTCGTCCAAGGTCGCGATCCTGCGTTCCACCGACGACGCAGCCGAGGCGCCGCCTTCACCGAGCGCCGTCCCACCCGCTTCGTCGGGCGCTGACCCTCGACCGATCACTGCCCGCTCGACTCGCACCGTTGCGGAGACACCATGGGTTCACCGTCAATCCCCCATCCCCCCGCCGACATGAACCACCGCTCACGCCGACACACTCGCCGGGTTGCGCTCGGCAGTGCCATCGGCACGTTCGTCGAGTACTACGACTTCACCGCCTACGGCTTCCTCGCCATCACGCTCGCAGCGGTGTTCTTCCCGACCCAGGACCCGACCGTCGGGCTTCTGTCCGCTCTCGCAGTGTTCGGCGCGGCCTTCGTGCTGCGTCCCCTCGGCGGAATCGTGCTCGGACACCTCGGCGACCGCTACGGCCGCCAGCCGGTGCTGGCGTGGGCCGTCATCACGATGGCGCTGTCGAGCTTCCTCGTCGGTGTGCTGCCCGGCTACGCCAGTGCCGGAGTGTGGGCCACCCTTTTGCTCGTGCTCCTGCGTGGGGTGCAAGGGCTCTCCGCCGGCGGAGAGATCGGCGGCGCCGCTACTTACGTCGCAGAATGGTCGCCCCACCGGCGGCGTGGGTTCATGTGCGCCAACGTCCAGGTCGGCAACCTACTCGGCGTGCTCACCGGATCGGTTCTCGTCGCGCTGCTGTATGCGACACTCGACGACGGTCAGATGGAGTCGTGGGGTTGGCGGATCCCGTTCCTGCTCTCACTCCCGATGGGTCTGATCGGCCTCTACATCCGGCGCCGCCTCGAGGAAAGCCCAGAGTTCGAAGCCCTCCGCGAAGACAGCACCACCGCGGTGAAGCACGAGTCCTCACCGGTGGCCACCGCACTGCGCCGAGACTGGGCGAGCATCGTCCGTGTGGCCGGCTTCGCCGTCGGCGGCTTCGCCGGCTACTACATCGTCTACGTCTACGGCGCAACCTTCCTGCATCGCCAGGGTGGCCTGACCAGCTCCCAGGCCGCATGGTGCACCTCCGGGTCGCTCGTCCTCGCCGCCGCCACCGTGCTCGGCTGGGGCGCGCTGTCCGACCGGGTCGGCCGCCGACCGATTCTGCTCGGCGGGTTCGCCGCCATGGCAGTGCTCGCCTACCCCGCATTCCTGCTGATGGACACCGGCAACGTCACGCTCGCATTCCTCGGCCAGGCCACCCTGGGGCTGTGTGAGGCCGCCGTCATGGGCCCCATGATGGCCACCTACACCGAACTGTTCCGCACTAGCACCCGATTCAGCGGGTTCGGGATCGGCTACAACATCGGCTCGATCCTCACCGGCGGCACTGCGCCGTACATCTCCACCTGGTTGATCGACAGCACCGGCGATCCACGCTCGCCCGGGTTGTTCCTCATGACCGCCGCGGCGATCTCGGTGATCACCGCATTGAGGCTTCCCGAAACCGCCCACAGCCCGCTGCGCAAGGACTAGAAGACATGGCCTACCCCGAACTCGCGCTACTCGTCGACGGCCAGCGCATCACGACCGGGCTGCCCACCCGTCCAGTCATTGACCCCGCCACCGAGGCGCTGCTCGGCCATCTACCTCATGCGGACCCGGTCCTCCTCGAGCGAGCCGCGCGAACCGCGGCAGCCGGCTTCGCCCAGTGGCGGGCAGTGCCGGCCCACGAGCGGGCCGCCCTCCTGCACGAGGCCGCGGCACTGCTCCGGCGCCGCGCCGAAACCGTGGCGGCCGACCTGACCGCCGAGCAGGGCAAACCCCTGGCCGAAGCCCAGCCACCCGTCGCTCGAGGCGGAGCGGCTCCTGACCGAGATCACCAGCGGCCGGCGCGACGGCGCCGGTGCCGACGGGCTCAGCGCGTCCACCCGCGCCGACGACTGGGCCCTTGCGTGGGCGACCGACAGCGCCCGCGGGAACGGCGACGACCGGACAGCGATCGGACGGAGACTCCACGATGACAAGCGACATCGCCGACGACCTGCTCGACTTCGCCGTCTACCAGCAGATCTGCCGCCTCAAGTCGCGGTACTTCTTCTGTCTCGACACCAAGCAATGGCCGCAGCTGCGGATGCTGTTCAGCGACGACGCCACGTTCGAGGGCTTCCCGTTCGCGACGCACGGCCCGGACGCCTTCGTCGAGGGGGTCTCCGTGTGGCTCGGACCGATGCGGTCGGTCCATCACGGCATGATGCCGGAGCTCAGGAGCGCGGGCCCACGGCTCGTCCGGGGACGCTGGGCCATGCAGGACTACCTCACCTGGCCCCGGGACAGCCGGGTGTACAAGCGGATCCCCATCCCTGGGATGTACGGGATCCGTGGATACGGCTTCTACGACGAGGAGTACACGTGGGAGCCGACCGGGTGGCGGATCTCGTTCATGCGGCTGACGAGGCTGCGGATCGACCCGCTCACCGGCGGGTACATCGAGCCCCCGCCCTACGACGGCCCCGCAGCGGACACCGGCTGGCTCGAACGTTGAGACGGCGACCGACCGTGGTTCAGGCGATCGCCATGCCCCCGTCGACGGGGATCACGTGACCGGTGACCCACTCGTCGGCCAGCAGCCGTGACGCCCACAGCGCGATCTCGGTCGGGTCGCCGACCCGGCCGAGCGGGATGTCGGCGGCGCGCTCGGCCAGGAGGCGGTCGACGGTCGCCGGGTCCATGCCGGCCAGCGGTGTAGATGCCGGTCCGGGTCGGCCCGCGGCGCCAGGGCGACCCGCACCCCGTGCTCGGCCAACTCCAAGGCCAAGCAACGGGTCAGGTGCGCGATCGCTGCCTTGGAGGCGGCGTAGTGGGAGTTCGACACGGTCGCGCGCAGCCCGACCGTGCTCGAGAGGTTGACGATCGCGCCGCGGGCGGCGATGAGGTCGGGCAGCAGGGCCTGGGTGACCAGCGTGGTCCCGAGGACGTTGACGTCGAACAGCGCACGCACCGCCGACGGGGCCACTTCTTCGAGCGGTCCGACGAGGAACACGCCGGCGGAGTTGACGAGAAAGCCGATCCGGCCCCACGCTGCCCGGGCCTGCTCCGCGGCGGCATGCACTTGAGCTGAGTCGGCCACGTCAGACGCGTCCGAGACCCGACCCGGCTCCGGTGACGACGCCGGCGAGGTCACTCACGCCCGGGTTCCTCCGCCGTGCGGCGCCGGACCATGAAGCTCTCCTGGTGGCCGCTGACCGACATCCCTCGTCGCTCTGCATCCTTGATGGGGCTTTGAGCTGCGTTGATAGCATGAGGTGTGGCTCCGAAGACGGCAGCGAGGCGGGTGGAGGGCAATCTCCCAGCCGACTGCGAGGAGATCGTCGGTCGACGGCAGGATGCGGCCGACATCAGGCGGTTGCTCGCCTCCACGCGGTTGTTGACGCTTACGGGGCCCGGAGGGGTGGGCAAGACGCGCCTGGCGCTCCACGTGGCAGCCAAGATGCGACGCGCCTTCTCCAACGGTGTGTGGCTCGTGCATCTGGCCTCCCTTCAAGACGCCAAGCTGCTGGACCGCGCGGTGGCCGAAGCCCTGGGGGTGCACGACAAGGCGTCGCGCTCCTCCCTGGAGACGTTGATCGACCATGTGCGGGACAAGCAGACGCTGATCGTTCTGGACAACTGCGAGCACCTCATCGACGCGTGCGCCGCCTTCGCCGAGCAGTTGCTCCGGGCGGTTCCGGAGGTGCGCCTCCTCGCGACCAGCCGAGAGGTGCTCGGGCTCCCCGCCGAAGTCCGCTATGTCGTGCCGCCGTTGTCGCTGCCCCCGCAGGACCAGCGCCTGACATCTGAGGGCGCCGGCCGGTATGAAGCGGTGACCTTGTTCCTGGAACGCGCCAAGGCCATCGATCCGGGCTTCGGCCAGGGCGTCGACTACGGCGAGGTGGCACGGCTGTGCCGGCTCGTCGACGGCATCCCCCTGGCCATCGAGCTGGCGGCGGTGCAGTTGCGTGTCCTGTCCCTCCACCAGATCACCGACAGGCTCGGCGACCATCTCAACGCCCTCACTCCCGGATACCGGACCACCGCTCCCCGCCATCAGACCTTGCGTGCCGCGGTCGCCTGGAGCTTCGAGTTGTGCTCGCCTGCCGAGCAGATGCTCTGGCAACGCGTCACGGTCTTCTCCGGCGGCTTCGACCTGAACGCGGCCGAGGAGGTGTGCTCGGGCAACGGGCTGGCACGCGAGGAGCTGCTGCCGCTGCTTGCGGCGCTCATCGACAAGTCCGTCCTGACGCACGACAACGCCGGCCCGCGGGCGCGCTACGGCATGCTGGAGCTCTTGCGTCAGTACGGCGCGGAGCGCCTTGCCGCGAGTGAGCCGCAGACGGACCTGCAGCACCGCCATCTCGATCACTATCGGCGGCTGGCCGAGCGGATCCGCGCGAGCTGGTTCACCCCGTCGCAGGTGGACTTGTACGCCGATGTGGTGCGCGAGATGCCGAACTTCCGCGTGGCGCTCGACCACGCCCTGGCCGATCCCGCCCGCACGGAAATGGGCCTGCAGATCATCACGAGACTGTACGGCTACTGGGTCTATTCCGGCGGCTTCAGCGAGGCACGCTACTGGCTCGACCGCGCCGTCCGGTTGATGCGAGACACCTATCCGGCCCGGTTCCGGGCACTGGCGACGCAGGCGCTGTTCGCCCTGATGCAGTGGGAGATCGACGCGGCGAGACCGCTGATCCGCGAGTGCTCGGCGCTGGCCGACGGCCGGCGGGACCCGGGCGATCAGGCGATGGTGCAATTCCTGTCAGGTCGGCTCGCCATGCTCCTCGGTGACTACGACGACGCGATCAGCCGGCTGGAGGAGAGCGTCAAGTGGTATGAGAACGCGGGCGCCGCTGTCGAGGACGACGTACTGCAGGGGCCCTTCCTGTGCGTTTTCTACCTGACCTTGGCGGCCGCTTTCGGCAGGGATCCGCGGGCGGCCGCGTTCGCCGCCCGATGCCGGAGGACGGCTGAGATCGCCGGGGCGCAGGGCGAGATCTCCTGGGGGGTGTGGGTCAACGGCATCGAGCGCTGGCTCGCGGGAGAGAGGGAGCAAGCGGTCGAGCTGTTTCGCGCGAGCATCCGCATCGGCGGCCCCATCGGTTACCGCTACGGCGCGGCCGGGGCCATCGAGTCCCTGGCCTGGGCGACAGCCGCTGACGGACGAGATGTGCGGGCCGCGCGCCTGCTCGGCGCGGCCGCCTCGATCCGGCGAATCCTGGGGCTGTCGCTGCCGGGCTTCCGCTCCTACGCCGGCGAGCACGAGGAGTGGGAGGCGACACTGCGCAGCAGAATGGGCGAGGCGGGGTTCGCGACGGCCTTCGAGCAGGGAGCCGGTCTCGACTTCGACGAGGCCGTCGCCTACGCGCTGGAAGAACCGGCGCAGCCGTCCGAGGCAGGTGGCGACGAGGCCACCCGGCCGCGCGCGGAGACGGCGGAACTGACCCCGCGCGAGCTCGAGGTGGCAGGCCTCATCGCGCGGGGAGTGCGCAACAAGGAGATCGCCGCCCGCCTGGTCATCTCGCCCCGCACGGCGGAAGGGCACGTGGAACACATCCTGAGCAAGCTCGGCTTCACATCGCGCACCCAGATCGCCGCATGGTACTTCGACAATGTCACGCCGCCGCAGGAGTATTAGGCCAAGCGCAGCGCCGGAAGTGGAACAAACGCCGGCATTCTGAGAACGGGCGCGGAACGGCCCCCCGGGTCGGCCGGGGACCGTCAGTGCTCAGAAAGCCGCCTCGGAGGGCGGTTCACCACGATCTTGGACGCGGCCCGACCAGTAGCGACCTCGACCTCGACGTCGTCGGGCACCACGCGCGGCCCGACATCTTCGACCTGCGCACCTCCCTGAGGCGCCTCACTCCACTGACCTGGGCACTGGTAGGTTCGAGGCTCGTGCCTGATGTATTGATTCCCTATCCTCCGGAGTCTCTGACGCTCCCCGACAGGCTTGACGTCCACGTGTGGGAGGGCAGGCCGGACCGCTCGAGCCAGAACCTCCTGAGTAACATCGGCGCCGCGGATCTGCCCCGGCCGGAGGTGCTGGATCGCATCGAGTTCTACGTGATTCCGTATGGATTCGCCGACGACGCCAGCTCACTCATCACGAGGATGCCACGGCTGAAGGCGGTCCAGACGCTCACTGCCGGGTATGAGCATGTCCTGCCGTACCTGCGGGACGACCTGACGCTCTGCAACGCCCGCGGAGTCCACGATGCGAGCGCCGCCGAGCTGGCGGTGACCCTCACCTTGGCATCCCTGCGCGGCGTGCCGGCGTTCGTCCGGGCCCAGGAACACGGCGACTGGCGTCAAGGGTGGTATGACTCGCTGGCCGACAAGACCGTCCTGCTGGTGGGATACGGCGCGATCGGCCAGGCGATCGAGGCTCGACTGCGCCCGTTCGAGTGCGACGTACTCCGGGTCGCGCGGAGCGCGCGTGATGGGATCGCCGGCTTCGCGTCCCTGCCTGAGCTGCTCGGCCGCGCGGACGTCGTCATCCTGACCTGCCCGCTCACCGAGGAGACTCGGGGCATGGTCGACGCTTCGTTCCTGGCCGCCATGCGCGACGGAGCGCTGCTGGTGAACGTCGCCCGTGGTCCGGTCGTCGATACCGAGGCGTTGACAGCCGAGGTGGTTTCCGGTCGGCTTCGGGCGGCGCTGGATGTGACTGACCCGGAGCCGTTGCCGCCCGGGCATCGGTTGTGGGCCCAGCCCGGCGTCCTGATCTCGCCGCACGTCGGCGGGCTATCGACGGCGTTCGAGCCGCGAGCCCGCCGGCTGGTCCAGTCGCAGCTCAGGCGACTGGACACGGGAGAGCCGCTGGCCAACATCGTGGTCGGGCCGCAGGTGTCTCACTGACCGGTCCGCATGGGGTGAACCGTCCTGGGTCTGCGCCGAGCCCTGGGGCGTCAGGTGGTCGAGCCGGCCGGCGGCGCTCCTGAGGGGTCGCACGAGGTTCAGGGCCGTCCTCAACGGCGCGAGGGTGTCAGGCGGTGGCTCGGTCGGGTGGCCACATGGCCGCGCTGGATTCCCGTACGTTCAGGGTGGGGGCCAGCCGGACCGACGTCACCTCTTCTCCGGCCATACGCGCGAGCAGCAGGGTCGCGGCCTGGGCGCCGAGCTCGTACAGCGGTGAGTGAACGCTGGTCAGGGGAATGCTGAGATTAGCTGAGATCGACATGTCGTGGTAGCCCACCAAAGCGAAGTCACGGCCCACCTTCAGGCCGTGTTCGCGATAGGCGCCGATCACGCCGAGCGCTGAGTAGTCGGTCATTGCGAAGATGCCGGTCGGTGGGTTCTTGTGCTGGAGGAACACCTCTGCAGCCTCGCGGCCGGCTTCGACGTGGAATCCGGCCGCGACAATGTATGACGGATCCACCGGGATTTCGGCCTCGGCGAACGCGCGGAGGAACCCTTGCAGGCGGTCGGAACCGGTGCTGACCGACGACGACCCGGCCACCACGCCGACGCGCCGGTGGCCATGCGCGATGAGGTCTCGGCCGGCTTGATATCCGCCGAGCTCGTCGTCGAGCGTCACCGCGGGGTGGTCGCCGGAGCGGCGGAGCACCAGCAGGTACGGGATGTTCTGCTCGCGAAGCCGGTCGACGAAGGCGTCGTCCAGGCTTGACGCGCCGAGCAGGAGGCCGTCGACGCGGCGGGCCAGCAGCAGGTCGGCCTTACGCTGCTGGTCGTCCGGCTCGTCGCTGGCGCCGACGAGCAGGGTTTGGAAGCCCGATTTGCTGAAGGCCTGCTCGATCGCTTCGTACACGGTGGCGACGACGACGTCACTCAGCCGCGTCATCACCACGCCGACCGTCCGGGTCCGGCCCGAGCGCAAGCTGGCGGCCAGGGGGTCGGCCTCGTAACCCAGCTCCTTGGCGACCTTGCGGATCTTCACGGCCGTCGGAGTGAGGCTCGACGTCAGGGGCGACTGCCTGAGAACCCGCGAGACCGTCGACAGATGAACACCCGCCTCACGCGCGACGTCACGCATCGTCACGCGGGAGCCTGGTCCAGGCTCGGTGTTGTCCATCCTGACCTCTTTCTCACGCTTGACGGCGATGTTCCCGGCTCCATATTGTACGGCTTGGAAATCGATTGGCAATCGTTTGCATGTTACGGGAGGACGCGCATGTTCCATGTGATCCGCAATTACGATCGCGTGCCCGACGGCATCGTGGAGTCCTACAGAGGCCTTGACGTCGCGACGGTGCATGAGGCGAACGACAAGAAGGGCGCGATGGCCGCCGCGATCAAGCCGGTGTATCCCGGCATGCGGGTGTGCGGCACGGCGCTGACGGTGCGCAGCCAGGCCGGCGACAACCTCATGTTGCACAAGGCGATCGACATCGTCGCGCCGGGTGAGGTGCTGGTCGTCGACATCGGGGGATGGGAGGGC
>NZ_SMKO01000143.1 GCF_004348685.1 Nonomuraea deserti | reverse complement strand
GCTATCGGCTCGTGGTCGGCGCGCAGGACGTGGACGCGCACAGGTTCGAGGGTCCGGGTCTTCACCGACGAGGGGACACCGGTCGAGGTCGGGGGTCCTCGTGTGCGCATGGTGCTGGCCCGGCTCGCCCTGCAGCCGGGACAAGTGGTGCCCGCCGAGACGTTGATCGACGGGCTGTGGGGTGCCGACCCGCCGGGGGACGCCGCCAACGCGTTGCAGGCGCTGGTGTCCCGGCTGCGCAAGGCCCTGCGCGGGGTCGGGGCCGTGGAGTCGCGGGCGGGCGGCTATCGGCTCGTGGTCGGCGCGCAGGACGTGGACGCGCACAGGTTCGAGGGTCTGGCGGCGCGGGGCAGGAGGGAGCTGGCCGCCGAGCGGCCGCAGGCGGCGTCCGTCACGCTGGGCGAGGCCCTCGGGTTGTGGAGGGGGGCCGCGCTGGCCGACCTGAGCGATGTGCCGTTCGCCGGCGCCGCCGCCGCGCGGCTGGAGGAGTTGTGGGTGGCGGCGGCCGAGGACCGGTTCGACGCGGAGGTGCGGCTGGGCAGGCACGACGAGGTGCTGGCCGATCTGGAGGCGGCCGGCAGGCGGCACCCCTTGCGGGAACGGCTGGCCGTTGTGCGCATGCGCGCGCTCTGTGCGGCCGGACGGCAGTCCGACGCCCTGACGGTGTACGAAGGGACGCGCGCCGAGCTGGCCGAGCAACTCGGCGTCGATCCCTCCAGGGACCTGCGCGAGACGCATCTGGCGGTGCTCCGCGGCGAGCTGGACGGTCCGCCGGGACCCGCGCAACCTCGATTGCCTCGGTGGCTGACCAGCTTCGTCGGCAGGCAGGAGGAGCTCCAGCTGATCCTGGAACTGGTGGAGACCTCCCGGCTGGTCACCGTCGTCGGCCCGGGCGGAGTCGGCAAGACCCGGCTGGCCGCGCAGGCGTTGGCCCGGCACCGAACCTGCCGCAGCGGACGGGTGTGGTTCGTCCCCCTGGCGGGAGCGGACACCTCCGCCGGGTTGCTCGACGCCGTGCTCGGCGCGCTGAGCACCTCCGGCCCGCGGCCGGCGCAACGGCGGCGGACCACCCCGCCGAAGCCCCTTGACGCGGTGGTCGACCTGCTCGCGGGTGGGGAGGCGGTGCTGGTGCTCGACAATTGCGAGCGCCTGGTGGCGGACGTCGCGGAGCTGGCCCACCAGTTGCTCGACCGGCTGCCCTGTCTGACCATCGTCGCCACGAGCAGGGAGTCGCTGGGGATCGCCGGTGAGGCGCTGTGTCAGCTAGAGCCTTTGGAGGTTCCCGCCACGCCGGAGGAGGCTGCCGGGGCGGCGTCGGTGCGGCTGTTCCTGGACAGGGCCGCCGACGTGCGGCCCGGGTTCGTGCTGGACGCGGTGACGGCCGGTCCCGTGGTGGAGGTCTGCAGGCGGCTGGACGGGCTGCCGCTGGCGCTGGAGCTGGCCGCCGCCCGGCTGCGATCCATGAGCGTGGCCCAGATCGCGCGGCGTCTGGATGACCGGTTCCGGCTGCTCGCCTCGGGCAACAGGACGGGGCCCGCCCACCAGCGCACGCTGCGCGCGGTCGTCGAGTGGAGCTGGGAACTCCTGACGGAGGGCGAGCGGATGCTGGCTCGGCGGCTGTCGGTGTTTCCCGGCGGGGCGGGGGAGGATGCCGTGCAGGCGGTGTGCCCCGGTGGTGACAGTGCTTACGCGCTGGACGCGCTGGTCGAGAAGTCCGTCGTGGAGGCGAGTGGTGAGGGCCGTCGCAGGTATCGGATGCTGGAGACGATGCGAGCGTACGCGGCGGAGGAGCTGCTCCGATCCGGTGACCGGGAAACGGTCGTGGCCCGTTTCGTGCAGCACTTCCGGCAGCTGGCCGAAGAGCACGAGCCGCTGCTGCGCTCGCGTGAGCAGGTGCGCTCGATGGCGATTCTCGATGCCGAGTACGACAACGTGGTGCTCGCGCTGCGGATGGCCGTCGAAGCCGGGGACGCGGATTCGGCGTCGCGGTTCCTGCCCGCGCTCACCTGGTACTGGAACATGGCGCGGTTCGACGCCAGGTCCGAGTCGCTGCTGCAGGAAGTGCTCGGCTTGGGCGACGCGCTGCCCGCCGCCGTGCGGGCGGCCTTCACCGCGGTGCGCGAGCTGGCCAACAACGGCGGGTTCCTGCCCGATCGTGACTCGGCCCGCGCGCTGATCGAGGACTGTGTCCGCTCCGGGGCGATGGAACGTTATCCGATCCTGGTGCCGGTGGTGTTGCCGGCGGCGTTCTTCCTGCGCCTTGACGATCTGGCGGAACGCGAGTTGCGCCGGGCGCGCGATCACCGGGATCCGTGGGCGCGGGCGTGCGCGTCCTGGGTGGAGGCGTACGTGCGTACCGACCGTGGCGACTGGCGGGACGGCGCCGCGGCGCTGGCGCAGGCCCTGGGGCGCTATGAGGAGGTGGGCGAGCGCCATGGGCTGGCGATGGCTCTGATCGGCTCGGCTCACGCTCACTCGGTGCAGGGGGAGCACGAGCGGGCGCTGAACGCCGCTGAACGGAGCGTCGCACTGGTCGCGGAGCTGGGTTCGCAGGAGGAGGTCGGGCATCGGGCCTGGCTGGCCACCGCGCGGATGCGGGCCCGCGACCCGGACGGCGCCTGGCGGGACGTCGCGGCGGCCCGCCGCGCGGTCAGCGGCCGGGTTCAGCGGCATTGCGAGCTCGAGCTGGAGTGCTGCGTCGCCGAGTTGCACCGGCGTGGCGGCGCCTGGGAGCAGTCGGAGCAGGCGCTCGGCCGGCTCGAGGCGCTGGCAGGGGAGCTGTCGGTGCCCAAGGAGACGATCGAGGTGCTGGTCGCGCCGGCGCGGGTGGCGAATCTGCTGGCCGCGGGAGCGGTGGCCGAGGCGCGGCGCGTGTTCCCCAGCGCGGTCAGAGCCTCGGTCGCCGCGCGCAACGCCGCCGCGGCGGCGGAGCTGCTGGCCCGGTTGCTGCTCGGAGAGGGCGATCCGGCCGGCGCGGCGACCGCCCTCGGGATGAGCCAGGCGATCCGGGGGGTGTTCGACCGGGGCGATCCGGAGTTGAGCGACCTTGTCGCCGCTCTGGTCGAACGGCTCGGCGCCCCGGGGTACGCGCGGGCGTACCGCCGGGGCGCGCAGCTGCCCAGGGATCAGGCGCTCGACCGGCTGGCGGGGTGAGAGGTCAGAACCAGGCCGCGAGGAAGTCGGCGTCGAAGACGAGCGGGGTGAGGCGGTGCTCCGGTGGCTCGGCGCCCCACAGGTGCCGTACCAGGAAGTCCCACCTGCGCCGGTACAGGTGGTGCTCGTAGCCGAGGAAGAGGTGCTCCGCGCCGGGGACGATGAGCATCTCGACGTCCTTGTCCAGGGAGATGAGCCGCTCGGCCAGGCGCATCGTGTGGTCGGGCAGGACGTTGGGGTCCATGCCGCCGTGAATCAGCAGAAGCTTGCCCGCCAGCCGGTCGGCCCTGGCCACGTTGGACACCCGATCGTAGTCGGCCTCGCCGGGCATGCCGTGGTACAGCTCGGCGTGCCCGGCGTGCACGTGCCGCAGCTCGTGTGTCCCGCAACTGGAGATCCCGGCCTTGTACAGGTCGGGATGGTCGAGCATGGCGCGCACGGCCTGGTGCCCGCCGGCGGAGATGCCGACGACGCCCACCCGGTCGAGGTCCATCCAGGGCCGCGTCCGCGCCAGTTGCCGCAGCGCGGTGGCCTGGTCGAAGGCGTCGCCCAGGTTGCCGAGGGAGGCGTCGGAGAAGGCCCTGTCGCGTCCCGGTGAGCCCCGCCCGTCGACGGCGACCACGACGAAGCCGAGCGCGGCCATCGCCTCGGCCTCGTGGCCGAGGATGCCGGGGTCGAAGGTGGGGTGCACGCGATTGGTCTGCGGGCCCGGATATGGCGTGTCGACGACCGGGTAACGCCCGGCGGGGTCGAAGCGGTGCGGCCGATACAGCACACCGTAGAGGTCGGTGACGCCGTCGGCGGCCTTGACGCGGAAGCGCTCCGGCGGCGTCCACCCGGTCGCGATCAGGCGCGTGATGTCCGCACGTTCCAGCTCGACGAGCACTCGTCCGTCCCAGCCGCGCACAGTGGTCACGGGCGGGGTGGCGGTGGTCGAGGCCGAGTCGACGAAGTACGCCCCGTTGGGCGCGACCGTCACGTCGTGGTCGAGATCGTCTCCGGTGAGCCGGGCGAAGCCGTTCCCGTCCAGCCCGATCCGGCACACCGTACGGCGATACGGGTCGTCCGGGATGAGGCCGGCGGCGGTGAAGTACACCACCCGGTCCGTCTCGTCGACGTGCAGGATCTCCCGGACCGCCCACTCGCCGGAGGTCACCCGCCCGAGCGGCGCGCCGGTGCCGGCCTCGTACAGGTACAGGTGTCCCCAGCCGTCACGCTGGGAGTACCAGAGCACCTCGGTCCCGCCGCCGATCAGCTCGACCATCGGCACCTGTCCCTCCGCCCACTGGTTGGGCTCCACGCGGGTGGCGCCGGTCTCGGTCAGCAACGTCGTCACGTGACCGGTGACCGGGTCGAGACGGTGCAGCGACAGGCTGCGTCCGTCGCGCGGCCGGCTCAGGTAGTACACCGCGCCGCCGTCGGCCGCCCACCACGCCCAGCGCGTCATCACCGGCGAGACCACGGACATGGGCAGCGGTTCGGCCGAGGCGCGCACCACGGCGCCGGTGGTGATGTCGAGCACGACCAGCTCGGCCAGCGGCACCCGCTCATCACCCGGATGGGCGTAGCGCTGCGTGTGCAGAAGGGGCGGGCCGCCGTCCGCGGGCAGGGCTTCGATCCGGTGATTACGGCGCACGCCCCGCTGGTCGGTGCGATGGGTCAGCACGCGTGTCCCGTCCGGCGACCAGGTCGCCGCCGGGGGCATGGTCGGGAATCCGAGCTTGCGTACCAGGACGGAGTTCTGCCACCAGTCCGGCGCGGTGGCGTACTCGTGGTCCGGGCGCCCGTCGGAGGTCAGCGCCCATTCCTTGCCGTCGGCCAGCCGGCGTACCCACAGGTCGTGGTCGCGGCGGAAGACCGCGTGCCGCTGATCAGGCGAGGCGGTCTCGACGAAGGCGGCAGCCGGGCGCGGCTCGCATCCTTCCAGCACGTACGTGTCGAGAGCACAGCGCCAGTACCCGTCGAACGCGCCGAACTCGACAGCCCGGCCACTCATCTGGATGGCCGCGAACGGCAGCGCCGCCGCGTCCACGTCCTGCCCGGACGCCGTCGCCAGCGCCGCGGCCAGCTGCTCATGGTCGAAGGCCGGCGCGCGGGCACCTGCGGCCGGGTCGACGAGGACGAACCGCGTGCCCGAGCGGTACCAGAAGCGGGCGTCGCCGTCGATCCACACCGGCCTGACCCGGCCACCGGGCACCAGCGCGGAGCGGTGGTGCGGCAGGAGTTTCTCGGCGCTCTGATAGGCCGTCGCATCAAGGTGTCGCATCTGCAAGGCTCTCCTTCTTCCGTCGATCACGGGCGTGTGCGGGAGTACGGCGGCGCAGGACGGCGAGGGCCAGCACGGCTCCGGCCACCGACAGCAGGGCGGCGGCGGCGCTCACCAGCGACATGGACGACAGGAACGCCTCACGCGCCGCCTGCGCCAGGTCGCCCGACCCGGTCTCGGCCGCCGTACCGAGCGCTTCCGCCAGCGACGTCCTGGCCGCCTGCGGCACACCTGGGGGCAGAGCAGCGGAATAGCCGGCGGACAGCAGGCTGCCCAGCGCGGCCACACCCAGCGCCATGCCTCCCTGCTGGATGGTGTCGCTCACCGCCGAACCCACCCCGGCGTGCCGCGGCGGGATGGCGCCCATGAGCGTGGCGAAGACACTGGGCGTGGCCAGCCCGGTGCCGATTCCCATGACCACCAGCCCCGCGGCCAGGAGCGGATATCCGTCGCCCGGGCCGATCAGCGCGAAGATGCCCTGCGAGGCGGCGATCACCAGCATTCCCGCCACGATCAGCGCCTTGTTGCTGACGCGCTTGGCCAGTGTGGCGCCGACCAGGTTGAAGACCGCCACGGCCACGGCCAGCGGCGCGAAGGCGAGCGCGGCCGTCATCGCGCCGTATCCGAGGACCAGCTGGAGGAATTGCGTCAGCGCCAGTTGCACCGCCGCCGTGGAGAACACCAGCAGCACCACCGACGCCGCGGCCCCGCTGAAGTCGCGGTCACGGAAGATCGCCGGCGGCAGCATCGGATGGGGCGTACGGGACTGCCACCGTACGAAGACGACGAGGGCGACGACGGCCGCCCCAAGGGCGATCGCGACCGGAGCCGACCAGCCCTCGTGCGGCACGGAGACGATCGCCCACACCAGTGCGCCCATCCCGGCGATGGACAACAGCACGCCCAGCGGGTCGGCCCGTCGTGCCGGCCCCCGCGACTCCGGCACGACGGCGTGGGCGCCGACGATCCCGAGCACGGCGAGAGGCACGTTGACCAGGAAGACCGAGCCCCACCAGAAGTGCTGGAGCAGCAGCCCGCCGAGGGTGGGACCGGCCACGATGCCGATCATGCTGACCATGCCCCAGATCGACATCGCCTTGCGCCGCTCGCTCGCGTCGAAGACGACGATGAGGATGGACATGGTGCTGGGCATGGCCAGGGCCGCGCCTGCCCCCATCAGCGCGCGGCACGCCACGAGCTGCCATGACTGATCGGCGAACGCCGCCAGCAGGGACGCCCCGCCGAGTACGGCCAGCCCGGAGATCAGGAGCCGGCGGCGGCCGTAGCGGTCGGACAGGCTTCCGGCGGTGATCAGCAGCCCGGCGAACACCAGGATGTAGGCGTCGAGGATCCACTGGACGTCGGCCGGGCTCGCCCGCAGCTCGCGCATGAATGCGGGGATGGCCAGCGTGAGGATCATGTTGTCGACGCTGAGCACCAGCAGCGCCAGGCAGAGAACGCCGAGGATCCACCATCGGCGTGGATGAGCCATGAGACTTCTCCTGCATCGTTCGGGGAAGGATCGCCACTGCGATCCGCGTTCTGTGACGCCCCAAACCATGCGTGTCCGCGCTGACAGCGACCTGACAAGCTCGCCCGGAGCCACTGTCAGGCGACATCAGCGTGGACACCCCTGCCATGTGCGGACGCGCTTGACGCTGCGTGCCCCTTCTTGGTGCCGGTATGTCAGGAGACTCGCGGCCCGGCCTCGGTAACCCGCACCGCGTCGGCATATCCCGTCGGCTGCTTGCCCTTGAAGACGACCTCGCAGGTGTACGTGGTCCTCGCGTTCAGCGGCACGAGCACGGCCTCGGGGATGTCGTTGCAGAGGGCATAGTCGATGCTGTCGCGGTAGTTGCCGTAGAGCAGGCGCGCGACGCCGTCGCGGGTGAGGATTCCCCTGCGCGGGACGGCCTCATATTCGACCAGGTTGTCCGAGAGGGCGGACTACTCGCCGATGTTCACGTCCCACACCACCTCAAGCCCTTTGTAGGTGGTCGTGCAAGTGACCCGTGTACCGCTCTTGGACGCCACCTTCTTGGGGCACTGGGCGGTGACCTCGCCCGCGGCCTTCGCCATGTCGAGGGTCTTGCGGCGCAGTTCGTACGCCAGATTCTCGCTCAACGTGGCGTCGTCGGCGGGGGACGGCTCCTCCTTCGGCATCGCGGGCGGTTCGGCCAGCTTCTGCGGAAGCACGGTGGCAGCCGATGCCGGCCGGGCAGCGGCGTCGTCGGAGTCGGGGCCCTCGCCCGCGCACCCCGTGACCAGCAGGCCCACGACGCCGAACATGATTGCCGAAGCGATCTTCATGTGCATTGACATGACTTTACTTGGGGGTGTCACCAGGGAGGTCGGCGCGTCCCCCGGGGTGCCTCCTCGTCCGGCACGTCGCGCCGGCAGCGCGCCACGACCTAGCCCAGCAGCTCGCGCAACCGCCGGCTTGCTCCGTCGCCGCCCAGGCGCCTGTCCTTGTCAGCCCAGTGCTTTGCGCAGCAGCGCAGTCAACTGATCCTGCTCGTCGGGTGAGAGCCGTCCGATCGCCGTACGGGCGAAGGTGAAGGCCGTTGCGAACCGCTGGTTGACCTCGTCTCCTCGGGGAGTTCGTGCGACGAGTCGTGCGCGGCGGTCCCGGGGATTCGGTTCGCGGGTGACGAGGCCGAGCGCTTCGAGACGCACGACGATCTGGGTGATGTTGGAGGCGTCGCAGCCGAGCTCCTCGGCCAGGGCGCCCATGCCGCGTCGCTCGTCGAGTCGTCCGAGCACACATGCCTGCGCCGAGCTGAGCGACACCTCGGCCGCGGCCGCCTCGTAGGCGCGGTCATATACGTCGACCAGGTCGAACAGGACGGCCTCGGCCTCGGACGAGGTGGCCACGGGTCCGTTCGGCAGCGCCATGGCTGCCAGCTTAGAGGAGTTATTTGATTGACTCAAATAGCTGTGGTCCAATGATGCTTGATTCACTCAAGTAACAGGGAGGGCCGATGGACAGCAGAGCCGAGCGCACAGCGGGCGGCGCGATCGTGGTGCCGCAGATGAACGCGGTCGTCCTTGACCGCTTCGGCGGAATCGGCGAACTTTCAGCGCGCCGGATACCGCTCCCGGAGGTCGGCGACGACGACGTCCTCATCCGGGTGGAGTTCGCAGGGGTCGGGTCCTGGGACGCGGTCGAGCGGGAGGGGGACTACGACGGCGCTTTCGGCGTCCCCTCGACCTTCCCCTATGTCCTCGGCTGGGACGCGGCGGGCACGGTGGCCGCGGCCGGACGCAACGTCACCCGGTTCGACGTGGGCGAGCGTGTCTACGCTGCGACGATGCCGGTGCCGCGTGGCGGCTTCTACGCCGAGTACGGCGTCGTCGAGGCGGAGTACGTGGCGCGCGTGCCCGACCGGATGCCGACCGAGCAGGCCGGCGCGATGGCCTGGGATGCCCTGACCGCACTGAGCGGCCTCGATCTGCTCGGCCTGCGGCCGGACCAGACGCTCATGGTCTTCGGGGCCAGCGGGGGGATCGGCCACCTGGCCGTGCAGCTGGCGCGGCACAACGGCATCCGGGTGTTGGCCGTGGCCTCGGGTGACGACGGTGTCGCCCTGGCCCGGCGGTTGGGCGCCGACCACGCCATCGACGGCCGCAAAGACGATGTCTTGGCCGCGGCGTACGAGTTCGCACCGGGCGGGCTCGATGCGGCTCTGGTCACCGTGGGAGGCGAGATAGCCGAACGGTCCCTTCGCGCGATCAAGAACTCGGGACGGATCGCCTGGCCGAACGGCGTCCTGCCCGTGCCCGCAACGTCGCCGGGCGCGCCGGTGTCCTCCTACGACGGGGATCGGAGCCGTACCGCCACCGATCGGCTGAACGCGATCATCAAGGCGAGTTTCTTCGAGGTCCACGTCGCCCGGACCTTCCCGATGGAGCGAGTCGAGGACGCGCATCGCGCCCTGAACGATCACTATGTCGGGAAACTGGCCCTCAAGGTCGGATAGGAAGCACGCCGTGCGCTTTCTCGTGCCCGGTCCCGGCCGTCTGACGGCCCCTGTCGTCGCGGCGGGCCTGGGCGACCACGCGCTGTTCGGCGGACGTGACCAGGTCGAACGCGAGATCAGCGAGGGAACGGGTGGGTCGGATGGCCGGCCGCCCGCAGGCGACGGCTGCCGGGCGATCACTTCCTGGCTTTCGCCAGCCGCCAGGCGGTGGCCACGACGAGAGCGACTGCGGCGGCCGCGAGCAGCGGCAGGTCGGGCAGCCGGCCTTGGACCGCGGCCGCGAACTCCTGCAGGCGCTGCTGCCAGCCTTCCGGGATGGGCAGGGTCAGGCCGCGGGTGCCGTCGAAAGCGAGGAAGACGACGCCGAGGGCGACGAAGGTCAGCCCGGACAGCAGCGTGGTGGTGTGCAGCCGCAGCCTGCCCAGGCGGATCCCCCGGCCGCGCAGCCAGGAGCGGTGAGCCAGGTCGTAGCGCTGCCACAGGCTGGCCAGGAGCAGGAGCGGCGCCGCCATCCCGGCGGCGTGGACGGCCAGCAGCACGGCCCCGCGCAGCGCGTCGCCGGAGGAGGCGGCGACGGTGAGCACGGCGCCGAGGATGGGGCCCGCGCAGAATCCGGCCAGCCCGGAGGTGGCGCCGAGGACCAGCACCGCCCACGGCGAGTCCCCGCGGACGCGTCCGCGCAGGCGCTCCAGCGGTCCGATCGTCCAGCCCTGGCCGAGCACTTGCAGCACCCCGAGGACGATCAGCACCACCCCGGCCACGGTGATCACCAGGTCCTGGTGACCGTAGAGCAGCCGGCTGGCCAGGGCCGATCCCATGCCGAGCGGCACCAGGACGGCGCACAGTCCCAGGTAGAACAGCAGCGTGCGGCCGGTCAGCGCGCCGCGGCCGGGGAAGGCGTAGGCGAAGAACGCCGGAAGAAGCACCGCGCCGCACGGGCTGACCAGGGCGAACAGCCCGCCCAGGAAAGCCGCGGCGTATCCGACCTCACCCATGGCGGGCCTTCTCGATCGCCTCGACGAACTTCGACAGCGGTTGCGCGCCGAAGAAGAGCTCTCCATTGATCAGGAAGGCGGGCGTGCCGGGCAGGCCGAGCTGGGTGGCGAAGGCGAAGTCCTGCTCCACCGCCCGCCGTAGCTCCGGGTCGCGCCGGTCTGCCTCGAAGCGGGCCATGTCCAGGCCGACCTGGGCGGCGACCGCGCGCAGCCGATCATCGGTGAGGCGGGCGGACTGCTCGGCGTACAGGGCGTCGTGGAAGCGCCAGAACGCGTCCTGCCGGTCGGCGGCGCGGGCCGCGATGGCCGCTCGCTCGGACTCTCGGCCCTTGGCGGGGAAGTCGCGCCAGAACAGGCGCACGATCCCGGTGTCGACGTAACGGCGGCGCAGCACGGGTTCGATGCGGCGCGCGAACGTGCCGCACTCGGGGCACTTGAAGTCGCCGAACTCGACGATGGTGACCGGTGCCGACGCCGAGCCCCGCGCCAAGCTCTCGTCGATCGGCGGGACGGCCGGCCCCTCCCACGTCGGTATGGGACTCGCCGTGGACGGACGGGGAGACGCCCGCGGTGTGACGGTGTCGGCCCCGGACGACTCGATGGCGGGCACGGCACGGTCACTGCGGCGGGCGTCGGTACCGCTGTCCAGGGCCGCGACGGCCAGGACGGCGAGCACCACCATGCCGGCCGCGGCGATGATCAGAATGCGGCTCCGCGAGCCGCGGCGCGTTCCGCCGGGACTGTTGTCTTTCACCTGTCCCATCCTTCACCCCGTGAGCGGGTGAGCCCGCGTTGCCGGTGGTCAGGCAGTGTCGCTGGTCAGCTGGACGGTGCGGCGCTGCAGGTTGGCGGCGAACTCCTCGGCCCGGCTCAGCTGCGTGCGCAACGCTTCACAGCGCTCGCGGGTGGCCTGCTCGATGTGACCGAGCCGGGCCGGCATCTGCTCGCGCTCGGCCGCCTCCAGGGTCACCGCCCCGCCGGTGTCGAGCCGGTCGGTGTAGAGGCGGAAGCCGCCCTGGCCGAGGGCCGCACCAGGCCCACCTCGTCGTAGTGCCGGATGGTCCGCAGCGACAACCCGGTACGCGCCGCCACCTGACCGATGTGCAGGTGATCTCCACCACTGCCCGGCGGAGCCATGCCTTCGCCTTCGGTGACGGAGAGCGCCGATCCGTCCATCTTCCGCACGACCTCACTGCTCAGCCGGTAGGGCGGTGCGGCGGCCACACCCTGACGGAGCAGCAGCGTCGCGACCGGCGGTCTGTGTCAGCGTGTGTCTCCCGGCCCGGGATCGCGGACGAACCGCGGCGAGACGAATCCGGCCACAACAGCCCCGACGGCGCCGAGCGCCAACATGACAAGTGTGAGTACGAACGGCGCGCCGAGGCCGAACCAGATGGTCCCTCCGCTGGAGGCGGCCGGGGCGGCGAGATCCGTGGCGTTCTTCACCGCTACCCACCCCAGCGCAACCGAGCCCAGCAGCGGTATCACGACCTTTGACAACGCGGGCCCGACGCCGTCTCGCAGAGCGCTGCGGAAATAGTACGCACCGGCGAGGCCGGTCAGCCCGTAGTAGCCGGCGACCAGCGGGCCCACCGAGGTGATCGTGTCGACGAGCAGGGTGTCGCTGACGATGGTCATGACGAGGTAGAAGGCCAGGCTGACCAGGGTGAACACCACCGTGGCCACGGAAGGGGTCCGGTACCGGTGGTGCACCGTGGCCAATGCGGCCGGCAACGCACCGCGGCGGGCCATCGACAGCATCACCCGGGCGCCGCCGATGGGCAGGAACAGGCCACCGGCGATGCACGAGGTGAGTACGGCAAGCACCAGAAGCCGGTTCAGTTCGTTGCCCAGCACCTCAGGGCCGAGCAAACCGAGCAGGTCGTCGGGATTTGCCGCGATCCGCCCCGGACCGGCCCACGCCAGCACTCCCACTGCGCCGATCAGGTAGAACAGCACCAGCACGATGGTGGTGAGCACGGCGGCACGGCCGGGATTCTCGGCTCTGTGCTCGCTCTCCTCGCTGAGCATCACCGTGGCGTCCCATCCCCAATACAGCAGCGCCGCACCGGCCAGGCCGGCCGCGAGCGCGCTGGCACTCCCGATGCTGATCGGATTGAACCAGTCCAGGGAGGGGGCGAGCCATCCCTGGGGGCGGCTGCTGACGGCTCTCACCATCGCGGCAACGCCGAACCCGATGAGGACGATCACCTCGAAAACCACCATCGATATCTGGACGTGCTCGGAGAGGGTGATGCCGCGGTAGGCGACCAGTCCGAGCAGGAGCATCCACGTGGCCCCGGCGATGGTGACCGCCGACGTCGACGCCGCCAGGTCGTGCGCACCGACCAGCACGAACGTGTACGCACCGAGCAGTTGTGCGTAGTTGGCCACGACCACCGCCAGGGACACGATGACGAGCCAGCCGGCCAGCCAGCCCAGATGGGGACCGAAGGCTCGGGTCGTCCACGCGAAGTTCGCCCCGCAGTCCGGATCCAGCCGGTTGAAGTGCAGGTAGGCGAAGGTGACCGCGGCTATCGGCAGGAAGCCGACCAGGACGATGGCCGGCAGGTGGACACCGACGCTTCCCACCAGCAACCCGAACACCAGCGCGATGCCGGTGCTCGGTGTAGTGGAAGCGACCCCGATGCCTACGCTGGCCCAGAACCCGATCCGGTTGGGTGCCAACGTGGCCGCGTCACCTGACGGGTTCCGGCGTGTGGTCACAGTGCCCTCCGACCCGAGAGGTTGAGGCGGCCGCGCTTCTCAGTCGCTGCGGGAAGCCGACCAGCCGCTACACACCAACCGCAGCGCCGGACGCAGAACTTCCTCGCCGAAATCATCGACGGGATCAGCCAAGTGGTTGATCAGCAGTCCATCCAGCAGCGGCATGAGCACCCGCGCATGACGTTGCGAGTCTTTGACACCGGCGTGGGCCAACTGCTCGGCGAGGAGCGTGACCCACTGCTCGGTCCAGTCGTGCAGAGCTTTGCGGAGCGTGGGATTCCGGCTCGCCTCCTGGAAGAGGGCGTAGTGGGCGACAAGACGACCCCGGTCCTCAACCTCTATGCGGGCGATGTATCCCGCCAGCACGTCGATCAGATCGTCGACTGTGGACACCCGCAACGAGGCGAATCCATGCTCGAGGGCGACGCTTTCGTCGGCGGCGAAGCGGGCGAGCGCCTGGGTGAGGATGTCGTCGCGAGATTTGAACCAGTACGTCGTCGAACCAAGCGGCACGTTGGCTCGTTCGGCCAGGCGGCGGTGGCTCAGGGCATCGACACCTTCCTCTCCGATGATCTTTATCGCCACGGAGATCATGTGCTGGAAACGCTCACCCTTGCTGCGGCGTGCCACCTTGCCCCTACCATGCGTCACACCGGGATCACCCAGGTGTACCAATGCCAAGTACAATAGTACTGTACAATTGTACACTTAACAAGACGTTGCCGCGCTGGCCGCTGTCCACGCAGGGCATGCCTGGCCGCGACGGCCACCAGGTCGGTCGCGAGCCCGCTGCCCGCCGAACAGCCTCGCCGTCACCGCAAGGGGGACCTCCGCGCCCTCAGGGATGTGCACTGCCTGGTCGGCGGCGTGTGTCGCCCTCCTTGATGGGCGTACATATGTACAGTACAATTGTACTTGATGTTTGTGCATCTCAGGCCGTTCGGGCGGTGAAGGCTCACTGATCAGACGGACCTCGTCGACTGGGTGGAAGGGCCGACGACGAGGATCCCGCCGTCCGCTCCGCTCCGCTCCGGTCTGGGAGGGAGGAAACGAGGCGATGAGGGAACATCATCCGCGTGCCGGTGATGACCAGGCTCTCGCACCTGTTTGTGTCAGTACGGCGCACCAGGCGATGATGGACGGGCTCGAGCGGGCACGGCAGTTCGCCGCCTACGCCTCACACGAGATGCGTACGCCGCTGGCCGGTCTGCGGGTGCGGCTGGAAGAGGCCCGGCTGCATCCCGCGCAGACCGATCTGGCCGACCTTCTGGAGCACGCGCTCCGCGATGTCGGACGGTTGGAGGCGATCGTCGGTGACCTGCTCACGCTGACACGGCTACAGGCCGGCACGCTCGGCGAGCGTGAGGAGCTGGATTTGGCCGAACTGGTGCGGGCCGAGATCTCATGTCGGCCCTGCACGGTCGGCATCAACCTGCGCTCCAGAGGCGCCGTGACGGTCTGGGGCGCCCGCAGCGATGTCCACCGGTTGCTGGCCAACGTGCTCGACAACGCCCAGCGACACGCCCGCCACTCGGTCCAGGTGGAGATCCGCCAGGAGGGCGACACCGCGGAACTGACCGTGACCGACGACGGAACCGGCATCCCCGACGCCGACCACGAAGGCATCTTCGCCGCGTTCGTCCGCCTGGACACCACACACCACAACGGCTGGAACGGCACCGGCCTGGGCCTGACCATCGCCCGCGCCGTCGCACAGGCTCACCACGGCACCCTGCACGCCGAACACGCGCCCACCGGCGGCGCCCGCCTCATATTCCGCCTGCCCGCCCATTCGACCCTCACCGATGACCACCCGACACACCACCACATCGCCGCTGGGATGCCGTCGATGACCCAGACACCGTGAGCCGGTCGAGGATGTTCGGGTAGAGAGCCGGCAACGTTCGCCTGGCCCGTCGCCGCAGGCGCCTGGGGAGGTCAGGGCCTGCGCTCGCGAAAGGTTCGGCGCAGGTCGTTCACCCAGGCGTCGGGATTCTCCCAGGGGATGAAGTGGCCGCCGTGGTCGTGGGCGTTGACGTTGACGTGGTTGAACCACTCGCCCTGCGGGCCGGTCCTGAACGCCTGGACCCGCTCGGCGGCGGTGTGGATGCCGGGCGGGTTCTCGTAGGTGACGAAGGTGAGGCCGACCGGGGCCTGCACGACCGGGGTGCGGTCGTGGGCGGGAGCCCAGGGGTAGCGGTTGGCGTTGGCGTAGTAGCGCATCGACGTGGCGATGGAGTTGTTCGCCCAGTAGATCGTGGCGTGGGTGAGCAGGTCGTCCTTGGTGAAGACGGATTCGACGTCGCCGCCGCTGTCGCTCCAGGCGTTCCAGCGCTCCAGCAGCCAGGCGAGCAGTCCAGCGGGGGAGTCGCTCAGCCCGTGGGCCAGGGTGGCGCCGTCGAGCATGTGCACGGCGAGGTGGCACGCCGAGCGGTGGTCCAGCTCGATGATCCGGGCGCGGATATCGGCGGGCTGGTCGTCGGTGAGGGGCCGATTGCGGGCGAAGTCCCAGGCCCGCGGGCCGTTGAAGAAGTCGAGCGGCAGCCCGGAGCCGATGTGGATGCCGTACAGCTCGTCGGCGTACTTGTGGCCGAGCTGGCTTGAGACGATCCCGCCGATGTCGCAGCCCCCGGCGGCGTACTTCTCGTACCCCAGGGTCTCGGTCATCAGGGTGTGCCAGAGATCGGAGACCTTCCAGAAGTTGACGTCCGGGAAGCCGGTGAGCGGGCCGGGGAAACCGAAACCGGGCAGAGACGGCACGATGACGTCGAAGGCGTCGGCGGGGTCACCGCCGAACGCGGCCGGGTCGGCGAGCGGGTCGATCACCTTCGACCAGTGCCAGAACGTCCACGGCCAGCCGTGGGTGAGGATCAACGGGATCGGACGGGGGCCGCGGCCGGGCTTGCGCATGAAGTGCACCGGGACACCGGCGACGCTCACCTGGTAGTGCTCGTGGACGTTGATGGCGGCCTCGGCCTTGCGCCAGTCGTAGCCGTCCCGCCAGTAGGCGACCAGCTCACGGAGATAGCTGTCGGGTACGCCGTACGACCAGTCCCCGTTCCCCTCGTCCAGCGGCGGACGGGTCGATGTGAGGCGGGCGCGCAGGTCATCGAGGACCTCGTCGGACACGTGGATCGCAACGGGCTTCAGGGGGAAGGCGTGCGGGGTGCTCATCGAGTGGTTCCTTACTGGGTGTGCCGTCGGCCTGTTGGGCGTCGAGCGTGATGACCCGCCAGGATTCTCCGGCCGCCCGGCCCGTCGGCGAACATCGAATGACGACAGGCACGGCGAGCGCCCAACGAACCAGGACAATCCGGTACGAAGGTGCGTCACCAATCCAATCACATCCGATGCCCCCTTCATGAACGACCCGGGCACCTCCAGCCGCTCCACCCACCGGAGCGGCCCTGCGCCGCTGCAGCGCCGCTGCTCAATCCCGTACCAGGACCCTCATGGGCTGGGGTGGCGGGCGGCGAGGGTGATCAGCGCTTCGAGGCGGGTGGCAGGATGCCGCCCTCGCGCGGTCCTCCCCGGACGTCAGGGGTGGCTCGGAAGAGATGCATGCGCGAACTGCACGGTGATGGACAGGCCGCCCTCGGGTCGTGTGCTGGTGGTGAGGGTGGCGTCGTGAGCTTGCGCGACGGCATTGACGATCGCGAGGCCGAGGCCGTAGCCGTCGCGGTGGCCGTGACGATCAGGCGCGAGTCTCTGGAAGGGTTGAAAGAGGCGCTGGATCTGGTCGTCGGGGATGACCGGCCCGCTGTTGGTGACCGTAAGCGCCACCCGCGTGCCAGAGGTCTGGGTGGTGACCTTCACCCACCCGTCCGCGCGGTTGTGGCGGATGGCGTTGTCGATGAGGTTGGCGACGAGGCTCTCCATGAGTCCCGGATCTCCCGCCGTCACTGCGGGCGTCAGGTGTTCGGCGAGGTCGACGCCTTTCTCCGTTGCCTGGTCGCGGCGGGAGGCGAGCACTCCTACGACGATGCGGGCGAGGTCGAGGGTGTCCCGGCGGGCGACGCCGCGTTCGCTGGTGGCCAGGGCGAGCAGCGCTTGGACGAGCCGCTCCTGGTGTCCGCCCAGAGCGAGGGCCTCCTGGCAGGCCGAGCGCAGGCTGTCGGTGTCGGCGCCGGTGTCGGCGAGGGCGACCTCGAGGAGGGTGCGCAGGCCGGCGAGAGGGGTGCGCAGTTCGTGGGAGGCGTTGGCGACGAAGTGGCGTTGGGCGTCGAAGGAGGCCTGCAGGCGGGCGAACAGACCGTCGAGGGTGTGGCCGAGTTCGGTCAGCTCGTCCGCAGGCTCGCCGAGGTCGAGGCGCCGGTGGAGGTTTCCGGCGGAGATGATTCTGGCGGTGGCGGTGATGGCGCGCAGCGGGCGCAGGAACCGGCCGGCGACGAACCAGCCCAGAGCCAGGGCGACGGGAATCAGGAAGACCAGCGCGACGGCGGAGCCGGCGAGGAGCTGGGGCAGGCTGATCCCGGATTCACCCGCAGTGATCGCGCTCGCTGCGGGCCGGCCCTGGGGTACGGCCGCATCGATGCTGGCGAGCGGGACGGCGACGAAGACGAGCACGAAGACCCCGGCGGCGTAGAAACCCGCCGCGTAGGCGAGCGCGAGCCGCGTTTGCAGGGACTTCTTGGCGAGCCGCTGGGAGGTCATGGCGGTCCGATGCGGTAGCCGCCTTCGCGGATGGTCTCGATCACGGGCGGGTCGCCGAGCTTGGCCCGTAACCGGTGCACGGTGTGCTTGACGGCGCTGCTGAAGGGGTCGGCGGCCTCGTCCCAGACGCGTTCGAGCAGCTCCTCCGCGGAGATGACCAGGCCGGGCACGGCGAGCAGGCATTCGAGCAGGGCGAACTCCCTCGGGCTCAGCTCGAGGCGCCGCCCGGCCCGGAACGCGACGCGGCGGGCCGGATCGAGGGCGATGTCCCCAAATGCCAGGGTCGGCGGGAGCGGCGGGACGGCGCGGCGGGCCAGGGCACGGACGCGGGCGACCAGTTCGGCGAAGGCGAAGGGCTTGGGCAGGTAGTCGTCGGCGCCGAGGCTCAGCCCGTCGACACGATCCTCGATCGTGCCGGAGGCGGTGAGCATGAGTACGCGGGTCTGGCAGCGGCCGTGGGCCAGTCGCCGGCAGAGCTCGTCCCCGTGGACGCCGGGCAGGTCGCGGTCGAGAATCACCACGTCGTAGCGGGTGGCAGTCAGGCGGTCGAGGGCGGCGGTTCCGTCAAGGACGACGTCGACGGCCATGCCCTCGCGGCGCAGCCCGGTGCCGATGGCGCGGGCGAGGACCTCGAAGTCCTCGACGACGAGGACTCTCACCGCCCTTCACCGCCGGTCGTCGTGCGGCCGGGGCGGCCGAACCGGCCGCCGGGTCGAGGTGCCATGGGTCAACGATGCCAGATCCCCGGTTCCAGCCAGGTCGCAGCCGCTGCGACCTGGCTGGGACCGGGGGCCGCGTACAACCGTCGGCATGAGTTCATCCACGCCTCACCGATCCGGCCAACGGGCCGGGCGGGACGGCTTCTCCCAGATGCTGCGCGCGGAGTGGGCCAAGTTCCGCTCCGCGCGCGGCTGCGTGCTCGCCATGGCGGCCTCCGTGCTGGTCACCGTGTCGCTCGGCCTGCTGATCGCCGGCGGTGCCCGCAGCGCCTGCGTCACCGGGAAGGGGGAGGGCCCCTGCCCCGCGCCCTTGGTGGGTCCCGACGGTACGGCGGTGAACGACAAGTACTACTTCGTGCACCAGCCGCTCACGGGCAACGGCAGCATCACGGCCCGCGTGTCGGACATGACCGGTCAGATCCGGCTGCCGGACGCCGTACCCGGGGTGCGCAACATCAAGGAGGGGGTGGTGCCATGGGCGAAGGCCGGGCTCCTCGTCAGGCAGAGCCTCGAACAGGGCACACCGTATGCCGCCGTCATGCTCACCGGAGCTCACGGCGTGCGGATGCAGCACAACTACGTCCACGACGTGCCCGGCGGTCCTCACAATGGCCCCCAGTGGCTACGGCTGACCAGGTCGGGCGACACCGTCACCGGCTACGAGTCGGACGACGGCAGGACGTGGACCGAGGTCGGCACGGTCGAGCTGACCGGGCTGCCGGAGACGGTCGAGGTCGGGCTGTTCGCCACGTCACCAGGCGCCCTGTGGGACATGGCGAAAGCCTTCGCCCAGGCCACCGCCACCTTCGACCGGATCAAGCTGCAGGGCGCGAACGGTTCGTGGCGCCGCGACGACGTCGGCGTCGCCATGGAGTCCGACGGCAGGACCCCGCATCACCCGGGCGGGGCCGTCGAGTCCGGCGACAAGCTCGTCGTGACCGGGGGCGGTGATATCGGCCCCGCCACCGTAGAGGGCGGTCTACGCGCCGACCTCATGCTGATCGGCGGGGGACTGGGGCTGATCCCGGTGCTCGTGGCCGCGGTCATGTTCCTCACCGCGGAACGCCGGCGCGGGCCGATCGGGAACGGCCTTCCGGCCGGGCCGCATCCGGCGCGGCTGCTGGCGGCCAAGGCCGCGGTGGTCGGCGCGGTCGCGTTCGCGGGGGGGCTGGTGACCTCGGGGGTCGTGGTCCCTGCCGGCCTGGCGCTGTTGCGGGCCAATCAGAACCCCATCCAGCCGATCACCCTGGGTACCGAGCTGCGGGTGATCGTCGGCTTCGCGGCGCTGACCGCAGCCGCCGCCGTGCTGGCTCTGGGTCTGGCCTCGCTGGTCGAACGGAGCGTCGTCGCCATCGGGCTGGCCATCGTGCTGGTCGTCGTGCCCTACCTGCCGGCGACCGCCGGTCTGGCGCCATGGCTGCTGATGGTCACCCCTGCCGCCGGGTTCGCGATCACCCAGAGCGTCCCCACCTTCGCGCATGTGGACGTGGACCCGTCACTGCTCGGCGGCTATCACCCGCTTCCGCCATGGGCAGGTTTGACCGTGACCTGCGGATATGCGGCCCTCACCCTCGGGGCGGCGATTGCCGTACACCATTGGAAAGCGCCACGTTAGCTTTCGAGCGGGCCAATCACTCGTGCTTTCCGCCCGCTGCCTGTTCTGGCCTGGGCATGCCGCGACATACCGGGCCTATACCGCCAGAGCCTACTTTGAGTAGCGCTCGACTTGCACGATGGAGCTTCCTCCGCGTGTGAAGTCGTGCCCCAACCCCCCGTGAAGGGAACGACATGCTGAAAAGGTGCTTAGCAAGCGCGGCCATGCTCCTGACCGTCGTGGCCGGTGGTGTGGTCGCGACATCCGTTCCCGCCTCAGCAGCCCCGAACTACCAGCTGCCCTTTCCCTGCGGCCAGAAGTGGCGGCTGAACACCTGGGACTCCACGCACGCCCCCGCCCTCGACATGGTTCGCGAACCGCAATCGGAAACCGAAGGCTCGGTGCTGGTCGCCCCGGCCTCCGGCACGGTGAACCAGTCGTACTACCACAGCAACGCCGGCAACACGATCCAGATCAACCATGGTGGCGGCTACTTCACCACCTACATCCACCTGCAGTCGCGTGCCGTGAGCGTGGGCGACAGGGTCACGCAGGGGCAGGTCATCGGGCGCGTCGGGCACACCGGCCCCACCTCGAACGGAACCCCGCACCTGCACTACGAGCAGGGCTATGACGCCAACGGCGACGGCAGCGCCTCCTGGGGCTTCGAGGGCGCTGAGCGCGTCACGGCCGTGTTCGACGGCAAGGCGTACGGCCCCGCTCCCGGCGGCGAGTGGCGCAACGTCGAGAGCCAGAACGGCTGCGAGACCATGGTCGGCAACAGCGTTACGGGTGACTCGTACGCTGACGTGCTTGCCGTCGACGCCAGCGGCAGGATGCTGCTCTACAGCAACAACTTCGTCCGCGATGATGGTCAGCCGTATTCGGGTGGTGAGCCGCGGGAGGTCGGCCATGGCTGGAGTGGTTCGACCAGGATCATTCCGGCGGATGTGACCGGTGACGGGTTCACCGATCTGCTGGCGGTCGATGCGAGCGGCAGGATGCTGCTCTACAGCAACAACTTCGTCCGCGACGATGGCCAGCCGTATACGGGTGGCGACCCACGCGAGGTCGGCCACGGCTGGAGCGGCTACACACGCATCCTGGCCTGACCCCATCCCCGCCTGTGCCGGCCGCCCACACCCAGGCGGCCGGCACAGGCGGGAGCACCCCGGAAAACGCCGTTGACCATGACATCTCCCGCGGCAGCCTGTGCGAGCCCGACTTGACGCCGGCCTTCAACAATGAGGCGCCGCTGCGGCCGGGCCGTTCCGGCGCCGCGTCACGGCGGCCGTGACAGCGAAGGCCAAGGCCACGCAGCCGATCTGTGCGAGGGCGATGGAGGTGGGCACGAAGAGCAGGTCACCCAGGTCGCCGAGAGCTGCCGCAGGCAGGAACAAGTACAGCGCGGCCCGCCGCCCGACGGCCGACCGGCACGTATACCCGGCCGCCGGCGCGACTACGACCAGCCACGGCACGGGTTTCCACGTCACGATGTCGCGGTAGGCGATCACATCCACCCAGCGCACGATGGCCTTGCTGGCGGCCAATCCGGCCACAGCGATCGGCCCCCACGCGAGGAAGGCGTGGGGGATGCGTCTGATCGCGCGGTGCGCCGCGGGAATGCAGGCGATGACGATCACCATGACCTTGGCCAGCAGGACCGGACCGTGGTTCGGGAACAGCAGGGTGTCCAGATCCAGCAGGCGCGGGTGCGCGGCCTGATGCCACACGAACACGCCGGCGCCGAGCGCGGCGATCCACCAGCGGCCGAGCACCACGGCCAGCACTGGCAGGGCTGCGACCACAACGCTGTCTGCCATGAAGGGAGTCCAGGCCGGCCGCTCCAGCATCGCGCCGCCCGCGGTGTACAGCGCCTCGCCCATCTGTAACAGCTCGGTCGCCAGCGCGTCGACCAGCATCAGAAACGGCCACAGCGCCACGGCGACGGCCAGCCCGTCGCGCCACGCGGATGCCGAGACCGGCCCGAAGGCGCGCCGAGCGCGCACGCACAGCGGTGGCGGATACGCAGCAAGACCACGCCGCCCCCGTTCGTCGTCGCTCTGACAGCAGACGAGTGGCGCCAAGAAACGGAAAACGTTCGCCGAGCGATGCAACATCTTCGTCCCTTCGGCCGTCTGGAACGTGACTACCGAAGGGACCACAAGTGGATGACGAACCCGGCTTCGACGACTTCGTGGCAGAGCAGACGGACACGCTGCTCCGCTTCGGATACGTCCTGACCGGAAACCCTCATGACGCCGCCGACCTGGTCCAGGAAGCTCTGGTACGGCTGTGCGGCGCCTGGCCGAGGGTGAGACACAAGGACAGCCCGCACAGCTACGTCCGAACCACGATGGCACGGTTACACATCAGCGTCTGGCGGCGGCGCAGGCGTGAACACCTCACCAGAGAGCCGCCGGAACGGGTTCACCACGAAGTCTTCCCTCCCGACGAGGAACAGGGTCTCTGGGAAGAGCTGGCCGCGCTGCCCCGCAGACAGCGTGCCGTGCTGGTGTTGCGTTACTACGAACAGCTCAGCGACACGGAGATCGCCCAGGTGCTCGGCATCTCTCCCGGAACCGTGCGCAGCCAGGCCTTCCGGGGCCTGGACAAGCTGCGTTCCTCCCTCTCCTCGTCACCGGCGACCCACAGGAGCATGCGATGACCGACCTGGAAGACAAGCTGAGCCGCGTCCTGTCTGGGGCGGCGCATCGTGCGCCGCAGGCGCCGGCCGGGCTGGTCGCGACGGTCAAGACGCGCCTTCGCCGGCGGCGGGCCCGTACCGCTGCCGTGCGCGCGGCCGCGGCCGTGGTCTTGGTGGCAGGCGGGGTGGGCGCGGCGGTGAGCGCCCTGGGCGCGTCGGCCGAGCCGCACCCCGCGGTCAGCGCGACCGGCGAGACCGAGCCGTCGGCAGACAAGGTTCCGCCGCCCATCGAGAAGGTGTGGCCGCAGGCCGTACACAAGATCCCTGCCAAGCTGCCCGACGGCCGCGCGTACTACCCGCAGCTACTCCTCGACGAGCACACGCTGCTGGTCATGACGGGCGTCAGTGACGGAAAGCGTCAGTTCCTGTGGAGCTACGACCTGGGCACCGGCCAACCCAGGCGGATCGCCGAGATCCCCCCGACGAAGGGATCGGCGATCTTCGCCGACGGCGTCGCCGCCGGTGGCGGCAACATCGTGTGGTGGGCGTCCTACAAGGAGGCGGGCAGCCCGCGGGTCGCCCGGATCTGGACGGTGCCGGCCACCGGCGGCCGGCCTCGGCCGGTGACCGACGTCCCCCTCGGAAACGTCATGAAGCAGGGGCACATCAACGGGCTGGCGGTAACGGGCTCGGACGTGGTCTTCGCCTACGAGAAGGGCGGGGTCTACCGGGTGCCACTGAGCGGGGGCTCGCCGCAGCCGGTGAAAGGCGCCGAGCGGCACCACATCCTGCAGTGGCCGTGGGTGGGCGTCCACCGCGGAAAAGCGATCTTCCGCGAGCTGCTCAACGTCGAGACCGGAGAGCGGCGCGACGCCGTGGTCAAGGCCGACGAGGAGGTCAGGTGCGGCGTCGACCGGTGCGCGGGCGTGGCCGTGCGATACAAGACCGTCAAGGTCAAACGCCCCCACGACCGCTCCGGCAAGGAGATGAAGTGCGGCACTCGCCGCTGCCCGGACACGGTGCAGACCCGCACCATCCTGCGTAGGTTCGTCCGCGACCGGGACGGCTCCCAGGAGCGCGAACTGCCGAGCCGCTTCCAGCCGGGCGGCGAGGCCGGCCTGGAGCGCTTCTTCAAGGTCACGTTGTGGAGACCGGGAAACCAGGCCGTCGTGACGCTGTATGACGCCGACACCGGCAGGTCCGCTGATCTCGGCATACGGCCGGATGCGAAAGGAAGCATGGCGATCCCCGACAGCGGCCTCGACCGCCTGGTGACCTACCCGATCAAGAACGAGATGTACGTCCTGGACCTGGCCGCGATCAGGTAGGGGTGCCGCGCTCAACGGCACCCCGCCATCCCCTCAGGTCATGGGCGGATTCGTCGGAGCCTGCTCGAAGGTGCGGCAGGCGTTACGGCCGAGCGTCGACTCGGGCGGGCAGCACCCGGGCGCTCGCGAGATCCTCGCCGGTACGGCCAAGCCACTCAGAGCACGCGGTCAGGACGCGCCGGACAGCGTCGTCCGGGCGAGGTGCGCGGCTTCCTGCGGGGTCAGCTTCGTGCCGCGCAGGAACGCCTCGGCGTGCGCGGCCTCACCCAGGACGGCTCTCGTCGTCGCCGTGATCCGATCCACGTCACCACGTTCGGCGGGTGGCAGCGGCGCGCCCACGCTTCGCCGTGCCGCGTCCGCCGCGCCGAGCAGCAGCGTCGCGCTCTCGGCGCGGCTCGCGTCCCCGGGCAGCGCCGCCGCGCCCGCCAGTCCTTCCAAGGACAGGGCCACTGCTCGCGGCTCCCCGATCGAACGGGCGACCTCCAGCCCGCGCAGCTGGCAGTCGGCGGCGCGCGCCGCGTCCCCGCGCAGCTCGGCAGTGAAGCCCAGCTCGACGAGCAGCAGGTGCTCGCCGGCCGTCGAGGACATGAGCTCGTCGCGGAGCCGAGCCAGGTATGTCTCCGCCGCGTCGAGGTCGCCGGAACGGCGGGCGCCGAGGGCGAGGCCCATGACCGCGTGCACCTCACCGTAGACGTAGCCCTGCTCCGCGGCCAGCCGCAGGGCGCGTTCGTGCAGGTCATGGGCGCGATCCCAGTCATGGGAGAGCAGCGCCAGCCGGCCGAGCCCGGAGTGGCGGGCGGCGACCTCGGCCGACAGCCCCAGTTCCTGGGCGATGCGCAGCCCTTCGGTCTGGCGGCGGGCGGCCTCGGTGTAGTCACCCTTGATCTCGGCGAGCGTGGAGAGCGGTGACACGGTCTGCAACTCGCCCCAGCGGTCCCCGAGCTTACGGAAGAGCGCGGCGCTGCGCAGGCCGTCCCGGGCGACGGCGTCGAGGTCGCCACGGGCCAGCGCGTTCATGGCTCGCAGTCCGAGTACGGCCGCGGTGCCCCATTCATCGTTGGCCAGGAGGTCGTGCGCCTGGGTGTTGACCTCCTCGCCGGCGTCCGGGAGCCCGGCGTGGAAAAGGCCGTACGCGTGCAGCCACAACGCCCGGCCCCGCCGTACCGGGGCGACGATCCCGGAGGGTGGCGACGGCCGCGGGCTGGAGCGGTCGCCGGTCAGCAGCGTGAACGCGCCTTCCAGCACGCGCAGCTCGGCGGCCTCAGGGGCGACGGCGAGCACCGCCGACAGGGTGCGGCGACCCTCGCTCAGCCTGCCGCGCAGCAGCCACCACCAGCACAGGGCGGTGGCCAGCCGGGCGGCCGCATCCGGCAGGACTGCCTCCTGGAGCGCCGCCCGGAAGTTGGCGGCTTCCGCGTCGAGGCGGCCGAGCCACGCCTGCTGCCGCGGACCGCGGAGCTGGGGCTCGGCCTGTTCGGCGAGGTCCAGGTAGTGGCGCAGATGCCGCTCGCGGACCCGGGCGAGTTCCTCCGCCTCGCGCAGGCGCTCCGTGGCGTACGCGGCCACCGATTCGAGCAGCCGGTAGCGCGGCCCCGCCGGGCTGTCGGCCATGACCACCAAGGACCGGTCGACCAGGCGCGTCACCAGGTCGAGCACCTCCTCGCGGGGCACTCCTGCCCCCGCGCACACCGCCTCGGCCGCGTCCAGCGTGCAACCGCCGGCGGGTACGGCCAGGCGGCGCAGCACCACCCGCTCCGGCTCGCTGAGCAGTTCCCAGCTCCAGTCGATCATCGCCCGCAGGGTCCGCTGCCGTGCCGGGGCGCCCCGCTGTCCGGCCGTGAGCACCCGGAACCGGTCCTCGAGCCGCGCCGCCAGCTCCCGCGCGCCCAGGCCCCGCACCCGGGTCGCCGCCAGTTCGAGCGCGAGCGGGATGCCATCGAGGCGGCGGCAGATCTCGGCCACCGCCTCGCGGGTCTCGCCGTCGAGAGCGAAGCCCGGGGCGGACGCGGTGGCCCGCTCGGTGAACAGCCGGATCGCGTCGGCGGGTTGGAGCGGCTCGACCAGGTACACGGTCTCGCCCGCCAGGCCGAGCGGCTCCCGGCTGGTGGCCAGGACGCTCACCCCCGGCGCGGCGCGCAGCAGCAGGTCCGCGAGTTCGGCGGCCGGCTCGATGACCTGCTCGCAGTTGTCGAGCACGAGCAGGATCCGGCGCTCGCGCAGGGCGGCGGCGAGCCGGTCGGCGGGCGCCCGGGGCGTACCGGGGCCCGGCGGACCGGCTGGGACGTCGCTGCTGAGGCCGAGCGTGGCCGCGACCGCCTGCACGAGGTCGGCCACGCCCCCGCGCTGGTCGGCGAGCTCGACCAGCCAAACCCCATCGGGGAACCAACCCTGCGGCGAGCCGGGCGCTCGCGCCGCGATCCGGTTCGCGGCCTCCACCGCGACCCGCGTCTTGCCCACCC
>NZ_SMKO01000142.1 GCF_004348685.1 Nonomuraea deserti | reverse complement strand
CCCCGCTTCCCCCGCCTCCTCCGCCCCGGAGCCGCCGCCCGCGGCGGCCGCGCCGGCGCAGCAGGAGCAGGAGACGCGGATCGCGCTGCGCGAGTGGATCGACCGTGCCAGGGCGGCCGCGGGCGACGAGGTGGTGCTCATGTTCTCGGGCACCACGTTCGTGCAGGAGGCCAGGGGCAACCGGCCCATCCGCCTGACCCGCGTCTACCTCGGCCGCGACTGCCCGGTCTTCTTCAACTACTACCGCTGGCGCGACACCGACCCGCTGCCGTCGCACCCCGACCCGCTGCTGTTCCAGAGCCCGATCGACCTCACGCCCAAGCTGCTCGACGAGGTGCTGGGCGCGGATTTCGGCGGCAAGCGCAAGCTGCTGTTCGCGTCGTTCCCGCACGAGACGATGGTGCGGACGCTGACCCACGCCGCCTCGCACGGCTGGGTGACGATCTACGACGCGCGCGACGACTGGGAGGAGTTCGCCAAGGTCGGCATGGCGAAGTGGTACCACCCGGGCTTCGAGCGTTACCTCGTCGCGCACGCCGACGTGGTCACCGCGGTCTCCGAGCCGCTGGCCAGGAAGATGGAGACGCTGGGCGGCCGCCCGGTGAGCGTCAACGCCAACGCGCTCGACCCGGCCTTCCCCGCGCCGCCATCGCCGCGCCGGCCCGACGCCACCAGGATCGGCTACTTCGGGCATCTGACGGACAAGTGGTTCGACTGGGACCTGGTGCTCCGCGCCGCCAGGGCCCACCCGCAGTACACCTTCGAGCTGGCCGGCCACCAGCACCCCGACCTGCGGCTGCCGGAGAACGTACGCCTGCTCGGGCTGCTCGGCCACCAGGAGCTGGCCGAGCTCAGCACCGGCTGGGCGCTGGCGCTGATCCCGTTCAAGAACGGCGCGCTGGCCGACGCCGTCGACCCGATCAAGGTGTACGAGTACCTCCATCTCGGCCTGCCGGTGCTGACGACGTACTTCCCGCAGTGCGCCGGCTACCCGGGCGTCCACGTCACCGAGTCCGCGGCGGAGTTCGTCGCCGCGCTGCCGCAGGTCGCCGGAACGGCACCCGACGCCGCCGAGATCCGGGCCTGGCTCGCGGTCAACACCTGGGAGTGCCGGGTGGACGCGTACTCCGAGATGGCCGAGCGTGTCGCGCGCAAGGGCCGCGAGGGGCTGCTGACGCTGCTGGAGTGCCGGTGAAGGTGCTGTTCTGCTACCGCTACGGCGTGATCGGCGGGGTGTCGACCCAGCTGCTCAACCGCTACACGCACTTCTCGGCCGAGTTCGAGATCGGCGTGCTCTACGAGGCCGACCACGGCATGGTCGGCCACTTCCCGCCGGGCGTGGCCAGGGTGGCGGCCACCGACGAGGCCCGCGAGGCCGCCATCAGGCAGGCCGCGCCCGACGTGCTCGTCGTGATCGACAGCCCCAGCTTCCTGTCGGCGTGGCAGCGCGCGGGCTCCCCCGGGTCGCTGATCCTCGAGGTGCACACCACCACGGCGAACCTGTCCTACCTGGGCGAGCTCTCCGTCAGCCCCGGCCACTTCGTGACCGTGAGCGAGTACATGCGCGCCAAGCTGGGAGCGCTGGGGCTGTCGCCGATCAGCGTGGTGCCCAACTGCCTGGACGAGCGCTGGTACGCCGAGACCGTCCCCCCCGCGCTCGACTCCACGCCGGTGGCCTGGATCGGCAAGCTGGACGGGCACAAGCGCTGGCGGGCCGCCGCCGATCTGCTCGACCGGATCGCCTCCGCGCGTCCCAGGGTCACGCCGCTGCTCGTCGGCGGGTACACCGCCCCGGCGAGCGAGGTGTCCGCGCTGACCACGAAGCTCGCCGCCTCGCCAGCCCTCGGCGCGGCCCGCTGGCTGCCGCGCGTCGACTACGACCAGATGCCCGCCCTCTACTCCGCCATCGGGGCGAGCGGCGGCCTGACCGTCTCGACGACGACCGACGAGTCGTTCGGCATGTCGGTCGCCGAGGCGCTGGTGCGGGGCTGCCCGGTGATCGCCCCGTCGGTCGGGGCGCTGCCCGAGATCCTCCCCGAGGAGGCGCTCTACCCGCCAGGAGACTGGGCGACCGCGGCGGCCAAGGCGCTCAAGGCGCTGTCGGACCGCGACTTCCGCGCCGCGCTGCTGAGCACGACCTCGCTGGTGCGCGAGCGCACGCACCCGGAGTACGCGCTGGCCGCCTTCGCGAACGTGCTTCAGCGCAGCGCGAAGTCGTCGAAGGTGGCCTGACCCGGCGCCGCCAGCACCAGGCCGAAGCTGATCCCCGCGGCGTCCGGCAGCCGGGGCTTCCAGGTGGCCTGCCGCCAGGCCCGCGTGGCGGGGAACTCGGGGCCGGTGGTCCAGCCCGCCCACACCCCGTCGCCCGACCGCGTGCTGACCGCGAACCGTACGGGGGCGGTCGAGGTGTACCAGACCGACAGTGCCGGGGCCTCGGTGCCGCCCGGCGTGGGCGCGCACGCGCCGTCGTCCTGCCTGATCGCCAGCCTGAGCCGTGCCGGGTCGCTCCCGGTCACCTCGACGCGGCCGGCCCAGCGCCCGCTGCGCGCGCCCGCCACCCGGCCGAACGTGGCCTTCGCGGATCTCCCGTCGAGCTGCCAGCAGTCGGGGAGCCCCTCCTTGCCGAAATAGTTCTCCAGCGAGGCGTTCAGCACGATCGACGGCGCCCTGACCGGCGGCACGGGCCGCGCGTCGCCGCCGATGACGTCGCCGACGGTGCGCACGGCGACCGCGCGGCCCCGCAGCCAGTCGAGGAGCCCGGTGAACAGCTCGGGGTCGACCCCCAGCGGGCCGCACCCGGCGCAGTAGTCGTGGAAGACGAGGATCGCCCAGCCCTTGCGCCGCTCGGCCGCGATCACGTATTCCTGGGCCTGCGCGAGCGTGGTGCGCGCGCCGACCGACAGCGGCGTCCTCAGGTTGTACGGGTCCGCCGGCGCGGTCCGCTCAGCGGCGGCGCCCGCCCGGCCCCTGCCGCTGCTGTAGCCGCACTCCTCCACCACGGCCTCGGCCGCCGCGTCGACGGCGTGGAACGGGTAGGCGAACGATCTCGCGGTGAAGCCCAGCGCGGCCAGCCCAGCGCGGTCACCGCACACCTCTCTGCGCTGCTCGTCGGGGTGGAGCTCGGGCAGCCGGGCGTGGGTGCGGGTGTGCCCGCCGATCTCGTGCCCCGCCCGCGCCATGCGCGTCAGCTGGGCACGGTCGAGGTAGCCGTCGGCCTGGACGCGGGTGCTGTGGACGTAGAAGGTGCCGGCCATGCCGCGCTCGGTCAGCTCCCGGGCCATCTGCTCCTGGCGCCGCAGGCCGTCGTCGAAGGTGAGCGAGACCACCGCACCGCCGGCCGGCTCCGCGCTCGCCGGCCCGGCGCTCGTGGGCCCGGCGCTCGTGGGCCCGGCGCTCGTGGGTCCGGCGCTCGTGGGTCCGGCGCTCGTGGGTCCGGCGCTCGGCTCCGGCGCGGTTCCGGGGTTGCCGCATCCCGCGGCCAGGGCGATCGCCACGACCGCCGCCGCCACCACACGACGCACCTGTCCTCCCCTCCCCCCGGCCGCATCATCTTGCCATGCGCGCCGGTCCGCCGGCGGGAAGGGTCAGCCGGTGCCGCCCGAACCGGCGGTCACAGGCCGTACTCCTCCGCGGTGACGTACGTGACGCCGAGCTCGGCGAGCTCGGCGCGCAGCCCGTAACGGTCGAGCCCGAGCTCGCCGGCGCGGAACGCGGCGCGCGTGGCCTCCTCCTTGTCCAGGCGGGCCTGCGCGCGGTCGAGCGCCCGCTCGACGTCCTGGCGCGGCACGACCATGGCGCCGTCGTCGTCGGCGAGGATCGCGTCGCCGGGCCTGACCAGCTGCCCGCCCACGGTGATCGGCACGTTGACCGAGCCCGGCGTGGCCTTGACGGTGCCCTGCGCGCTGACGGCGGCCGACCAGACGGGGAAGCCCATGGCGTGCAGCTCCGCGACGTCGCGCACGCCGCCGGTGGTGACGAGCCCGCGTACGCCGCGATCCTGCAGCGCGGTGGCGAACAACTCCCCGAACATCCCGTCGCCGCACGGCGAGGTGGTGGTCACGACCAGCACGTCGCCTGAGCGGCACTGCTCGACCGCCGCGTGGATCATCAGGTTGTCCCCCGGCCAGCAGAGCACGGTGACGGCGGTGCCGCCGATGCGCGAGCCGAGGTGCGTGGGCCGCAGCTGCGGGCCGAGGAAGCCCGTGCGGCCCAGGGCCTCGTGGACGGTGGCCACGCCGTACCCGGCGAGCTTGGCGACCTGCTCGCCGTCGGCGCGCGGCGGGTCGGTGACGATGACCGTCCTCATGCCAGCACGTCCGTGACCTGCGGGTAGAGGCGCATGTAGGCCTCGCCCATGGTGGTGTGCGGCAGGCCCAGGTTGGGGCCGGCGTTGCGTTTGACCTGGACGCCGCGGCGTCTGGCGAGGTCGGTGTAGTAGTCCCACATGTGCTGCTGCGCGGGCAGGCACTCCATGGCCTTGCGCTTGGTGTCGAACACGGGCGTGATGTCGAGCAGCACGTCGGGCTTGAAGCCGCACTGCTCGGGCTGGTGCGGTTCGAAGAAGAACACCGGCGGCGCGCCCAGCGGCTCGCCCGGCGCGTCGTAGCCGATCGCCTGCGCGAGGACCCGGGCCTGCAACCCCATGCGGGCGGCGGCGGGGTGGTCCTGGTTGTACGGGTCGGCCAGCGGGTGGGTCAGCACGACCGACGGGTTGACCTCGCGGTAGACGCGGACCATCCGGTCGACCAGCTCCGTCGACTCCAGCAGCGGGTAGTCGCCGGCGTCGAGGAACTCGATCTCGGCCCCGAGCACTTCGGCCGCGCCGGTCGCCTCCGTGCGCCGGATGTCCTTGATCTCCTCCAGCGTCCTGCCCTCACGCCAGGCCTTCGCCGATTCGCCGCGCTCGCCGTACGTCAGGCACAGCACCTTCGCGCGCTCGCCCCGGGACGTGGCCAGCGCGATCGCTCCGGCGGCGCGCCAGACGAAGTCGCCCGCGTGCGCGCTGATCACCAGCAGACTCATCGCGGCTTCTCCTTCGGTCCTCATTCATCGCGAATATCCGTTAGCCGTCACGAAGGACAGTAGGAGTGCCCGGCCCGTGCCGGAACGTCGTGACGTCCGGCATGCTCTACGTCATTCGACCTAGAGCCCGGCGCCTATCGTGTTGGAGGCCGCCGCCACAACGGACATTTGTCGCGGTGCAGCCGGTTCCGATGCCCGACGACACGCGCTCACGCATCCGGTTCTACTGGTGTACCAGGAGGAGAGCCATGGAATTCCTGGTGCGCACGGAGAACCTGCTGCCGCCCGACACGCCCGACCACACCCGCGACCGCCTGCGGAGGGCCGAACGCGAGCGGGCCCAGGAGCTGCGCGACGCCGGCATACTCAAGCGGCTGTGGCGGGTTCCCGGCCGCAACGCCACCGTCGGCCTCTATGAGGCGGGCGACCCGGCCGAGCTGCACGACGCGCTGACGTCGCTGCCGATGTGGAAGTGGATGGACGTGACTGTCGAGGCCCTGGCCACCCATCCGCAGGAGCAGAAGTAGCCTCTCCGGGGCGGCTTACGAAAGTGACACGAGTCGTCCTGCTCCCGGCATAGAGCACCCGGGCCGTCCGCCGGACCGGCCAAGTGTTGGCCAAGCCCCATCGGGAGGGTGCCGACCTGCGGGACTTCTCCCCTCATGGCGGTCACAGTGGGTGAGTTCACGCCTTTCTTCCCGGAGCGGAACCAACACCCACGACACGGCGAGCGTTCCGGGCTCTTGCGGACAAGGAGTCAGACATGCTCGAGCGCGTCCTCACCGCGACCGTGGCGACCGCGGCGGCAGTCGCTCTGGCCGCCACCCCCGCCATGGCGGGCGACGGGCCCCGGGTGGCCACCTATGACGCGCGCGAAGGCTCCGTCGTCGTGGACGCCGACCGCAAACGGATCACCGTGTGCGACAAGGTCCGCGACGACACCTCCATCAGGGCCGAGTACACCACCACCCGCGACCAGGAGTGGACCGCCCAGGCGCCCCAGGGCGGCTGCCGGACGCGCCGTACCTGGCTCACCAGGATCACCGGCTTCCGGCTCTGCACCGGCCACATCAACCTGGGCCGCATCGCGTGGGACGGCTGCCGCCACCGCGTCAGGACCCACGACCTGAGAAAGGTCAGGCACCGCTGAGCGGCAACTGCGAACCGAAAGTTTCGGAAGAAGAATAAAATTTTCCCTGTTGCATCGGCCTCCTGTTGCCTATCCTGCCGGAGAAGAGCGGTCCGGAACACCCGCGGCACCGGATCGCCCCGGCGGACGGCCGAGCAGGGAACGGGTCATGGTGTCGAAACTTTTCGGTGAACGATCGTGATAGGTCACGACCCCGGGCTCACGCTCCCCGACGTGCTCGCACGGCGCGCCCAGGAGGAGCCGGACCGCCCCGCGCTCGTGGTGGCCGGAGCGCGGGAGCTCTCCTTCGGCGACTGGGACCGTCGCGCCAACACCGTCGCGCACGCGCTGATCGACCGGGGTCTGACCGCCGGCCACCGGGTCGGGCTGCTGTTCGACGAGCGGGACTGGATCGACTTCGCCGCCGCCTGGTGCGGCGTCATGCGGGCCGGATGCGTCGCCGTCCCGTTGTCCGGCCGGCTGGCACCCGCCGAGGTGCGGCACGCGCTGACGGACTGCTCCGTGACCGCCGTCCTGCACGGCCCCGGCGCCGAGCCTCCGGACGTGGGCGAATGGCGAGCCGTCCCGGACGAGCTGAACGGCGACGACGCCCCCGTACGGCGCGGCGTCGCCCCCGGCGCGCTGGCACAGATCATCTACACCTCCGGCACGACAGGGCGGGCCAAGGGCGTCGGCGCCACCCACGCCAACCTCGCCTACGGCGTCTCCACGAACCCCCGGCGCCGCAAGCTCGCCCACTCGCGGCACTTCCTGCACGCGTTCCCGATCGGCAGCAACGCCGCCCAGACCATGCTCGTCAACGCCCTGGACGCCCGCCCCGCCGCCCTCACCCTGCCGCTGTTCACGCCGGCCCGCTTCGCCCGGCTGATCGAGTCGTACCGCGTGGGCACGGTGTTCGTGGTGCCCGCCATGGCCATCGAGCTGCTCAACGCCGGGGTGCGGGAGAAGTACGACCTGTCGAGCGTGCGCCTCCTCGGCTCCACCGCGGCCGGCCTGCCCCCCGCCGTGGCCGCGGGCATGGCCGAGGCGTTCCCGGAAGCGACGATCGTCAACTACTACACCTCCACCGAGGCGGTACCCGCGCAGACCGTGATGATCGTGGATCCGGCCAGGCCCGCGTCAGTGGGCCGCCCCACGTCCGGCGGCGAGCTCAGGATCGTCGGCCAGGACGGCGGGCCCGCCGGGCCCGGCGAACAGGGCGAGGTCTGGCTGCGCTCCCCCGCCGGGACCCGCGCCTACTACCGGGACCGCCGGCTGAGCGACGACGTCTTCAAGGACGGCTGGGTGCGCATGGGCGACGTCGGCTACCTCGACGAGGAGGGCTACCTCTACCTGGTCGACAGGGAGAGCGACGTCATCAAGTCGGGCGCGCACAAGGTCTCCACGCTCCAGGTGGAGGCCGCGCTGTACGAGCACCCCGCGGTCGCCGAGGCCGCCGTGGTCGGGATCCCGCACCCGGTGCTCGGCCGCGTGCCCGGTGCCGCCGTCGTCACCCGCCACCCCGTCACGGCCGCGGACCTGCGCGCGTTCCTGCTGGACCGGCTCGCCCGGCACGAGCTGCCGAGCCGGCTGCTGTTCCTGCCCGAGCTGCCGAAGAACCACGTCGGAAAGGTGGTGAAGCCCCGGCTCCTCGACCTGCTCGGCCCCGCGGACGCGCCTCCGCCGGCCGGCTCCACGTGAGAACCCCTGGCGACCGGCCAGCGGATGGAAACAGAGAGACGCACATGACGCACCGCCAGGAAACCCTTCCCGCTTCGTTCGCCCAGCAGGGCATATGGATCGGCGAGCGCATGGGCGCCGGCCCGGCGTACCACATGCCGCTCGCCCTCTGGCTCGACGGTGACCTCGACGTGGCCGCTCTGGTCTCCGCGTGCGCCGACGTGGCCGCCCGGCACCCGGTGCTGGCCACCACCGTCGCGCAGGACCGTGACGGGCTCCGCCAGGCCGTCGCCGCGGAGCCGCCCGTGACGGTCGCCGACCTGCCCGGCCGCTGCCCCGACGCCCTCGATCGGCTGGTCAGGGACGAGATCGCCCGCCCGTTCGACCTGGAGAAAGGGCCGACCGCCAGGTTCACCCTCGCGCCGGCCGGGCCTGAGCGGCACCTGCTGCTGTTCGTCGCCCACCACCTGGTCTTCGACGGGATCTCGAAGGACATCCTGGTGCGCGACCTGGCCCGCTGCTACGCCGCCCGGCGCGACGGGGACGACCCCCGGTTACCGCCGCTGCCGTTCACCGAGGCGGCCGCCGCCGAGCACGAGCGGGCGGCGGCCGCGCTGCCCGGCGCCAGAAAGTTCTGGGCGCGGCGCCGGGTGGCGCCCGCCGGGATCGTGCTGCCGGGCCCGCTGCGTACCGCGGCCCGGTTCGGGGCCGGCATGGAGATCGACGCCGGCCTCGACCACGAGCTGGGCGGGCACGCCGACGAGGTGGCCAGGGCGGCCGGCGCGACGACCTTCGAGGTACTGCTCGCCGCCGTGCACGCGCTCCTGTTCCGGTACGGCCCAGGAGGCGACACTGTGAGCAGCCCAGAGAGCGACACCGAAAGCGACACCGGGCGCGGTACCGAGGGCGGTGCCGGGGACCGTGCTGGGGACCGCGCCGACGGTGCCGGGGACCGTGCCGGGCGCGGTGCTGGGGACCGTGCCGGGCGCGGTGCTGGGGACCGTGCCGGGCGCGGTGCTGGGGACCGTGCTGAAAGCCGCGCCGAGGGCGGCGTCGAGACGGTGGCGGTGGCGGTCGATGTGACCACGCGCGGGGCCGCGACCCGCGACCACATCGGCCCGTTCGTCAACGAGCTGCCCGTGCTGTCCAGGCCGTCCGGCGGCCAGACGTTCCACGAGCACGTCCGCGCCGTACGGGCCGAGCTGCGCGAGCTCTACCGCTTCCGCGAGGTGCCGCCCGCCCGTGCGCTCGGCGGCCCGCCTGCCGTCCTCCCCGTGTCGATCAGCTACCGCAGGCGGGAGGCGGCGCCCGAGCCGGAGTTCCCCGGCCTGGACGTCACGGTGGACCGCACGATGTTCGCGGGAGGGTCACGCAACCCCCTGCACCTGCAGTTCGTCGACGGTCCCGACGGGCTGGCCACGAGCCTGCGCTTCGACCCGGCGGCGCTCGACCGCGACACCGCGGACCGGTTCGCCGGCGGCCTGCGCGCGCTGTTGCGCCACGCGGCCGGCGACCCCGGCCTCCGCCTGGCCGACCTGGACGTCCTGCCCGGCGAGGAGCGGGAGCTGATGCTCGCCGGGTGGAACGACACCGCGGCCGCCTACCCCGCCGAGGCCACGCTGCTGCGCCTGTTCGCCACGCAGGTGGGCGCCGGCCCCGACGCGCCCGCCGTGACGTTCGAGGGCCGCTCGCTCACCTACGCCGAGCTGGACGCCGCCTCCGACCGGCTCGCCCACCGGCTGCGGCAGGCGGGCGTCGGGCGCGGCGAGCTGGTCGCCGTACACCTGCAGCCTTCTGCCATGCTGCCGGTCTGCCTGCTCGCCGTGCAGAAGGCCGGCGCCGCCTACCTGCCGCTCGACCCCGGCCACCCGGCGGAACGGCTGTCGATGATCGTGGCCGACGCCCGGCCCCGGCTGCTGCTGTCGGAGACCACCGCGGCCGGATACCTGCCGGCGCCCGTGCTGGCCGTGAGCGACGACCCGGAGCCCGGCCCGCTCGACCCGCCGCCGACCCGGCCGCCGTCGGCCGGGGACCTCGCGTACGTGATCTACACCTCCGGCTCGACCGGCCGGCCGAAGGGGGTCGAGGTCAGCCACGGCAACCTGGCCAACCTGCTGCTCGCGATGCGCGACCGGCTCGGCGCCGGGCCCGGCGACACCTGGCTGGCCCTCACCTCACCCGCGTTCGACATCAGCGCCCTGGAGCTCTACCTGCCGCTGATCACCGGCGGCCGGGTGGTCGTCGCCCCGCGCGGCGCCGTACGCGGACCCGTGGCGCTCGCCCGGCTGGCCTCGGAGCAGGGCGTCACGCACGTGCAGGCCACCCCGTCGGTCTGGCGGCTGCTGCTGTCCGGCGGGCTCACCGGGACGACCGCGCTCGCGGGCGGCGAGGCGCTGCCACCCCGGCTCGCCGCCGAGCTGCGCGCCCGTTTCGACCGGGTGGTCAACGTGTACGGCCCGACGGAGACGACCATCTGGAGCACGGCGGGAGAGCCGGGGGAGACGGTCACCATCGGCCGGCCCATCGCCAACACCCGGGTCTACATCCTCGACGCGAGACTGCGGCCGGTGCCGGTGGGCGTCACGGGCGAGCTGTGCGTCGGCGGCGCCGGTGTGGCGCGCGGCTACCGGGGCAGGCCCAGCCGCACGGCCGAACGCTTCGTCCCCGACCCGTACGGGCCGCCCGGCGCGCGCCTGTACCGAACCGGCGACCTGGCCCGCTACCGGGCCGACGGCGAGATCGAGTTCCTCGGCCGGGCGGACGGGCAGGTCAAGCTGCTCGGCCACCGGGTCGAGCTCGGCGAGATCGAGTCGCGGCTGCGGGAGCACCCCCAGGTCGCCGAGACGGCGGTGATCGTCCGGGGCGAGGGTCCGGACGATCACCGCCTCATCGCGTACGTCGTGCCCGCACCCGGCGAGGCCCCGGAGCCCGCCGTGCTGGCCGCCCACCTGGGCCGTACCCTGCCGCCCGCGATGCTTCCCGCCTCCTACGTCCCGCTGGACGAGCCCCCGCTGACCCCCGTCGGCAAACTCGACCGCGCGGCCCTTCCACAGTCGGCGGGCAGGGCCCTGACCCTCCCGGCCGGCGCCCCGTCCGAGGAGGCGGCTCCGGTCGGAAAGGCCGGTCCGGCGCTGCACGGGACGGTCGAAGCCCAGGGCTCCGACGCCACCCGAGCCGAAGCGCCCCACGTGGCCAGTCAGGCCAACCGGCCCCGTCAGGCCGACCGGCCCACACAGGCTGACCCGACCGGCGAGGCCAACCCGACCGGGAGGATCGACCCGACCAGGCGGACCGACCCACCTGTGGAACCCGAGCCGACCGTGGTGACCGACCGGGCAGGTGAGACCAACCACCCCCACCAACCAGACCAAGCTGACCAAGCCGGCCGTACCGACGAAGCCGACCCGAACGGGAAACCCAACCCGACCGGCGAGGCCGACCCGACCGGGAAGATCGACCGGGCGGGTGAAACCAACCCCGACCAGCCCGATCATGCCGACCGGACCAGGGAGGCCGACCTGACCGGGAGGGCGGAGCAGCCCCAGGTGGTCGATCAGGCCGGCAAGGCGGACCGGACCGGGAAGGGGCACCCGCCCCAGGTGGTCGATCAGGTCGAGAAGGCGGACCGGACCGGGAAGGGGCACCCGCCCCAGGTGGTCGATCAGGCCGGGGAGTCCGACCAGGCCGGGGAGGCGGACCCGCCCGGGGTGGCGGATCGGGCTGGGACGACCGATCGGGTCGAGGTGGTTGAGGTGGTTCGCCGGATTTGGGGGGAGGTCCTTGATCTGGATGACGTGGACGGGATCGGCACCGGCGACGACCTTTTCGACCTCGGCGGCCACTCGCTCACCATGACCCAGATCACCGCCAGGATCGGCGAGAGGCTCGGCGTCGAGGTGTCGCTGGACGCCTTCTTCGACGACCCCACCATCGGCGGGATCGTCGAGGAGATCGTCCGCCTGCGCGGGGAGGAGGCCGAGGCCGGCGAAGAGGGGGACGCCGTTCAGCACGAGATACGGCCCAGGCCGGCGGGGACGAGTCCGCCGCTGTCGTCCGCGCAGGAGCGGCTGTGGTTCCTGCAGCGGTTCGACCCGGACGACGCGTCGTACACCATGTATCTCGTGCTGCGGCTGCGCGGCGCGCTCGACACCGGCGCGCTCCAGGCCGCGCTGGACGCCGTGGTGGCGCGGCACGAGAGCCTGCGCACGTCGTTCGCCGACGTCGACGGCGAGCCGGCCACCGTGGTCCACCCGCCGGGACCCGTGCCGGTCGAACGCCTCGACCTGACCGGCTCGCCAGGCGCGGAGGAGCGGGCCAGGCGGCTGGTCGCCGAGCGCACCAACGCGCCGTTCGACCTGGCCGGGTCGCCGCCGCTGCGGGTGAGCCTGCTCGCGCTCGGCCGCGACGACCACGTGCTCTGCTTCGTCCTGCACCACATCATCGCCGACGGCGCGTCGCTGGGCGTGCTGTTCGACGACCTGTTCGCCCTCTACCTGGCCAGGGTCGAGGGGGGCGAGCCCCGCCTCGCCCCGCTGCCCGTGCAGTACGGCGACGTCGCGCTGTGGCAGCGGGAACGGGAGTCCGGCGCGGCGGCCGAGGAGTCGCTGGAGTACTGGCGGCGCCGCCTGGCCGGCCCGCCCTTGCTGGAGCTGCCCGCCGACGAGCCGGGCGGGGAGCGGCCTGAGGGCGCCTTCCACCCGTTCCGGATCCCCGAGGACGTCGTGGAGCGCCTGGAACGGCTGGCGCAGAAGCACGGCGCGTCCCTCTTCATGGTGCTGGTCGCCGCCTACCAGGTACTGCTGGCCCGGCACACCGGCCAGAGCGACGTCCTGGTCGGCACGCCGTGGGCGTCCCGCGACCGGGTGGAGCTGGAGCCGGTCATCGGTTACCTCACCGACACCCTGGTGCTGCGCGGCGACCTCTCGGGCGATCCGGCCTTCCGCGATCTGCTGGCCGCCACCCGCCGCAGCGTGCTCGACGCCCACACCCACCGCACCGTGCCGTTCGAACGGCTCATCGGCGAGCTGGGCGTGCCGCGCGACCTCCATCGCAACCCGCTGCTGTCCACCATGATCATCCTGCACAGCCAGGCGGGTGACGGCACCCCGCCCGAGCGAATCGGCGATCTGGAGGTGCGGCTGTTCGACGGCGGGTATCGGCAGGCCAAGTTCCCGCTCGCCCTGGAGACGTGGCGGGACGACGATGGCCTGCGCGCCGTGCTGGGCTACGACGCCACCATGTTCCACGCGGTCACCGCGGAGAGCCTGGCGGAACGGTTCGCCGTGCTCCTGCGAGGCATCGCGGACGCACCCTGCACCCCCGTCTCGCGGCTGCCGCTCCTGACCGGCGCCGACGCGGCCGTCCTGGCCGCGAACGCCACCGCGCCGCCTTACCACGCGCTGAAACCGGATCACGACCAGCTGGAACCGGATCACGGCGGGCTGAGGTCAGGACACGGCGCGCTGGAGCAAGGTCGCGACGTGCCGGAGGCGGTTCACGGCACGCTGGTACCGGGTCACGACGTGCTGGAAGCGGCCCACGGCGGGCTGGAGCCGGGTGACGCGGCGGCCGGGCTGGTGCCGGCGCTCTTCGCGGGAGTCGTCGCCACCGCTCCCGAGGCCACGGCGCTGGTGTGCGGCGAGGAGCGGGTGAGCTACGCGGAGCTGGACGCCAGGGTGGCGCGGCTGGCGGCGGCGCTGCGACGGCGCGGGGTGGCCGACGGCTGCGTGGTCGGCGTGTGCCTGCCACGGTCGGTGGACGCGGTGGCGGCGCTGCTGGCCGTCTGGCGGGCGGGCGGAGCGTACCTGCCGCTCGATCCCGGCCATCCCGTCGAGCGGCTCGCCTTCCTGATCGCCGACAGCGGCGCCCGCCTGGTGGTGAGCGACGCCACGCTGGCGCCTCGGCTGCAGGGCGGCACGGTTCCCGTGCTCGTCCCGGCCGGCTGGTCGGGCAGCGGGGACGACCGGTGGCTCGGCGGGTGGGAGAGCGTCGAGCCCGGCGACCCCGCGTACGTGATCTACACCTCCGGCTCGACCGGCACGCCGAAGGGGGTGCTGGTGGAGCACGGTGCCCTGGCCGCGCGGGTGCGCTGGATGCGGGAGGCGTACGGACTGCGCCCGGACGACCGGGTCGCGCAGTTCGCGTCGCTCGGCTTCGACGCCCACGCGGAGGAGCTGTACCCGGCGCTGGCGGCGGGCGCGGCCGTGCTGCTGCTTCCCGGCGGCGCCCTCACCCTGCCGGACGTGCTGCGCACCCAGGCCGGCCGCCAGGTCACCGTGCTGGACCTGCCGACCGCCTACTGGCACCGGCTCACCGAGGACCTCGACGACGTGACCTGGCCGGAGGCGCTGCGGCTGATGATCATCGGTGGCGAGCAGGCGCAGGCCGCGGCCGTGGCGAGGTGGCGGGACCGCTTCGGCGACCGGGTCGGGCTGGTCAACACGTACGGGCCGACGGAGGCGACGATCGTCGCCACGGCGGCCGTCCTCGGCGCGGCGGACACCGGTCGCCGCCCGCCGATCGGCCGGCCGGTGGGCGGCGCGACCACGCACGTGCTCGGGCCGGACGGGGAGCCGGTGCCCCCCGGTGTCCCCGGCGAGCTGTGCCTGGGCGGTTCCGGGCTGGCCCGGGGCTATCCCGGCTCCCCCGCGCTGACCGCCGAGCGGTTCGTGCCCGACCCGTACGGCCTGCCGGGGGCCAGGCTGTACCGGACCGGGGACCGGGTGCGGTGGCGGCCGGACGGGAAATTGGAGTTCCTGGGCCGCTTCGACGGCCAGGTGAAGGTGCGCGGCTTCCGGGTGGAGCCCGGCGAGGTGGAGGCGGCGCTGCTGGCCTGCCCGGGGGTGCGCCAGACGGCGGTGACGGCGGACGGTGAGCGCCTGGTGGCGTACGTGACCGGGCCGGCCGAGCCGGACGAGCTGCGCCGCCGCCTGGCGGCGACCCTGCCGCCCCACCTGGTGCCCGGCGGCTGGGTACGCCTGGACGCGCTGCCCCTGACGATCGCGGGAAAGGTGGACCTGGCCGCCCTGCCGCAGGCCGGTCCCGAGCCGGCCCCTGTTCACGTGCCGCCGCGCACGGACGCCGAGACGCTGGTGGCGGAGGTGTGGGCGCAGGTGCTCGGCGTGGACGCCGGCCGGATCGGCGCGCTGGACGACTTCTTCGCCCTCGGCGGCCACTCGCTGCTGGCGACCAGGGCGGCGGCCCTGCTGCGGAACGCGATCGAGGTCGACGTGCCGATCCGCACGCTGTTCGACCAGCCGACCGTAGCCGGGCTCGCGGCCGCGGTCGAGAGCCTGCTGATCGAGGAGTTGTCGGGCCTGTCGGACGCGGAGGCGACCCGCCTGCTGGAGACGGAGGTGCCGGGATGAGCGAGGCGCCCGGACGGACGGCGCACCGAGGCGAGCGACACCCCACCGGTGACCGAGGTGGCCCAGGCGAGCGACACGCCCAGGTGAGCGAGGCGCGCGACGTGGAGGAGGGTCCGTGACGAGCTCGGATGCCCTGTCCGACGCCAAGCAGGAGTTGATGGCGCGGCGGCTGCGACGGGGGGCGGCGGCGGTGCCCCGCCGCACCGTCCCGGCGGAGATCCTGGGCGGGCTGCGCTATTCGCTCGGCCACCGCGGCTTCGTCGGCATGCTGCTGTTCTTCGTCGTGCTGAACGTGTTCCTCTCGCCGCTGCTGCTGATGTTCGGGCCGCTGGTGTTGTCGTTCGCCGGGCTCCCCGACGTGGGCAGGATCTCCTTCCTGGCGGGAGTCGGCACGTTCGCGGGCGCGCTCATCATGATCGTCTGGGGTGGCCCGCGCCGCCTGCGGCTGCGCGGGGTGCTGCTGTGCACCCTGGCCCTGGGCGTCTTCTGCCTGCTCACCGGCGTGCGCGCCGACCTGGCCGTGATCGCCGTCGGCGTGTGTGGCATGACGGCCTGGCTCACCCTGCTCAACGGCATCTACGCCACCATCGTGCAGGTCAAGGTGCCCCAGCGGTTCCACGGCCGGGTGTTCGCCATGAACACGCTCATCGCCTGGTCCACGCTGCCCATCGGTTTCGGCCTCGTCGCCCCGTACGCCGCCTCCGTGCTCGACCCGCTGCTCCTCGACGGCGGCCCGCTCGCGCCGACCGTCGGCGCGCTCATCGGCACGGGGCCCGGCCGCGGCATCGGTTTCATGTACGTGCTCTTCGGCGTCGCCATCCTGGCGGTCACGCTGATCGCGATGCGGATCCCGGCGCTGGCCCGTTTCGACCACGAAGTGCCCGACGCCATCGCCGACGACCTGGTCGGCGTCCAGGCCCTGCGCGGCTCCACCACCCCAAAGACGACGACGGAGGCAGCACCGTGACCGAACGACACCAGGTGGTCGTCAACGACGAGGACCAGTACTCGCTGTGGCCGGCCGACCGGCAGCCCCCCGACGGCTGGCGGGCCGAGGGGTTCGCCGGCTCGAAGGACGACTGCCTGAGCCACATCGACCAGGTCTGGCGCGACATGCGGCCGCGCAGCGTGCGGCTGCGCCAGGACGACGCCGCGGGCGGCTCCCTCGGGGGTGCGCGGTGACGGCGGACGCCGGGCGGCTGGAGCGGGAGCTGGCGGACATGATCGCCGGCGTGTCCGGCGGCGGGATCAGCGCCGAGGAGGTGCTGGCGGGCGAGCACCCGCTCTCGGCGCTCGGCCTCACCTCGCTGGCGCGCATCCACCTCATCGACGAGATCGAGGACGCGTACGGCGTCGACATCGATCTGCGCGGCGAGCTGCCGACCTTCGAGCACGTCGGCACGCTGGCCACCGCCCTGGCGTCGCTGCTGGAAGGAGACGCGGCGTGACCGGGAGCGCGACGGTGCCGTTCAGCGGGCCGCGGGACGGCGAGGCGACCCTGACGTGGGGGCAGCGGCTGATGTGGCGGGCCGTGCACCTGATGGGCGACAGCCAGTCGTTCCTCAACTGCCCGTGGGTGCTGCCCGTCCACGGCAGGCGCGACCTGGCCGCCGTGCTGCGGGCGCTGCGCGCGCTGCTCGAACGCCACGAGAGCCTGCGCACCACGTTCGCCGCCACGCCGGGCGGACCCGTCCAGCGGGTGGCGCGCGGCGGCGAGCTGGCCGTGGACCTGGTGGAGTCCGGGCGGGAACGCCCGTTGCAGGCGGCCGAGCGGATCGCCGGCGAGCTGGGCAGGACGGTCTTCGCGCACGGCGAGGACCTGCCGCTGCGCTGCGTGGTCGTGATGGACGGCGGCCGGCCGAAGGCGCTGGCGTTCGTCTTCTCCCACCTGGCGGTGGACTTCCAGGCGCTGAGCCTGCTCTCCGCGGAGTGGCGGGCGCTGCTGCGAGGCGAGGAGCTGCCGCCGCCCGCGTGGCAGCCCATGGACCAGGCGGCCCTGGAGCGCGAGGAGGTGTTCCAGGCGCGTTCCGCGCGCTCGATCCGCCACTGGCGCTCCGTGCTCGACGAGGTGCCGCTCGACGTGTTCGACCATCCTCCCCGCGAGCCGGAGGAGCCCCGGTTCCTCGAAGTCGGCATGGAGTCGGTGGCGCTCGCCGCGGCGGCCGGGCGGCTGTCCGCGCGCTGGACGGTCGGCACGACCAGCGTGCTGCTCGCCGCGTGCGCCACCGTCCTCGCCGAGGTGAGCGGCCGCCGGCGGGCCGTCATGCAGCTGGTGCACAGCAACCGGCGCGACGCGCGTACCCGCTCCATGGTCGGCACCGTGGGGCAGGACGGCCTGTTCGTGCTCGACCTGCCCGCCACCGACTTCGCCGCCACGTGCCGGGCCGCGCAGCGCAACGCCCTGGTGGCCTACCGCAACGCGCACTACGACCCGTACGCGATGCAGGCCATGCGGGAGGAGGTCGGGCGGCGCCGCGGCCGCGAGCCGGACCTGGACGCGTTCTTCAACGACCGGCGCGGGGCCGGCTCCTGGCCGAACCTGCCGCGCCTCGGCTCCGACGAGGACGTGGCCGGGCTCACGGGCGAGACCCGCGTCCACGTCGCGGACGCGTGGCCAGGGGTGCGGTTCAAGGTGTTCTTCACCGTGGGAACCGCCGCGGAGACCGGGCAGCTCAGCCTCATCGTCGACACCGCCTGCCTGCGGCGCGACACGGCCAGGGCGATGCTGCTCGGCGTCGAGACGCTGCTGGTCCGCAGCCTCACCGAGGACGTGCCGATGGCCGGGGTCTGCCGGTTGTGCGGGATCAGCGCGTACGGGGGCGGGCGCTAGGCGACGGAACCCCGCACGGGCCTGCCGGCGCGCTCGTAGGTGACGTACACGACGCCGGCGTCGGTGGTCGTCGACCCGGTGAGCCTCAGCCCGGCCGGCGCGGTGCCCTCGGCGAAGAGCCGCTTGCCCCGGCCGAGGACGCAGGGGAAGACCAGCAGGCGGTATTCGTCGACGAGCTCGGCCTCCTGCAGCGAGCGGATGAGGTCGCTGCTGCCCTGCACGAGGATCTCGCCGTCGGCACGCCCCTTGAGGTCGGCGACGGTCTGGCCGGCCTCCCCCACCAGGACCTCGGTGTTCCGCCACTCGGCGGTCATCGGCTTCCTCGTGGTGACGTATTTCGCCATTCCGTTGATCGTGGCGCCGCCCTCCTCGTCCGGCACGCCGGGCCAGTAGGAGGCGAGGATCTCGTACGACCTGCGGCCCAGCAGCATGCCGCCGGCGCGCTCCAGTTGCTCGCCCATGATGCGGTTGAACCCCTCGTCCACGTGCGGGGCCAGCCAGCCGCCGTACGGGAAGCCGTCGGAGTCGTCCTCGCCGGGCGCGCCGGGGGCCTGCATGACCCCGTCGAGCGTCACGAACGTCGAAACCACGAGCCTGCTCGCCATCTGAAGTTCCTTCCGTCGCGGGCCGCCGGACCCCGCCGTCTCCCTACGCGGACCATTCTGGCCTCGCCCGCTTACGGAATCCTTCAGCCCGCGTGCCCGTCAGCGGCGCACCATCCCGGTACGCGCCCCGAAGGTAAGCTGGTGGTCATGTCCGGACACGTCTCCGAGCGCCCGGCCTCCGACCAGAGCGTCGGGGGTGTCTCCTGTGGTGCGCAGTTCACCGACGTGTTCAGGGTGCTCGGCAAGCGCTGGAACGGCATGATCATCGTGGCGCTGCTGCACCGGCCCGCCCGCTTCAGCGAGCTGGCCAGGGCGATTCCCGGCATCACCGACGGCCTCCTCACCGACCGCCTGCGCGAGCTGACGGCGGCGCGGCTCGTGGAGCGGCACCTGGCCGACGGCTCGGCGGGGGCGGTCCTCTACCGGCTCACGCCCGCCGGGGAGGACCTGCGTGACGCCTTCCAGGAGCTGCACGCCTGGGCCGATCGCAACAACATCGGCGAGCTCTGTGCCCAGGAGCGCGCGACCGGCGCCGGCCCGGAGTGCTGAGACCCGTTCCTGCCAGGCCGACGGGCCCGGGAGGGCAGCCGGTGGCCGTCACCCTCTGACGAGGTCGATCAGTTCGGCGTAGAGGTCGAGCGCCCGGTCGAGCCCGATCTGCCCGCCCGGCGTGTCCTGGCCGAAGCTGGAGAAGAGCACGTGGTCGATGCCGGCGCCCTCCAGCCCCGCGAGGTCGCCGGCGATCTGCCGCGGCGAGCCGCCGAGGAACGGCCGGTCGTCGCCCAGCGCGTCGGCGGTGAGCGGCACGTTGGCCCGGGCGACGACGGTGACCGACTCCGGATCGCGGCCGGCCTCCGCCACGGCCCCCCTGAACGTCTTGGCCAGGCCGGTCAGCATGTCGTGGGAGAGCGCCACCGGGTTGAGCCCGTCGGCGATGCGGGCGGCCCTGCGCACGCCGGCCGGCGTCATGGCGCCGAGCAGGATCGGCACGCGGGCCTGCACCGGCTTGGGGTTGATCTCCGACTCGGCGATCTGGGTGAACGTCCCGTCGTATGCGACGGGGTCGGGCCCCCAGCAGGCCCGCATGGCGGCGACCACCTCGGCCCGGCCCGATCCGGCTCATGGGCACGGCGGCGGCGGCGAACTCCTGCGGCATCCAGCCCTGGCCGAGCCCGGCGACGACCCGGCCGCCGCTGAGCTGGTCGAGGGTGGCGAACCGCTTGGCCAGCACGACGGCCGGGTGCAGCAGGGCGTCGATGATGCTGGTGCCGAGCTTGACCCGCTCGGTGAGCGCGGCCACGTAGCTCAGCGTCTCCAGCGGTTCGTAGGTGAGGCGGTAGACCTCCGGCACCGGCTGCGGCTCGCCGCCCCCCATCGACACGGGGGCGGTCGGCCGGAGCAGTCTCTCGTAGGTCCACACCGCGTCGTATCCGAGCCGTTCGGCTTCACGGGCGACGCGGGCTATGCCGGCCGGTGTGGCCAGCAGACCGGACGTGGGCAGGGCGACACCAAGTTCCATGCCCACAGGCTACTACGTTTTTCGTAGTAAACTATGAAAAACGAAGTGCCATCAGGCCGGGAAGTCCTTCGGGTTGACCGAGCGCGTCCTGGCGTTGCCACCCCTCACCGGGTTGAGCGTCAGGCTCCAGCCGCTGGTGGAGGTGAACCTCAGCCGCTGGTCGAACCGCTGGTAGGAGGGGTTCTTGGTGAACTTGCGCTTCTTCGTGTCGAACCGGTAGCCGGTCGTGAAGTAGACCCGGTACGTGCCGCTCCTGACGTCGTTGATGCTCGCGGAAGACCGCGCGCGGACGTAGATGCTCACCGCCTTGGTCCTGCCCTTGACCAGGGTGACGACGCCGTCCTTCGAGGTGCCGTTCCTGATCTTCAGCCTTCCGCCGCCACCGGTGTAGCGGTCGTAGATGATCTTCCCGTTACGCGGGCGCGCGGCGGCGGTCGAGGCGGCCGCCTGCGACACCGAGACGACCGCCTGCCCGCCGGTCGCCGCGGCCGCCCCCGCGGAGGGCGCGGCCAGCAGGCCGCCGGCCAGCGCGACGGTGACAGCACCGGCGCGCAGCGGAGTTCCTTCGAGAAGTCGCTTCACGGTGAACATCTCCTTGGGGGTGCGTGATCACGTCAAATCTAGAGAAACCAAACATGATCGCCTACCTAGTAGATACCAGGATGGACAGGGCGGCCATCGCCGAACCCGCAGGAGCCTTCCGCCGTTCACCCGCATGCCATCCGGACTTCCGTCGCATTTGGTAGCCGCTGTCCGAAACGCCTAAGTTTCTGCAAGCTTGTCATCAGAACCCGGTAATGCGGGTTCTTGATCTGAAGTAGGGGCACTTACCGTTGGCCTATGGCTGGTCATGGGAGCGCAGCGACGTCGTCGGCACGGGCCGGAGTGAGGTAGGCCGTGCAGGACGGCGTAGTCAGCGCTGCCGCGCACCATGCCCTCGAGGTGGACGAGGTGCTGGCCCAGGCCGTACGCGACACAGGGGCGCACATCGGCGCGGTCTACCTGCTGGCCGACGACGGCCAGGTGCTGCTCATGGAGACGGAGACCGGGCTGCCCGCCCAGATCGTCAAGCCGTGGACGCGGGTGCGGGTGAGCGCGGGCGTCCCGGTGTCGGGCTCCGTACGCGAGCGCCGGCTCATCTGGGTGCCGGACTACCAGGAGCTCGCCTGCCGTTTCCCGGCGACGGCGATCGCGCTGCCGTACCCGTTCGCCGCGGCCGCCACCCCCATCGAGTCGAACGGGGACGTGTGGGGCTCCCTGATCCTGATGTGGCCGCCGTCGCACCCGCCGGAACTCGCCCCCCACGAGCGGGACACCATCGACCACGCCACCCGCAGGCTCGGCGACCTCATGCGGCAGGCGGCGCGCGACGGGCACCCGCCGCGCGCCGGGGACGAGCCGCGCGTCCTCACCCCCGCGTGGGCCGGGGTGCCGGACGTGCACCATGCCCTGGCCGCGGCCGGCTATCTCGACCGGCTCCGTGACGGCTGCGTGGGCCTGGATCTGGAGGGCCGGCTCACCTTCGTCAGCGCGAGGACGGCCGACCTGCTCGGCGGGGACCTGGCGCGCAAGCTGGGCGAGCCGCTCTGGGAGGCGGCGGCGTGGCTGAAGGACCCGCTGTTCGAGGACCGCTGCCGCGCGGCGGCCGTCAGCCAGGAGCCCACGTCCTGCGCGGTCCGCGGCCCCGCCGGCCGCCCCCTGCACATCAGCCTGCATCCGGACCCGTCCGGCATCAGCCTGCACATCACCGAGGCGGCGGCCGACCGATCGGCGCGGCGGCAGGACGCCCCCGGCGCCGACAACGTCGGCCTGCCCCGCGCGGACGTCTTCTACAACCTGCTCCACCTCGCGGCGACGCTGAGCCGGGCCCTCAACGTGCAGGAGATCGTCGGCATGGTCGCCGACCACGTCATGCCGGTCTTCGACGTCGGGGCGCTGGCGATCATGGTGGCCGAGGGCGGGAGGTTGAAGGTCGTCGGCTCGCACGGCTACGACCCCGGCGTCCTCGAACGGATCGACCGCCTGCCGCTGACCTCCGTCGCCCCCGCGCAACACGTCCTGCGCACCGGTGACCCCGCCTTCTTCTCCGATGTGGACGAGTTGCGCCGGATGTATCCGGGAGCCGAGGCCCGTGACGGGATGGCCGCCTGGGCGTTCCTGCCGCTGCGCACGACGGACACCGTCGCCGGCGCGTGCGTGCTCGCCTTCGACGAGCCCTACCCGTTCACCGACGAGACGCGGGCCAGCCTCGTCGCGATGGCCGGGCTCATCGCCCAGGCCCTGGACCGGGCCCTGCTCTACGACACCAAGGACCGGCTCGCCCACACCCTCCAGACCTCGCTCCTCCCCCGCAGACTGCCCGAGATCGACGGGCTGGACGTGGCCGCCCGCTACGTGCCCGCCACCCGCGGCGTGGGGATCGGCGGCGACTTCTACGACCTGATCCGTCTGAGCGACACCAAGGCCGCGGCGATCATCGGGGACGTCCAGGGCCACAACGTCACGGCCGCCGCGCTCATGGGGCAGGTCAGGACCGCCATCCACGCCTACGCGGCCGCGGGAGCGAGCCCGGGCAACGTGCTCAAGCTCACCAACCGCCTGCTCATGGACCTGGATCCCGACCTGTTCACCAGCTGCCTGCTCATCTACTTCGACCTGCGGCTGCGCACGCTGTGGGCCGCCAGCGCGGGGCACCCGCCGCCCCTGCTGCGCCCGCCGGGCCAGCCCGCCGAGGTCATCGACGTGCCCGCCGGCATCCTGCTCGGCGTCCAGGGCGACGCCGAATACCCCACCGTCCAGGTGCCGTTCCCGCCGGGTGCCGTCCTCGCCCTCTACACCGACGGCCTCGTCGAAACCCCCGGCGTCGACCTGGGCCAGGCCATCGGCGAACTCGCGGAACACTTCGGCCGCGCCGCGGGCGAGCCCGTCCACGAGCTCAGCGACACCCTGCTCAACCACGCCCCGCACACCAGCCAGCGCGCCGACGACATCGCGCTCCTCCTCGTGGAGCACCGCGCGCCCCCGGGCTGACCCGTTTCGCTCCCGCCGCACAGGGCAGGGGCGATGCCGCCTGAAGCGGACCGAGGAGGTGACCCATGGCGAAGATCTGGCGGGGACGCCCCGCAGCCGGCGGCGACCACGATCGGCCGGGCGTCCACGGCGCACCCCATACGGCCGGCAGCCGGTCCCCGGGCACCCCCAAGCCGGACGAGGGGCCCACGTACGGGCGGGGAGCCGGCGGCCGGCCCCTGTGGAGCGAACGCGACCGCGACGCCGAACGCATCCGCGCGCTCCTGCGCCGGTCAGGATGCGCCGCGACGGGCGGCGCCGACGGGTTCGACGTCGAGGGCGGGCACGACGGCGTCTTCCTGGTCACCTTCGCCGAGCGGCATCTGCCTGCCGGGGGCGGGCTGGGCGCCTGCGTGCGCGCGCTGGTCCGGGCCGGCATGTCGGTGGAGCCGCAGCCGGGCGACGGGCGTGCGCTCCGCGTCAGAACCCGCACCTGCGGCTGACGGCGGGCGCCGCACGCCACGCCCTGGAGCCCTTCGAGCTGGACGTACGCGACCGCACCGCCTTGGCCTCGGTCGCCGGGCGAGCTGGACGTACGCGACCGCACCGCCTTGGCCTCGGTCGCCGGGCGAGCTGGACGTACGCGACCGCACCACCTTCGCCTCGGTCGCCGGCGAGGCGGACGAGGCAGCCACCACGACCACGCGCTCGCGACCGCGATGAGAGCCCGCCGCCAGAGCTCCCGACGCGGGCCCGTCAGCCGGCCCGCGGAAGGCGGTCAGTCCAGCAGCTGGGGCGTGTAATCCTTCAGCACCTCCAGGAACGCCGCCGCCGGCCCGCTCCGGTAGCCGCGCCGCCTGCGGATGACGACCACGGGCAGGGCGGCGTCCAGGTCCGCCACCTCGACCGCCCGCAGGCTGCCGATCCGCAGCTCTTCCCGGACGCTGCTGATCGGCATGAGGGCGACGCCGAGACCGGCCTGCACCAGGCGCTTCTGCGCGGTGAGGCTGTCGACCCTGGTGATCGGGGCGCCCACCAGCCCCGACGCGGGCAAGCGGTGGTCGAGGAGGTGGCCGAAGGAGTCGGGCTGGCCCCGCTCGGGCGGGAAGCCCAGCCACCGCTCGCCCTCGAACGCCCGCAGGTCCGGCAGGCGGCGGGCGGTGACCGGATGCGCGGCCGGCACCACGACCAGGAGTTTCTCGACGCCGAGCGGGATCGACTCCAGCTTGGGGTCGGCGTCGGGGAAATAGCGCAGGCCCAGGGACGCCTCGCCGCCGCGGACGAGCGCGCTCACCTCGCGGCTCGTCGCGGTGCGCAGCTCGACCGAGGCCTCGGGGAACCTTGACTCGAACGTGCGCAGCGCGTCGACGATGTGCGAGTCGGCCAGGGTGCCGACGATGGCCAGGCTGAGGGTCCGGGCGCCGCCGGGACGCACGGCCGCGTCGCGTACGGCACGCTCGCCGTCGCGCATCGCCGCCAGCGCGGCCTCCGCGTACGGCAGGAGCGCCCGGCCCGCGTCGGTGAGCGCCACCCGTCGGCCGGTCCGCTCGAACAGGGCGGCGCCCAGCGACTGCTCCAGCTCGCGGATTCGGCGGCTGATGGCGGGCTGCGACCGGTTGAGCTTCCTGGACGCCTCCGTGAACCCGCCCAGCTCGGCGATGGCGGCGAACGCCTCGATCTCCTCGACTGTCACGCCCATCAGTATTCCTGATGACTCGCATCGTTTCCATGCATTTGACTGATCTATCGACGAGAGGCGAGAGTGAAGACGTAACCGCAGCTCACGACGGGAGAGCACCATGACCGACCAGACGGCCCGCGCGACTCGATTCCGGGATCTCCACGAAGGCCCCGAGCCGCTCCTGCTCCCCAACCCGTGGGACGCCGGCACGGCCCGGTTGCTGGCCTCCCTGGGCTTCGACGCCCTCGCCACCACCAGCCTCGGCGTGGCCAACCAGGCCGGCCGCACCCGGGCCACCCGGCAGGAGGTCCTCGACAACTGCCGCGTCATCAGCGAGGCGACCCCGCTCCCCGTCAACGCCGACCTGGAGAACGGCTTCGCCGACGACCCCGCCGAGGCGGCCAAGATGATCGCGGACGCGTGCGCGTGCGGCGTGGCCGGCGTGTCCATCGAGGACGCCACCGGTGACCGCCGGACACCGATCTACGGCTTCGGGCTCGCCGTCGAGCGCGTGCGGGCGGCCGTCGAGGTCGCGCGCGGGCTGCCCGTCCCGCTCGTCCTGACCGCCAGGGCGGAGAACCTGCTGTACGACGCCGGCGACCTCGACGACACCATCAGGCGCCTCCAGGCGTTCGAGGAGGCGGGCGCCGACGTCCTGTACGCGCCGGGGTTGCGCACGCTCGACGAGATGCGGGCGGTCGTCTCCTCCGTCGGCAGGCCGGTGAACGTGGTGATGGGCTTCGCCGACCCGGCGATCACGCTGGAGCAGCTCGCCGAGATCGGGGTGCGGCGGGTGAGCATCGGGGGCGCGCTTGCCCGGTTCGCGCTCGGCTCGTTCCTCGACGCCGCCAAGCAGATGCGCGACGGCCGGTTCGGCTTCGTCGCGGACGTGCCCCCGATGTCCGAGCTGTACCGGGCGTTCAAGCCGTACTCCGCCCCCTGAGCGGGCCGCCTCGACCGCCCATGACATGATCGGCGGCAGGACCACCGCAGAGCGTGTGACAAGGAGCGGGACATGCCGGATCAGCAGGGCCGCCGCGTGCCCGGCCTCGACGGGCCCCTCCAGCCCCTGACCGTCGGCACGTCGGCGCTCGGCGCAGGCCCCGGCGACGAGGCGCTGGCCGGGATGATGGTGTCGGGCCGCTTCCGCCAGCTGGACACCTCCAACAACTACGCCGGCGGGCGCTCCGAGACGCTGATCGGCACCGCGCTCAAGCAGGCGCCCGACGGCGTGACGGTTTTCTCCAAGGCCGACCGCGACCCCGGCACCGGCGTGTTCGACGGTGACCGGGTCATGCGGTCCTGGGAGGAGACGATCTCCCGTCTCGGCGTCGAGACGTTGCCGATCTACCACCTGCACGACCCGATGACGATCACGGTCGGCGAGGCGATGGCCCGCGGCGGAGCCGTGCCCGCCCTCGTGGCGCTGCGCGAGCAGGGGCTCGTGGGCGCCATCGGCATCGCCGTCGGCGGCGGCACCATGGTGGAGGACTACATCCGCACCGACGCGTTCGACGCGGTGCTCACCCACAACCGCTACACCCTGGTCGACCGGCGCGCGGAGGAGATCCTGCGGCTCGCCACGGAAAGGAACATGACGGTCTTCAACGCCGCCCCCTTCGGCGGCGGTATCCTGGGCGGTTCGCCACGGCACGCCACACGGTACGGTTACCGGCGGGTCTCTCCCGAGTTCGCGGCGCACGTCGAGCGGCTCAAGGCGCTGTGCGAGCGGTGGGGCATCACGCTCGCGGCGGCGGCCCTGCACTTCTCCCTCGCCGAGCCGCGCATCCACTCCACGGTCGTCGGCGTCACCTCGGCCGAACGGCTGGCCCAGCTGGAGAGCCTCGCCGACACGGTGATCCCCGGCGGGTTCTGGGCGGACCTGGCGGCGCTCGGCTCCCCGCCTCCCTCGCCGATCGACTGACACCC
>NZ_SMKO01000141.1 GCF_004348685.1 Nonomuraea deserti | reverse complement strand
CCCTTCCCCGACGGCGCGCGGCCCCTGACCCGTGAGGACGCGCCTGGCCTGTACGCCCTGCTCGACCGCATAGGCGCCGAGACCGGGGCGCCCCAGGCCGACCTGGTCGCCGTCAGCGGCGAGGTGAACGCGTCCTTCCGCACCTACGGCCGGCGGCGCCGGCGCCTGGTCGAGATCGGCTACCCGCTGTGGGCGGTCCTGACCCCGCGGGAACGCGTCGCGCTCCTCGCCCACGAGATGGCCCATGCGAGCAACGGCGACGACCGGCACGGGCTCGTCGTGGGCAGCGAGCTGCACTCGCTTCCGCCCGCCTGGAGGAGCTGCGGGTGGACAGCACGCACCCGCCGACGTACCTGCGTATGGAGTGGGTCGCGGCGCTGCCGTACGGGGAGGGGCGGATGGCGGCCGGGGAGGCGACGCGCGGGGCGGACGGCGGCGAGCTCGACGCGGCGGCGGGCCGCGTGGCACAGGCCATCAGGGAGAACGCGCAATCAGCCCTCTACCGCTGACCCATCGGGTGGCACTGGTCATCAGCGGGGGCGCTCACCGCGGATCCATCGGGTGGCACTGGTCATCAGCGGGGGCGCTCACCGCGGATCCCATCGGGTGGCACTGGGTTGTCGGCCGATCAGTTTCTGCGCTGACCCCAGCCCGGTCCCAAGTCCTGTCCACCTCAGGGAAGATTCCTTTGCGTTCACCCTGATCCGCGTAAGAATGGCGACATGGCAGCAACGGACCTCCCGATGCCCACAGTGGGGCCGATCTCCAGATTGGCCCCCAAACCCATGCGCTTCGTGCTCAACTGGGGCAGGCGCTATTCGCTGTGGGTGTTCAACTTCGGCCTGGCCTGCTGCGCCATCGAGTTCATCGCGACGTCGGCGAGCCGCCACGACTTCATCCGCTTCGGCGTCATCCCGTTCGCGAACGGCCCCAGGCAGGCCGATCTCATGATCGTCTCCGGCACGGTCACCGACAAGATGGCCCCCGCCGTCAAGCGCCTCTACGAGCAGATGCCCGACCCGAAATACGTGATCTCGTTCGGCGCCTGCTCCAACAGCGGAGGCCCCTACTGGGACTCCTACTGCGTGACCAACGGCGTCGACCAGATCATCCCCGTGGACATCTACGTCCCCGGCTGCCCGCCCAGACCCGAGGCGCTCCTCTACGGCATCACCAAGCTCCAGGAGAAGATCGCCGGGGAGAAGCTCAGCGACCGCTACGTGTCGTCACGCGCCCACTCGCAGGAGAAGGCGTGACCGCCCGCATCGCCGAACGGTTCGGCGAGCGCGCCGAGGTCACCGAGTCGTACGGTGACGTCACCGTCGACGTCGCCCCCGACGACTGGATCGAGCTGCTGACGCTCGTCCGCGACGAACTCGGCCACACCTTCTTCGACTGGCTGACCGGTGTCGACGATCCGCCGGATTCGTTCCAGATCGTGGCCCACGTCTACAACCCGGAAGCCCGCACCCGCCTGCTGCTGCGCACCCGGGTCCCGCGCGCCGACCCCCACCTGCCCAGCGCCGTCGACGTCTACCGGGGCGCCAACTGGCACGAGCGGGAGACGTACGAGATGTTCGGGGTGATCTTCGACGGTCACCCCTATCTGGTGCCGCTGCTGCTGCCCGACGGCTTCGAGGGCCACCCGCTGCGTAAGGACTTCGTCCTGGCCGCCCGCGTGGCCAAGGCGTGGCCAGGCGCCAAGGAACCCGGCGAGTCCGGGCACGGCGCCCCGAGCCGCCGCAAGACGCTTCCGCCAGGAGTTCCAGCCGACTGGGGGCCGCCCGATGCTTGACGTGGTGCTGAGCTTCGCCGCCATCCTCATCGTGTTCCTGGTGCTGCCGCTGATCGTGGGGCAGACCGAGCACAAGGTCATGGCGCACATGCAGTCGCGGCTGGGGCCCATGTACGCGGGCGGCTTCCACGGCTGGGCGCAGCTCATCGCCGACGGGGTGAAGTTCGCACAGAAGGAGGACGTCATCCCGGCCGCGGCCGACCGCCGCATCTTCATGATCGCCCCGGGTGTGGCGCTCGTGCCGTATCTCCTCGTGCTGATCGCCATCCCCCTCGACCGCGGACTCGTGGCCGTCGACCTCGACCTCGGCCTCTTCTTCGTGCTCGCCGTCATGGGCGTGGGCGTGCTGGGCGCGATCATGGCCGGGTGGGCCTCGGCCAACAAGTATTCCGTACTGGGCGGCATGCGCTCGGCGGCCCAGCTCATGGCGTACGAGTTGCCCCTCGTGCTGGCGGCCTCGTCGGTGGCGATGGCCGCGGGCACGCTGTCGATCCCCGGCATCGTCGAGGCGTGGCAGTGGTGGTGGCTGCCGTGGCAGGCCATCGGCGGCGCCGTCTTCTTCGTGGCCGGGCTGGCGGAGCTGCGCCGCCCCCCGTTCGACATGCCGATCGCCGAGTCCGAGATCATCATGGGCCCGATGACGGAGTACACCGGCATGCGCTTCGCGCTGTTCATGCTCGCCGAATACGTCGGGATCGTGGTCCTGTCGTTCCTGACCACCGTCCTGTTCCTGGGCGGCTGGCACGGGCCGTTCCTGCCCGGCTGGTTGTGGACCCTGGTCAAGGTGTTCGCGCTGGCGTTCGTGGTGATCTGGCTGCGGGTGACCTATCCGCGGCTGCGCGAGGACCAGCTGCAGAAGCTCGCCTGGGCCGGGCTGGTCCCGCTGGCGCTCGTCCAGCTGGCGCTCACCGGGGTCGTCAAGGTCCTCCTCTGACGGAACGCCGCCTCTGGCCGGTCGAGACACCCGCCCAACACCCCGACCTCCGGCCGGTCGCGTACCGAGGGGTGTCGAGATACCCGCACCGAGCACCACGGTCGGCAGCCGGCCGTGCGCCGCAAGCCACGCGGATTGCCCTCTTCGAGGAGCGAGGGGGAGCACGAGGGTGGGCGGATCGAGCGTCAGTGAACGATGGCCAGCATCACGTCGGAGGCCGAGGGCCGTTCGTCCGGGCGCTTGTTGAGGCACGCGCCCACGATCCCTCGTATGGCGGGCGGCAGCGGCGACAGATCCGGGTGAATCGTGAGCACCCGGTTGAACACGGCAGGCACCGTGTCCTCTCCGAACGCGGGCCGGCCCGTGGCCGCGAAGATGATCGTCGATGCCCAGCTGAAGACGTCGGAGGCCGGGCCCACGGTCTCACCGGAGAGCTGCTCGGGCGACATGTAGGGCGGCGTGCCGACCATCTTCCCCGTCGTCATGGTCACCTGGTCGAGCGCCTTGGCGATGCCGAAGTCGATCACCCGGGGGCCGTCGTGCCCGATCAGCACGTTGCTCGGCTTGAAGTCGCGATGGACGATGCCCGCCTTGTGGATGGCCGCCAGCGCCCCGGCCGTGGCCAGCGCCAGCCGGGTCAGTCCGTCCTCGTCGCGCGGCCCATGCTTCTTGACCAGCTGCTCTAGCGACGGGCCCTCGACGTATTCGCTGACGATGTAGGGGTGCTGGCCGGAGATGTTCACATCGAGCAGGCGAGCTGTGGAGAACGTCGCCACCCGTCGGGCCGCGTCCACCTCTCGCGCGAACCTCTTCCGCGCCATCTCGTCGACCAGGTCATGCAGCACTTTCACGGCCACCTGTGCCCCGTTGGGCGCCGCCGCCAGGTAGACCGCCCCCTGCCCGCCCCGTCCGAGTTGCCGGAGCACCCGGTAGTGGCCGATCCACTCGGGCTGCCCCGGACGCGGCTGATGCTGGAGGCTGGGGGAGGTGGTGCGCTTGTGCAGATCCATCGGCCGGTGCGGAGGAAGGGACGTCGCTCTGAGGCGGGCGCGCACCATCTGGGGCACGAGAATGCCCGAATGGATGACCCCTCCGCCCCAGCTGAGCAGCAGCCCCAGCGTGACCAGAACGGCCAGGGGCTCCGGGATGTCCTCGAAGTTGGCGTACGCGAGGGCCGAGATCGTGAACGAGCCGATGCCGACGAGGTAGACGCACGCGGCGACGAAGTGCCAGACGTTTCGCAACCAGTAAGCCGCGAACCCGATGCTGAACGGGGTCGCCAGACCGCAGGTGAACAGGGGCAGGCAGGCCCACAAGACGGCGGCCGCCCACCTCCCGCCACTGGGACGGACTGAATGGCTGTGTTGCATGGCGGAGAGACTATCGTTCAGAGACCGGTTCATATCGGGCGAGTGCACAGGTTGTGGATAACCGCCTCTCAGCCTGTGGATAGCTGTGGAAAAACTGGGGACAATGCTCTGGCTCATTCACCTGCGAGGCCAAGTGCGTCATGATGTTGAACATGGGGCGGATACCGGGAGTCGGACTGGCAAAAGGGCTGTCCATCACCCTTCGCCACTTGCTGCGTAAATCGGTCACGCAGCAGTATCCCGAGGTCAAGCCCGCTCTGCCGCCACGGAGCCGGGGCGTTATCGCCCTGGTTGAGGAAAACTGCACCTCCTGCATGCTCTGTGCCCGAGAATGTCCTGATTGGTGCATCTACATCGACTCGCACAAGGAGACGATCCCGGCACCCGAGGGCGGCCGCGCCCGCCAGCGCAACGTCCTCGACCGCTTCGCCATCGACTTCTCCCTGTGCATGTACTGCGGCATCTGCATCGAGGTGTGCCCGTTCGACGCCCTCTTCTGGTCGCCGGAGTTCGAGTACGCCGAGGGCGACATCCGCAACCTCCTCCACGAGAAGGACAAGCTAGCCGCCTGGACCCAGACCGTACCGCCGCCTCCTGCCCACGACCCCGGCGCCGAGCCACCGAAGGAACTCACGGCGGCCCCGCGCCGCCCAGCCGCCGACCGTGCCGCCCGCACCGCGCCCCGCACCAGCCCGTCCGGCAGGCAGTCCACCGCACCCAACCCCGCGTCCGGCCCTTCACCGTCCGGCAGGCAGCCCACCGCACCGAACCCCGCGTCCGGCCCTTCACCGTCCGGCAGGCAGCCCACCGCACCGAACCCCGCGTCCGGCCCCTCGCCGACCGGCGAGCCACCCACCGGGCCGCAGCCCGCCTCCGGCACTACTGCGTCTACCAGACCGGAGCCCGCGTCACGCACAGCGCCTGAGGCCGGTACGCAGGAAACCGCCCGCGGTGGGCGCGCGACCGCTACGCCCGGCTCCAGAGCCGACACCCCGGCGCCAGGAGCGGGCACAACGGATCCTGCGGGCACAACGAGCCCTGCGAGCGCAACGGATTCCGACGGCACAACGGACCCCGCGACCGCCCGACCGAAGCGCGCGGCCGGCGCACGTGAGCCCGGCACCAGCACGCCGCTGAAGCCTGACAACGGAAGACCGCCCGGCACGTCAGAGCCTGAGAAAGGGCGGTCGTCCGGCACGCCGCAGCCTGGGAGCGGGCGGTCGTCCGGCACGTCAGCATCGGTGAGCGGAGCAACGCCCGGCACGACGCAGCCCTCACGCGAGACCACCGAGCCGTCACGCCAAACCACGGAGCCGTCACGCGAGACCACGGAGCCGTCACGCGGAATTACGGAGCCCCCACACGGAACCACGCGGCCCTCAGGCGGCACGTCCGAGCCCTCCGCCGGAGCCACCGAGGAGAGGCCCGCGTCCGGCACACCGGAGTCGGCCGCAGACGCGCCCACGACAGGCCCTGCGACACCATCACGGTCCACAGGCGGTGGTCGCGAGCGTCCACGCCGATCAATGGCCAACGTGCGGGCCATCCGCCCCCCAGGAGCTCTTCCGTCCCGTCCTCAAGGCGACGCCCGAGCCGAAAGCCCTGACCCGACGGACACTCGTACGCCAGGGACCGGCCACGACGCCTCCAAGGACTCCGGCCAACCCACCACCGGCCCCGCCGCCACAGGGGAAGACGCCGGCACCGACACCTCCATCGAGGAAGCGACGCTCACCGACACGTCCTCCAGCGGACCAGCGGCCCCCTCGACCGGCCCCGAGAATTCCGAGCCTGAATCGGCGAAGGACACCGCACACTCCGCAAACCGCTCTGAGGCACCTGCTCACTCCGAGGGACCGGCAGCCCATCCCCAGGCACCTGCTCACTCCGAGGAGCCGGAAGTTCATCCCCAGGGGCCTGCTCACTCCGAAGGGGTGGGACTTCATTCCCAGGGGCCTGCTCACTCCGAGGGACCGGCAACTCACCCCCAAAGATCGGTTTCCCCTCAAGGACCGGCTTCATCCACAGGCCAGCCGTCCCCAGACAACTTGTCCACAGGTTCGAGCCGACCACAACCCGAGCCCGGCTCGCCGGAGCAAACTTCACCCGCGAGCCCCCGCAAGCGCAGGATGGCCGATCCACGGTCCATCCGTCCGCCAGGGCGGCTCGGTCCTGACGACACAGGGGAGTCCGAGGAGGAGTCGTGACCGAGGCGGTGCCCTCCTACCTGTCACCCACCGGGCAAGAGATCGTCTTCTTGCTGCTGGGCGCGGTAGCGGTTGGATCGGCGCTGCTCGTCGTCACGACCAGGCAACTCGTTCACGCCGCCCTCTGGCTGGTGGTCTGCTTCGGGGCGCTGGCGGGCGGCTATCTCGTGCTGACGGCGGAGTTCGTGGCATGGGTGCAGGTCCTGATCTACGTCGGTGCGGTGGTCGTGCTGATGTTGTTCGGCATCATGCTCACCCGCGCTCCCATCGGTCCTTCCGCGGATCTCGACAGCGGCAATCGGGTGGTCGCCGCCGTGGTGGCGGTGGCGACGGCGGCCCTCCTGGTCACCGTGGTGATCGACGGCTTCCGCACCGCCTACGCCCCGCTGCACCCGGGCAAGGGAGCCGCCAAAGAACTGGGCGCCAGCGTGTTCGCCACCTGGGTGCTGCCTTTCGAGGCGCTGTCCGTGCTGCTGCTCGCCGCGCTGATCGGCGCGATCGTTCTGTCCCGTACCGACATCCCCGGCGGCCCACCCGCCGAGCCCGCGAGCGCTCCGCCCTCCGGCCGGCCAGGAAACTCCCCGTCTCCGAGCAGCCCCGAGACCATCCAGCCTGCGGCCCAGCCCAGCAACGTCGAGCCCCCGCCCCAACCCGGAGGCGTGCAGCCCGATCACCGGCCGGGGGACGTGGAGCCCGGGGTCCGGCCGGGAGGCGTGCAGCCGGGGGGCCGACCGGAAGACGCCCATCCTGGGATCCGGCGGAGAGACGTGCAGCCTGATCCCCGGCCGGGAGACGTGCGGTCCGATCCTCGGCCTGGAGACGTACGGTCCGAGGCCCGGCATGGAGACGTCCAGTCTCCGTCCCAGTCCGAGAACACATCGCCGTCCGACAAGACCATGGGCAGCACACCACCCGAGCAGACCGGGGGTCATTAGTGCACATCGTCTACCCGGCGGTCGTCTCCGCGCTCCTGTTCTCCGTGGGCGTCTACGGCGTGCTCGCCCGGCGCAACACGATCCTGGTGCTGATGTCGGTCGAGCTGATGCTCAACGCCGTCAACCTCAACCTGGTCGCGTTCGACGTGTGGCTGGGCGACCGCCTGCACAGCGGTCAGGTGCTCACCCTCTTCGTCATCGTCATCGCAGCCGCGGAGGTGGGCCTGGGCCTGGCCATCATCCTGGCGCTCTACCGCAACCGCCGCACCGTCGACATCGACCACCTCCGCGACCTCGCCGAGCCCACCGACGACCCCCGGGGCCCGCAGACCGTGCCCAGCATCCCCACGGCCGGTCCGCACACCGTGCCAAGCACGCCCACCGACGACGGACCGCGGACTGCGCCACGCATGTCCACCGGCCCGCTCACCACGAACGACCCGCCCGGCCCGTTGACGCCGGCGGAAACGCACGCCGACCACCCCGGCCACGACGTCGGGCCCGGCACAGCACCACCGACCTCAGCCGCCCCCACCGCTTCCAGGGCCGACACGATGGTCGACCCCGACGCAAACCGAGCAGACCAGAACCAGGACCGGAGCAGGGCCCGGAAGCAAGACCAGACCCGCACCCAGGACCAGGACCCGGGCCAGAGCCGCACCCAGGACCAGGATCGGGATCAGGACCGGAGTCAGGACCAGGGCAAGGACCGAAGCCAGGATCACGACCAGGGCAAGGACCGAAGCCAGGATCACGACCAGGGCCGGAGCCAGGACCAGGGCAAGGACCGGAGCCAGGGTCAGGACCAGTCGGCCGGTGGTCGCGGGGGCGAGAAGCCCGTCGATCGAGGTGGCAGGCGATGACGACATTCCCCCTGCTGGCCGTCCTTCTGCCGTTCCTCGCCGCCTTCGCGGGCCTGCTGCTCCCCCGCCTCCCCCACAGACGAGGGAGGGCAGCCGAAGACCTCGCCCCGACACCGGGAGCCGGTACGGCGGCCGGAGCGGCGGGCGAACGGGCGAACACCAGGGCAGCCTGGATCGCCGTCCTGCCCACGGCGGCCTCCGCCGTCCTGGCCGTCTGGCTGGCCTGGGGCCCGGGGTTCGCCTTCCTCGACGGCGAAGGCGCCACCACATCGCCGCCCACCGGCCAGACCTACGGCACGATCGTCACGGGCGGCGTACCGATCTCGCTCACCCTGCAGGCCGACAACCTGTCGGGCATCCTGGGCGTCCTGGTGACCCTCGTCGCCCTGGCCGTACAGATCTACTCGGTCGGCTACCTCAAAGACGACCCGCGCTACCCCTCCTACAGCGCGTTCATCAGCCTGTTCACCAGCGCGATGTTGCTGGTCGTCTACGCGGGCGACCTCCTGGTCCTCTACGTGGGCTGGGAGATCATGGGCCTCTGCTCCTACCTGCTCATCGGCCACTGGTGGGAAGACCGCGGCAATTCGCGCGCGGCGGTCAAGGCGTTCCTCGTCACCCGCCTGGGCGACGTCGGCTTCCTCTTCGGCATTTTCGTGCTGGGCCTGGCCGCGGGCAGCTTCCGCGTCGCCGACGTGCTGGCGAAGGTGCCGGAGATGTCGCCGGCCACCCTGGTGACGGCCACGATGCTGTTGCTGGCCGGGGTGGCGGGCAAGAGCGCCCAGGTGCCGTTGCACACCTGGCTGCCCGACGCGATGGCCGGTCCGACGCCGATCAGCGCCCTCATCCACGCCGCGACCATGGTCGCCGCCGGGATCTTCATCGTGGCCCGGCTCTTCCCCGCGTTCCTGGCCGCCCGGCCCACGCTCGACGTGCTGGCCGTCATCGCCGCGCTGGGCATGCTGGGCGCCGCGCTGGCCGCGCTGGCGCAGGACGACCTGAAACGTGTGCTCGCCTACTCCACGGTCAGCCAACTCGCCTACATGGCCGGCGGGCTCGCCGCGGGCTCCGACACGTCGGCCGTCTTCCACCTGGTGACGCACGGGGCGTTCAAGGCGCTGCTGTTCCTCTCCGCGGGCGTGGTCATCCACCACGTCGGCTCCAACCTGATGTCGCGGATGGGCGGCCTGCGCCGGGAGTTGCCGGTCACGTTCGTGGCGACGACGATCGGGTTCGCCGCGCTGATGGGCCTCCCGCCGGCCAGCGGCTTCTTCAGCAAGGACAGCCTTCTCGTGGCGATGGACGGCGCGCTCACGACCGGGGGCCTCACCGACGCGGCCGCACTGCTCCTGTACGCCTGCGCGCTCGCGACCGTGGCCGTCACCGGCGCGTACGCCACCAGGGCCTGGCTACGTACGTTCTTCGGCGAGGCGACCCCCGCGGCGCTCCCCGAGCCCGAGCCCGGCACCGCCCACGTCGTGGACGGCAGGGAGGCCCCGCGCTCGATGCTCGTGCCCGTCGCCCTGCTCGCCCTTCCCGCCCTGCTGCTGGGCTTCGCCGTCGAGCCGCACCTAGCTCTGGGCGTGGCAGCCACCAGCGTCGTGCTCGCCCTGCTCGGGGCGGGGGTGGTCTACGCGTTCTGGCGCATCGACCCCGGCGCCGATCCGGCCCGCCTGCTGGGGCCGTTCCGGGTGCCGTGCGAGCGGGCGTTCTACGTGGACGGCCTCTACGCCGCGCTCTTCGTACGTCCGGTCATGGCACTGGCCAGGCTCGTGGTCAGCACGGACGACCGGGTCGTGGACGGCGCGGTGCGCGGGTCGGGCAGGTCGGCGCGTGGCCTGTCAGGGGCGCTGAGATTCGCCCAGAACGGCAACGTGCAGCTCTACGTGAGCGGGCTGCTGGCCGGTGTCCTGCTGATCGTGGTCGGGGCGGTGGTGTTCACATGATGGGCTGGCTTCTCGTCGCGCTGCTGGCCGTGCCGCTGCTCGGCGCGCTCCTGCTGCTCCTCGCGCCGCACGCGCTCCGTCCCCATCTGCGCGCGTACGGGCTGGTCCTGTCCGGCGTCACGCTGGCGCTGGCCGTGCTGCTGGTGGCGGCGTTCGACTACGGCCAGGCGGCGCGCCCGCAGTTCGAGATCGACCTGCCGTGGATCGCCGGGCTTGGGCTCCGCTTCCACCTCGGCGTCGACGGGATCTCGCTGCCGCTGGTCGCGCTGACGGCCCTGCTGACGTTCCTGTGCTTCGTCTACCTCTGCTGGGGCCGCGCGCGGGCCGGCGAGCAGCTGATGGGGGCGCGGCCGAGAGCGCTCGTGTTCACGCTGCTCGTGCTCGAAGTCGGCATGATCGGCACGTTCCTCGCCCTCGACCTGCTGCTCTTCTTCGTGTTCTTCGAAGTCGTGCTCATCCCGATGTACTTTTTGATCGGCATCTGGGGCGGCGAGGGGCGCAGGGCGGCGTCGGTCAAGTTCATCCTGTACACCCTGCTCGGCTCGGTCGTGATGCTGCTCGGCCTGCTGCTCGTGTGGGCGCAGACCGGCACGCTCGACATCGAGGCGCTGGCCGCGGCCCACGGCGCCGGCATGGCGAGATCGGTGCAGATCCTGGCGTTCGTGGCGATCGGGGTGGGCCTGGCGGTCAAAACGCCCATGTGGCCGCTGCACACCTGGCTGCCCGACGCCCACACCGAGGCTCCCACCGTGGGCTCCGTACTGCTCGCCGGGGTGCTGCTCAAGATGGGCACGTACGGCTTCGCCAGGATCGCCGTCCCCATCCTCCCCGAGGGGGCCGCGGCCGTGGCGCCGTGGCTCGGCGCGCTCGCCGTCGTCGGCATCGTCTACGGCGCCCTCGCCTGCCTGGCGCAGCGCGACCTCAAGCGCATGATCGCCTACTCCTCTGTCGGCCACATAGGCTTCGTCCTGCTGGGCTTCGCCACGCTGACCCCCGTGGGCATCAACGGCGCCCTCTTCGCCAACGTCGCCCACGGCCTGATCACCGGCCTGCTGTTCTTCCTGGCCGGGGCGGTCAAAGACCGTTACCACACCGCCGACATGCCGTCGCTGGGCGGCGGCATGCTGGCCACTTTGCCGCGGCTGGGTTCGGTGCTCACGTTCGCGTCGATCGCCTCGCTCGGGCTGCCGGGCCTGGCCGGGTTCTGGGGAGAGATGCTGGCGTTGTTCGGCGCCTTCCAGCCGGCGAACGTCCTGCCGCGCCCGCTGTTCCTCACGTACATGGTGATCGGCGGCCTGGGGGCGGTGCTGACGGCGGCGTACTTTCTGGTCATGTTGTCCCGCGTCACCCACGGCCGCCCCCGGCGGCCCGCCCGCCCGGCGGAGCGGGTCCTCCAGGTTGTGGGCGGTCCGTCACCGGGCGGGGGAGCCCTGGATACGCCGGACGCGGGCGTCCCGGATGGCGACGCCCATGACAGCCCCGACGAGCGCCCGGTAGCGCCGCTCGACGCCGGCGACCGGCCGGGCGAGATCGGAGGCCGGCTGGTCGAGGTCGGCGACCGGCCGGGCGAGATCAGAAGACAGCCGGGCCACATCGGCCGCCAGCGGGACGACCTCGGCGATCAACCGGAGGACATCCGCACCCACGAGCTGCTGGCCTGGACGCCGCTCGTGGTGCTGATCCTGCTCTTCGGGCTCTGGCCGGGGCTCCTGCTGTCGCTCACCACTCCGGCCGTGCAGATCCTGCTGGGAGGCGCCTCGTGATCCAGCAGATCGACTATTTCGTCATCGCACCCCCGCTGGTGCTCGCGCTGGCGGCCGGCCTGGTGCTGCTGCTCGACGCGTTCCTCCCGGCCCGCCCGCGCACGAGAGGCGTGCTGGGGCTCGTCACGCTGGCGGGCGTGCTGGTCTCCCTGGGTTTCGTGGTCGCCCAGGCGGCCGGGGGCGGCACGCCGCGGTCGACGTTCTGCGTCCCGCCGAGCCTCGCGGACCCGGCGACGGTGCAGTGCTCCTTCGTGGCCGACCGGTTCACGCTGGTGTTCGCGGGCATGGTGCTGGTGGCGGCCGTGGTCGTCGTGCTGTTGTCGATGGCCGAGCTGGCCGGCGGCGGCATCCCGGTGGGCGAGTGGTATTTCCTGCTCCTGTGCACGTTCGTCGGCGCGGTCACCCTGCCGGCTTCCCGTGATCTGATCATGCTCGTGGTGGCGCTGGAGCTGGTGTCGCTCCCGGTGTTCGCCCTCACCGCGCTCAAACGCTACGACGGCCGCTCCTCCGAGGCCGCGGTGAAGCTGTTCGTCGTGTCGGTGGTGTCGACCGCCGTCATGCTGTTCGGCGTCTCGCTGCTGTACGGCATCGCGGGCACGGTCTTCCTGTCCCGCCTGGGGGCGGTCTTCAGCGGCCAGGTCCAGGCGCCCGGCGTGGCGCTCGTTCAGGGCGAGCTGCCCGCGGTCGGCACGGTCGGGGTCGTGCTCGTCGTGGCGGGATTCGCCTTCAAGATCGCCGCGGTGCCGTTCCACTCCTGGGCGGCGGACGTCTACCAGGGCGCGCCCGTGCCCGTGGCCGCGCTGCTCTCGGTCATCTCCAAGGCGGCCGGGTTCGCGGGGCTGATCCTCGTGCTGGTGGCCGCGCTGTCCGGGCAGGCCGCCACGTGGGTCCCGATCATCGCCGTCCTCGCCGCGCTGACCATGACCGCGGGCAACCTGCTCGCCCTGCGCCAGCGCTCGGCCGTACGCCTGCTGGCCTGGTCGTCGGTGGCGCAGTCCGGCTACATCCTGGCCCCGCTCGCCGTGACGGTCACCGCCGACGGCGCCACCGCGATCGGCGCGTCCATGGCCTACCTCGTGATCTACGCCGCGATGAACCTGGGCGCGTTCGCGGTCGTCATGCTCGTCTCGAAGACCACCACCCGCAACGAGCTCGACGACTACCGCGGCCTGGTGTTCCGCCGTCCCGCCGCCGGGCTCGCGCTGGCGTTCTGCCTGATCTGCCTGGCAGGGCTGCCGCCAGGGCTGGCCGGGCTCTTCGCGAAGGTGTTCGTCTTCCGTGAGCTCGTCGAGGGCGGTTCCGGCTGGCTGGCGCTGGTCATGGCGGTCAACACCGTGATCGGCCTCTACTACTACGCCGTCTGGACGGCGCGCCTGTTCGCCTCCGCCCCGGAGCCGGGGCCCGTGCCGGAGCCCGCGCCGCGGCGCACGTCCCCGGCGACCTTGCCGGCCATCGGGATCGCCGTGGCCGTCGCGGTGCTGTTCTCGGTCGCGCCGCAGCTGGTCCTCGACGTTACGGCTCTGTCCGCGTTCGGTTGACGCGCGATGGCACGCAGGTGAAAGGTCGCGCTCTGCCTTCAGTTGAGCACACCGGGGAACGAAGAACCGGGTCATCATCGTTGGACTGAGGTGAGCCCAGGCACGAAAGGGGGAGCCTTGCACCACAACGGTCTGCGCACCGCCGTTCTGCTCGGCGGATTGTCGGCGTTCATTGTGGCTTCGGGCGCGTGGTTGGGCGGCGGCACCGGTGTGCAGATGGCGCTGGTGCTCGCCCTGGCGACCAACGGCGTCGCCTACTTCTTCTCCGACCGCATCGCCCTGTCTGCCATGCGCGCCCGGCCGGTCGGCGAGGTCGAGCACCCCACGCTCTACCGGATCGTGCGCGAGCTGTCGACACAGGCCAGGCAGCCGATGCCGCGCCTGTACATCTCGCCGACCGTGCAGCCCAACGCGTTCGCGACGGGAAGGAGCCCGCGCAAGGCCGCCGTGTGCGTGACCTACGGGCTGACCCAGCTGCTCGACGAGGCCGAGCTGCGCGGTGTGATCGGGCACGAGCTGTCACACGTGTACAACAGAGACATCCTCGTCTCCTCGGTGGCCGGTGCGCTGGCCACGATGATCACCTGGCTCAGCTATGTGGCCGTGTTCTTCGGCGGGTCAGACGACGACGAGGGGCCGGGTTTCGTCGGCGCGTTGCTGATGATGCTGCTCGGGCCGGTCGCGGCCGGGATGGTGCAGATGGCGATCTCTCGCAGCAGGGAGTTCCAGGCCGACGAGTCGGGCGCGCGGCTCACCGGCGACCCGCTCGCGCTGGCCTCGGCGCTCCGCAAGATCGAGCTCGGCGCCCGCCGCCTCCCACTTCCCGAGAACAGCCGCCTCACCTCGGCCTCCCACATGATGATCGCCAACCCGTTCAGCGGCTCCGGTTTCGGCCGCCTGTTCTCCACCCACCCGCCCACCTCCGAGCGAGTCGCCCGACTTGAGCGCATGGCCGGATATCGTCGTTGACGATGGGCCGATTTCCACGCTTGACCAAGGCAGAGCGCAAGCTCTGGAACGCCTTCCCCACGGGCCGGCTCGTCGAGCTGGGCCCGTTCGAGATACGCGCCGGCCGCCCGGCAGGGGCGAACGCGCCCACCGACGGCCACACCTGGGGCCCGAACCGTACGATCAGGGCCGAGGTGATCACCCAGCTGCTGCTCGGCGCCCGCGACGACGGCGGGGGCGCCGCGCCGGCCCTGCGCCTGCGCGGCGCCAGGATCACCGGCCGGCTGTCGATCGTCGGCGGCACGATCCCGTACGAACTCGTCCTGAGCGGCTGCCACCTCGACGAACCCATCCAGCTCACCGGCTCCGCCACCCGCACCATACGCCTGACCGACTGCCACTTCCCGGGCCTCAGCGGCGGCGGCATGCGGGTCGCAGGCCACCTCAGCCTCTCCGGCTCCCACGTCACCGGCACCGTCCGGGTGAGCCGGGCCCAGTTCGAGAGCGGCCTGTGGCTGGGCGGCACCAAGGTGGTGTCCGACGACGGCGAGTGGGCGCTCTACGCGAACTCCATCGTCGTCGACTCCGGCATGTACATGCGCAACGCCGACCTCACCGGCGGCGTCAGCCTGGTCGGTTCCCGCCTGAACGGGGGGTTCTTCCTCGACGGCGCCACCCTCCGCAATCCCGGCAAGGACGCCCTGACCGCCGACAACATGGTCGTCGAAGACAGCATGCGCTGCACCGGCGGGTTCCAGGCATCCGGCTGCGTACGCTTACGCGGCGCCCGCGTCAACGGCACACTCGCGTTCGGCGGGAGCTTCAGGAGCCCCGACACCCGCTACGCACTCCACGCGAGCCACATGGAGGTTCGCGAGCTGTCACTCACACCGTCGGAGCCCATCGACGGCGTCGTCACCCTCGCCCACACCACGGTCGGCACCCTGCACGACAGCCCCGGCACCTGGCCGGACAAACTCCGCCTCAACGGCCTCACGTACGACCGCCTGCGCGGCTCGGGCGTGGCCCGGCGCATCGAGTGGGTCACGCGCGACCCGGAGGGGTTCCGGCCGCAGCCGTACGAGCAGCTGGCCGCCTGGTACCTCAGCGACGGCAACGACGCGCTCGCCCGCCGCGCCCAGCTGGCCAAGCTGCGAGCCAGGCGGCAGACGCAGGGGCTGGGCGGCCGGATCTGGGGGCGGCTGCTCGACGCCGCCGTCGGGTACGGATACCGGCCGTGGCTGGCCGGCATGTGGTTCGCGCTCCTGCTGGCGGTCGGAACGGTCGTCTTCGCACTCAACCCGCCGAGAGCCCTCAAACCCGCCGAAAGCCCCGATTTCAACTCGTTCGCCTACAGCTTCGACCTGTTACTCCCGATCCCGGCGTTCGGGCAACGGGAGATGTTCGACCCGGCGGGCTGGACGCAGTGGCTCGCGTACGGGCTGATCGTCTGCGGCTGGATCCTGGCGACGGCGCTTATCGCGGGCGCTACGCGAGTCCTCCGTCCGCAGTGATCTTCCGCAGGATCTCCGCGAGATTCTCCGGAAAGAAGACCTCGCGGGTGCTCTCGAGCTCCGCCACGCTCCACCACCGGTAGGCGGTCGTCGTGTCCTTCTCGATCTGCTCCATGTGCTCGAACGACACCGCCGCGTCGGGTCCGACCCTGATCGCGAAGAACGTCTGATCCTGCGTGATGGCGTAGTCGGACCACTCGAACGCGATCACGCTGGATCCGTACGGCCCGGTGAACTCCCTCACGTCCGCCCGGATCCCGACCTCCTCGAACAACTCGCGCGCCGCCGCCTCCTGCAACGTCTCACCGCCCTCGGCGGCCCCGCCGATCGTGAACCAGAACGGCTGATCCGGGCGAGCAGGATCGAAACCGTGCAGCAACAGAACCCGGTCCTGATCATCAATGGGCAGGGCACGTGCCGTGAAGCGGCGCAGGGGGATCTTCGTCACGACAACTGAGCATATGCGGGCCGGACCCGAGGCACAGGAGGGGCCACGCCGCCCTCGTACGAGAACGCCGCGCCCGGCCGTGTGCCCCGGATACCCCTCAGCCACCTCCGCAGCCGTCGCGGTCCCACGCCCGCGAACTAGCGGTAGTTCACGAACTGCAGGGCGATGTCCAGGTCCTTACCCTTGAGCAGCGCGATGACGTCCTGGAGATCATCCTTCTTCTTCGAACTGACCCGAAGCTCCTCGCCCTGAATCTGGGCCTTGACCCCCTTAGGCCCCTCGTCACGGATCATCTTCGAGATCTTCTTAGCGTTCTCCTGGTCGATGCCCTCCTTCAGGCTGACCAGCAGGCGGTATTCCTTGCCCGACAGCTTGGGCTCGCCCGCATCGAGAATCTTCAGCGACAGGCCCCGCTTGACCACCTTCTCCTTGAACACGTCGAGCGCGGCGTTGGCCCGCTCCTCGCTGTTCGCCTTGACCTCGATGTTCTCCTGCCCGGACCAGCTGATGGCCGCCCCGGTGCCCTTGAAGTCGAAGCGGTGCCCGAGCTCCTTGACCGTCTGGTTCAGAGCGTTGTCGACCTCCTGCCGGTCGATCTTGCTGACGATGTCGAACGACGAATCAGCCAAAACACCCATCCTCTCAACTGCGAAAGCACTCTCCGGATCCCGCCGGCACGGCGTACGCCAAGGCGCGGACCCAGCGCACGAGCCTAGCCAGCATCGGCCCGCCGTGCAGGCCCCCAACCTGTTGCTCCCCCACCACACGATTCACACCATTCCCGCGAAAGCCCCACACGGCCCCATTCCGGGGAGGTCCACGCGGCGTTTCGGGGAGGTCCATGCGGCGTTTCCAGGGAGGTCCATGCGGCGTTCCCATGAAGATCCACGCGGCGTTACCACGGACATCCACGCGCCCTCGTGGAGGCGGAGGTGTATGCGGCCCCGTTCCCAGCAAGGTTCATGCGGTCGCCACCACGGAGGTTCATGCGACCCGCGTCCGTGACGCTTGCCCGGCCCTCCCGGGTGCGTCCCCACGGCCCTGTCGAAGAGCGTCCCGAGGCCCTTCGCGAAGCGTCGCCACGGCCCTCCCGGAGGCGTCCCGACACGACACGACCGCAGACGGAGGATGTTGCACGCGCCGAAGGACCGGCCAGCGCCTGCGTGGCACGCCACAGGGATCCGGCCCGGGACAAACCGGTGTCACGTACACCTCGGAAGTCCGCTATCCTTCTGTCTGTCGCCGCGAAAGCGGAAGACACGGCAGGTTGCCCGAGTGGCCAAAGGGAGCGGTCTGTAAAACCGTCGGCTCAGCCTACGCAAGTTCGAACCTTGCACCTGCCACACACAGTTAGAGCAGCTCAGAGGCCCTACGGGGCCTCTTCTGCGTTTCAGGGGTATGCAGCCATGGGCAGCGCTGAGCGGCTGTTTGTCGCTGGTCACGGGATATACGCGGGATGGATCTTGAGGCGTTGTCCGAGGTCAGACCCCGTGTGCGGGATGGCTGCGGGATAAACCCGCAGTTCCGCCATCGTAGGTTGGGAATGTGAGAGGGCCCCGGATGGCTTCCGGGACCCTGTTGACTACGAATCGACGCCGCCCTCGTCATTGATTTCGCCCGAGGCGCCTCCGTGCTGCAGTTGTAATCTTTTCGGCCTGGTGTCGGATCTCGTCGTCGGTCGGAGGCGTGGCTCGTACGGTCTCCCAATCGTCGATCAAGACCATGAACTCTGTGATTACGGGCGGATAGTCGCACTTCGACATGAGCTCTGTGATCAAGAGGTCCGCCCCAGCCGAGATGGGCAGTGTGCCTTCTTGGATGGCCTGCGCGACGTCGAGCGCAACAGCCCACGGCTCCTGATGCGTGTTGATCGGAGGCATCCCGCATTCGGACAGCATCTGACGTACCAGAGGCTCGATCTCCGACAGAGGGCCTACTGAGAGGGTGTATCCGGCCAGATTAAGTGTGGTGGGTGTGTCGACTCCGGCTCCGATCAACTCGCAAGCCAGCCACCCTGCTTCGGTGACGGAGCCGACGAGCCGTCCACGAAGGAGGTCCCCGCGGATCTCGGTGAGACGTTCGCGCGTCTCTGCAGGCAATGCCACGCGGTCAGTATGTCCGCGACCGCTCATGCCACCAACGCGTTTTCTATCCGCCGGTTCGCGATCTCCTGCTGTCCGTCGATGCACTTGGCGTAGACGCGTAGGAGGACATCCACGCCGTGTCCCGCCCGTTCGGCCACGTCGGGAGCCGGGACGCCTGCGTTGAGCCAGAGGGAGACCGCCCATGCCGTAGATCGTACGGACGTCGGGCGAGGGGAGAGGCGACCTGGGCGGGTGTGAGGGCCAGTTTTAGAGCTCTCATAGCAATCAAGCGGCGGCGCGGCGCGCCGCCGTACCCCGGCCCTCCGCCCGCCCGCCGTCCGGGCGTGCGGCCTGGGGGCCGGTCCCGGACGGCGGCGGGACACCGGGCCGGGCACCGCACGCCGCCCCCGCCGTAGTTGCCGAACGCGCCGACCGGGGTTGCCACGCCGCCGCACAGATGCAGCCCTACGATCGCCACTGCATGGTGGGCAGCCGTAAGTTGCGCGGGGCGATCGACGATCCGTGCTTCGTTCCTCAGCCCGGCTCATCGGGCAAGGTGATTGAGGTCCGATTCCGAGATGAGACGCACGAACTGAAGACTCACTCGTAGCACCGCACCGTGAATGGGCTATCTGGGGAACAGATTCAGCGCGGGAGCGTGAGCCGGGCGGACCACGGAAAAATCGCGAACGTCGATCGTCATCACGTCGGTGACGCGCATCCGTTCCGCCACGGCCACCACTGAGGCATCGGCGGCGCCCAAAGGTAGGTCGTGGTACCGCTCAACGAGAACCGCGATCCTCGCGAGATCCGCGTCTGTGAGATCGACGAGCCGGAACCAGCCGGACTCGAGTAGCCGGAGAAACGCCGCTTCCGCTTTGGCCCCACCAAGCTTGCCGATCATATAGCTGGTCTCGCCGGCCACGAAGCTTGGAACGAGGAGTGGCCGGGCGGCGTTGCGGAACCGCGTGAGCTCCTGTACACAGCGCTCGTGGTGCTTGTCATCCCGGAAGGTAGCGGCCACGATCGGGCCGGTGTCGACTACGATCACGCTTCGTGACCGTAGCCCTCCCTGAGGATTTCTTCCACCTGTTCCGAAGCGTCGCTCCGTCCCGCTTCGAAAGCGCCGAAGAGGGTCGGCACGCCGCTGGGGCCGAGCTCCGGTTCGCCAGGCTGCGAGTGGACTAGCCGGAGGAGCCGCGCACGCTCTTCATGCACCTGATCTGGCCGGAGCTGGTCGACCAGCCGGTGAAGATCGTCGTACTCTTCCTGTGGTGCCGTCATACTGTCGAGTTTACGACGCGACCGGCGCAGGAGTCGCGCGCCGATCGTGTCGCGTGGCGAGATGAGTACGTGCAAGATCCGGAATATGCACGGAATGATCTTCGCCGGGGATCAGCGGCACCGGGCGAACGTCAAGGTCGGACGGTTGGCCGCGGCGAGAACGTCGATGCCCTGTAAAACCGTCGGCTCAGCCTACGCAAGTTCGAACCTTGCACCTGCCACACCAGCGGGAAGAGGCCCGTCACCAGCGGCAACGCGGTGACGGGCCTCTCGCTTTGTGTCCGGCTGTCTACGGTGATCACCGGCGTCCTACTGCCTCTGACGGCCACTACGCGGCCAAGTTGTTCGGGAGTCGCAAGGGCTCACTCCACGAATTCAAACCGTCCCGACTTCCGTAGTCGGCCGTAGAGTCGCACAGCGGCATCTTCGCTGGTGGTGGCTTTAGCTGGCCGTGGGGGTGGAACGCCACCGCATACACCTCCCCAGTGTGGCCGATGAGGGGGGCTCCGAGGGTTGTCTGGTGGCCGACTCCCACAGCCGCACTGTACGGTCTGCGTTTGTGGTGGGCCAGACGATCGCCGCCACGAGCCCCACGCTGATTACAGCCACCACGATGGAGACAAGCTTCACGCCACCACCATGCTGCAATCGGGGCCGCGTACGCTCTTCCGCGCGCTCTCTCCCACCTGCTCCGGTACTTCGGCATAAATCGGTGTGGCCTGACCGATGATATTTCCGCGCCGTGCTGGTCTGTACGCCGAGTACCGACTCACAGGAGGCTGACGCCATGCGGAAACTGACCTTCGGCATGAACCTGAGCCTGGACGGCTACATCGCCGCGCCCGGCGACGACCTCGGCTGGAGCGTACCGAGCGACGAGCTGTTCCAGTGGTGGTCCGACCGGGTGAGGGCGACCGGCCTGGCGCTGTACGGGCGCAAACTGTGGGAGACGATGAGCTCCCACTGGCCGACCGCCGACCAGCAGCCCGGCGTCACACCGGCGGAGATCGAGTACGCCCGCCGCTGGCGGGACATGCCGAAGGTGGTGTTCTCCTCGACGACCAGCACGGTCGACTGGAACACCCGCCTGGTCACCGGCGACGCGGTCACCGAGATCACCCGGCTCAAGGCCGAGGACGGTGGCCCCATGGACATCGGCGGCGCCACACTTGCCGCAGCGGCCGCACGGGCCGGGCTGATCGACGAGTACGTGCTGGTCACCGCGCCGGTCTTGCTGGGCAGCGGCACGCCGTTCTTTACGGCCCTGGACAACTGGGTGAACCTGACCCTGATGGAGACCCGGACGTTCCCCGACGGCGTACTCCTGACCAGGTACGAGACCAGGCGCTGAGTGCCCAACCTCGGATCGGCCCGTGCTTCGGGCCACAAGGAAGGGGCGCACGGTACAGCCGAGAAGTACAGCAACCGGCGGGATCGTCAGCGAACTCCGGCGAAGCTCCTGCGAGTCGGCGTCGAGTGTCTCGTAAGGATCTTGGAGTTGTCCAAGGTCGAGTACACGAGCCTGCGCACGATAGATCCTGATCTCTTGGCCGTTGTTCAGCGGCTCGATGCCAAGGCCAATGCCTTCAATGTCGCTGACAGGTTGGAAGGTTTCATCCTCACTGACCCACTCCGGCCAATCCTCGGAGAGAATTCAGGACGCTGATGGTGGTAAAGACGCTGGACATCCCCGGGTCGTCCATGTCAGTCCCGAAGAGCCTGGCGTCAACGCGGCTGTTGATTCTGGCATCTGTCAGATCGGCTGGGAGCGCAGGCAGGTCACGCTTCGACTCTGGGGCGGAGGCCGTGCTGCGATGGTACGGAGCAAGTTGCCGCCCCGGGTGGCTCTTCACGGTATGGCCGACGTAGGACGGTCTCACTCGCTGGTGCTGTGGACGGCGACGAGGGTGGCTCTCGAAAAGCACTGAAACCATGATCGTTTCCCCTGCGCGTTCCCGTGAGGTCTGCGTTCTACGAAGAGGCGCAGGTCAAGGGCATGTTGCGGCAGGTCTGTGAAACGTCGGCTCAGCCTACGCAAGTTAGAACCTCGCACCTGCCACCAGAAGTAACAGCAGGTCCGAGGCCCAACGGGGCCACTTCTGCGTTTCAGGGGGCATGCAGCCAGATGTCGCCGTGAGCGGCCCGTTGTCGCAGGTCCCGGAATATGTCCCGAATGGATCTTGGGGCGTTTCCCCTGGTCGAGGGCCTTGATCCGGAACATCTGCGGTACGCGCGCTTGTGGGGGACGCATGGGGAACGGCGAAGGGTCCCGGTGGCGTTCCGGGACCCGGCGGGGTGGGCTAGGTGATCATGTGGCGAGCCTGACGTGCGTGCGAAGGATGATCTAGGCTGGGCGCCCCCATCGACGACCACATGGCGGCGATCTTGCTTCCGTTATCGGCGATTCCCCCGCGCTGGGGAGTGCCCGTGCTGACTTTGGCCGCTCTGACGGCTCCCGCCTTGCGTACCTTCTCGTTGTACTTCCCTGAAGGGCCGACCTACTCAACGCAAGGCTCCTACTGCCCCTTGAGTTCCGAGCCGCTTGTCCTTACGGATATCGGCTGGCTGGTAGAGATCAACTGGCAGACCGTCTCTGCGGAGTTGAACGGCTGGCCCACTGCGGTGATGGCGCTCGGTTTGTCTGCGACTCTCGCTCTTCGGGACAGGTGGGGCATAGTCGCCGCGTGGCTGACGGTGGCGCTGTTCGTGGTCAACGCCGGGGTGTTCACCATCCCCTACGCCGTTCAGATCATCTCGGACGGTTGCACGGACACGATTCAATTCGGTGGTTGGGACATCGTCATGTATGGCCCGGTCCTGCACTATGTGGCGGGCGCAGTGCTGGTTGCGTTCTTGGCGTTGATTCGGCGCGAAGAGACGGGCTGTAGTCCCGCGCTCAGGGGAACCTTGCCGTAGCCCTTCGTCGTCTATGCATGGCGTGGCAAGCCCGGATGAACTGCGCCGGGATTGATGGAGACTGTGGTGTGCCCTGGGTTCGATTCAACCCAGGGCACACCGGCGACTCCATGAAACCCAGGGCACATCATCGCGTAGCTGGAGTGCTTTCGCCCCATTCCTCCAGCAAGGACGCCAGTTCGAGGACGGGTTCGGCGTCGAGCCCGCCGTCGCGCAATGCCGTGTAGATACGTCCCATCAACGCGTCTTCCACCTGTTTGGCTTGCTCTTCGGAGTGCACGCTGCAATGTTGCCTACTGCATGAACACAGGCAAGCGAGATCTTTCGCGCGGCATCGACGACGCACGACAACCCCCAAGGTGATCGGCTGATCGTCGGGGCCATCAGCGGGCCATCAACCGAGGTCAGGAGCGGTCAACCACGGTCATTCGCGACCTCGCTGGCAACATCTGTGACCGGCAACGCCCTGCTCCGAGGATCGTGATCGATGCAGTTCCCAAGCTGGCCGCCGCCCATGGCGAGTATCCATCACTCCTGATGACACATCTGGCAGGCCGGACGGTTCTCGACGATGAGGGATGGGAAACGCGCGTTCCTCTGCTGGCCCGTCAACTCGTGGCGATCCACGCGGTGCGACCCGCCGAGCGGCCCCGGGAGCATGTGGCGTTGACGACCGCCGACACCGTCGTGACTCCGAAGGGCGCCGACGCGGCGGCATGGGCCGCGGCGATCGACGTGATCCGCAGGCCCGCGCCGCCCTAGAAGGGCGATTCCTGCACCGGGTGTCGGTTTCCGAAGTCGTCCGCACGGATGCGCGAAGTGGCCTGCACGCCCGCAGCGTGCAGGCCATCACCGGAGGATCCGTACCTCCGCACCGGGTAGATCGGACCACCAGCGGTCATAGCGGTAAACCCCCGGCTCGCGGTCGGCCAGGAGCGCCGTGACGATGGCTAAGGTCCTGCTGCTCACCGGCGGCCCGACGTGGAGGCCAAGCGCGGCCGAGTACGCCGCAAGGGTGGCGCCATCGACTGGGTCCTGTGGCAGTCCGGCACCGCCCGGCTGCTCGCCGGCCGCACCCGCGGCCCGGTCTTCCTCACCGACCGGCGGCCCGGCCCGGCCCGGCCCGCACTCGCGCCGCGGTCGACCACTGCCCAACCCCTGGTTGGGCTGGGGCCTTGAGGTAGGCGCGGATCGCGGACCAAGAGTGCGGCCAGGGGAGGTCGTCATCATGCTCTATGTGGTTGTCGTGAGGATCTTGAGCAGGGCGGTGGTCGCGGGCGGGTCCGGCGGCTCGCCGTAGGTGACGGCGAAGATGTGCCGGGTGTTGCCCGGGATCTCGGTGGCGTGGATCCCCGGCGTGCGGTGGGCTTGGAGTGCGAGCCCGGGCAGGGTGGCGACCCCCATGCCGGCCGCCACGAGCGTCTGGACCACGACCATGTCGTCACTGGAGTACGCGATGCGCGGGGTGAAGCCGGCTTGCCGGCAGGCGGTGACCATCGTCGCGCGGCAGCGCTCGCATCCCCCGACCCAGGCGGAGTCGCGGTGGTCCTCCAGGCGCTGGTCTGGCTCTTGGCTGATCAGGTAGAGCGGGTCGTCCAGCAGGTGGGTCAGCCGGAAACCCTCCTCCTCGTCCGGGGTGTCGGCGTTCCGGAAGACCAGGGCGATGTCGACGTGCCCGGCGCGCAGCATCCGCAGCCCTTCGACCGGGTGCACGTCGACCAGGTTCAGCTCGATGCCCGGGTACGACGCCGCCAGCTCGGCCGCCGCCTTGGGGACGATCGTGCTGAGGACCGTCTGGAAACCGGCGACCCGGACCCGCCCGGCCCGGAGCCCGACCTGGGCGGCCATCTCGGCGGAGGCCGCCTCCACCCGCCCGACGATCTCCCCGGCCCGCTGGGCCAGGAGCTCCCCCTCGGGGGTGAGCCGGATACCGCGGCCCACGCGCTGGATGAGCCGGGCCCCGATCGAGGCCTCCAGCCGCCCGAGGTGGTGGCTGATCGAGGGCTGGGAGTAGTGCAGCTCCTTGGCCGCCTCGGTCACCGACCCGTGACGGGCGACGGCCTCCAGAACCCGCAGGTGCGTCAGGTTCATCATGTTATTAAGTTTATCTATGGGACGCGGGAGTCTTTGGCATTAGACGCCATGACCGCTGGCAGGCCAGCATCGTGGTCATGGCCAAGCAGATGACTGCCCCCGTCGACTCGCCGCCCAGGCTCGGCCTGGCCGAACTGGTCGCACACATCCGGTCGCGCGCCCGCCGGCAGGCGGACCCGCGGACCATCGCCGAACAAGTGGCCGACGTCCTGGTGGAGACCAAACCGGACGTGAACCTCCTCACCGTGGCCGAGCGGGCCGGCTCACCCGACGGCTACACCCGGCACACCCTGCACACCGAGACGGCGTTCTCGGTGTCCGCGGTGGTGTGGCGGCCGGGCCAGGTGACGGAGATCCACGACCACCTGGTGTGGTGCTCGTTCATGGTGCTCCAAGGCGCCGAGACCGAGACCCTGTACGACATCGACGGCGACCGCCTGGTCGAGATCGGCGAGCGGCACCGGCCCGCCGGCTCGGTCAGCGGCGTCGCCCCGCCCGACGACATCCACCGGGTCCGCAACACCGGTGACATGGTCGCGATCACGCTGCATGTGTACGGCGCGGACCTCAGCAGCGGCACCAGCGTGCGCCGCACCTACGAACAGCGCCACGATCGCTAGAGAAATTTCGGGACACGAGCCGTCGAGGATGTCGAGAACGCGGTGCCGGCTCCGTCCCAGGGATACCACCAGCCACGAACCGGCCACGTGACGAAGGAGCCCGGCACGACGCTCAAGCAAATGGACAACAAGGGCATCATCGTCGACGACCTCGATGCACTCATCGCGTTCTTCGTGGAACTCGCCATGGAGCCGGAGGGCAAGGCACTGGACGAAGGGCGTTGGCGTCAGTGCGCCTGAGCGCCGCCCGGTCGCCCCGCGTCGGGTAGATCACCCACGCCGTATCTCCACCGCGGTGCGCGGAAATGCCTGCTCCTGCGGCGCTGCGGCGGGGGCCGATCGAGAAGCGGCCATCCGTCGCGGCTGATTGTGGGGCACCGCCATGTCCTTGGCGCGCCTGGGACGCGAAGTGGCTCTCCCTGTGCCCGTTTGTGGCCGCCTCGGGGTGCGCAGATTCGTTGAAGCTCGCCAGAAATGTCGAGGTGGGAGGTCGAGAACCTGCGCGCGGTTTAGCCCTCGAAAAGAAGAATCGCTCTCGTTTCCTCCGGTGTCGGATCCGTCACGAAGGCTTCGTACCGGTGGACCTGCTCAACCGACAGATACGCGAAAGGCACAGTCAGTCATGAGAAAGCTCATAGTCCAGCAGTGGGTCACCGTCGACAATATCGCCGCTGAGGAGGACGGCGGGCTCAGCTTCGTCGCCGCCGAGTCCTTCTCCAGGAGTAACGACATAGCGTTCAAGGAACGCGTGCTGGGGTTCGTCGACGCGGTCGACACGCTGGTTCTCGGCGCGAACACCTACGCCCAGTCCACGGGTTGGGCAACCGCCGAGGACCAGGGCGAATACGGCGAGAAGCTCAACAACCTCACCAAGTTCGTCGCCTCCTCCACACTGGAAAAGGCGCCCTGGGGAGACTATCCCGCCGCGACCGTGACCCGCGACCCGGCCGCCACCGTCCGGGAGCTCAAGCAGCAGAGCGGCAAGGACATCTGGCTGTGGGGCAGCTTGACACTCATGAACTCCCTGCTGGAGGCCGGACTCGTCGACGAGGTCACCCTGCTGGTCTGCCCGGTCTCACGCGGCAAGGGAAGGCGCGTTTTCGAGGATCGGCAGGACCTGAAGCTGATCGAGGCCACCTCGTTCGACAACGGCCTGGCAGTTCTGCGCTACGAGCTCACCAAATAGCCGGAAATGTCTGCAGCCACCTCATCGCTCAACTCGGGCCTGCGTCTGTCGAACGGGACGCCGCCGCCCAGACCACAACCGACCACTGCGCAAGCAGTGGCCGAACGCCCCTGAACCGACGCTGAGAAACAATGAGAGGAATCACCGTGCACTCGAACCGCGTGACCGGAGGAGCCGATGCTCAGATGACAGCAGAGCGATCGATGCCCACCCAGGATGACGTGCTCGGGTACTTCGACACGCTGTCGAACTGGGGACGGTGGGGTGACGACGACGAGCTCGGCACTCTGAACCACATCACCGACGACGTCCGGCTGGCGGCGGCGCGGGCCGTGCGCCACGGCA
>NZ_SMKO01000140.1 GCF_004348685.1 Nonomuraea deserti | reverse complement strand
GGGTCAGCCACTTGACCACCACCTTCTCGGCCACGACCACGGAATAGTTGGTCTGGTCCACGTGGGGACCGAAATCACGTTCACCTGGGGCCCCAGTGTGGAGATCTCCAGGGGCGTACGAGAAGGTGGGCAACGGGCGGAACCGGTGCACCGCGAAGGGCGGCGGCGGCTCGTCCTCCAGCAGCCCCACGAGCGCGGTGGTGAGCCCGCGATCTCGGCCGGTGAAGGGCTTCTCACCGAGAGAGATCAACCGGCACCCTATTGAATCCCAATTCAACACGATCGCCAAACTTCCAGGTAGCAATGTCATAAAAAGTCTTGCCCATGTTGATATCTGCTGCAACACTCCTGATCTGGTCTGCTGTGTCCGGTAAGGTCGCGCGACCCCTCTTACACCGCAAATTCAAGAAGGAGTAGCGGCCGTGTCCCGTATCCGGTTCACCCGTCGTCTCCCGGCCGCCGTCGCGGTGGCCGGCCTCGCGCTTGCCGTCGCGGCGTGCGGCGGTGAGTCGTCGACAAGCCCAGAAGGCACGAACGCGGCGGCGGCCGACGACCTCAAGCCGAACGCGGACCTGACCAAGCAGTCGATCCAGGTGACGGTCTGGGACGGCTACCTGCCCGAGGAGTTCACCAAGGGAGCCAAGGAGAAGCTCAAGGTCAAGGACATCAAGATCGCCCTGCACGCCACCAACGAGGATGCGATGGCCAAGCTCACCGCCTCCGGTGACAGCGGGATCGACGTGGCGTTCGTGTCCGGCCAGTACGCCCAGGCGCTCAACGAGCAGGGCCTGCTGGAGCCGATCCACCCCGAGCTGATCCCCAACCTGGCCAACCTCTACCCCGAGGCCACCCAGCTCTCTCACGACAAGGGCAACAAGATCTCCGTGCCCTACACCTGGGGCACGACCGGTATCTGCTACCGGACCGACCTGGTGAAGAAGAAGCCGACCAGTTGGAACGATCTCCTCAAGCCGCCGGCCTGGGCCGACAAGAAGGTCACCATGATGACCACCGAGCGTTGGCTGGCCCTGCCGGCGCTCAAGGCCCTGGGCTACTCCGTCAACACGGACAAGGACGAGGAGATCGCCAAGGCGAAGGAGCTCCTCCTGGCCCAGAAGCCGCACCTGCTCGGCTACGACGACACGACGTTCGGCGACAAGCTGAAGTCGGGCGAGGCCATCATGGTCGAGGCGTGGGACGGCTGGTGCCCGACGACCGACCCGAAGGGCAACATCGCGTTCGAGGTGCCGAAGGAGGGCAGCGACCTCTGGGTGGACACCATGGTGATCATGAAGTCCTCCAAGAACAAGGAGGCCGCCCACGCGCTCATCAACTACATCCTCGCCCCAGAGAACCACAGCTGGGCGGCCGAGAACATCAACTACAAGGTGCCCAACAAGGCGGCCATGGAGCGCGTGAAGGTCGCGAAGGGCTCGCTGCTCGGCATCAAGCCGGACGAGCTGCTCGACGGTGAGTCGATCGTCGACTTGGGCCAGGCGTCCACGAAGTACACCCGTCTGTCGACGGAAGTCACGGCGCAGTCGTAGCAGCGGTGACATCTGAGCTCAAGGCCCGGCCGGCGTCCCCTTCGCGCGGACGCCGGCTGGGCGCGTTCGTGTTCCTGTCGCCGGGGCTGACCTACCTGGTCGTGCTGCTGCTGGTGCCGCTGGCACTGGTGCTGAGCAACACCGTCTTCCAGCGCGGGCGCTTCGGCGGCGTGGTGTACGAGTTCACCACCGAGAACTTCGCCCGCCTGATGGACCCGCTCTACCTGGGCGTGGTCGGCGGCTCGCTGCGCATCGCGGCCCTGACGACGGCCATCGCGCTGCTGATCGGCTATCCGACGGCCTACGCGATCGCGCGGCTCTCGCCCAGGTGGAAGACGATCGCCCTGGTCGCGATCGTGTTGCCGTTCTGGACCAACTTCATCATCCGCGTCTACGCGTGGATCATTCTGCTCAGCGGTCCTGGGCTGGTCAACAGCGGGATGGCGGCGATCGGGCTCGGGCCGTACGAGCTGCTCTACAACCAGGGTGCGATCGTCACCGGGCTGCTCTACTCGTACCTGCCGCTGATGGTGCTGCCGCTGTACGCCGCGATCGAGCGGCTGGACCCGCAGCTCAGAGAGGCGTCGGCCAACCTGGGGGCCTCGCCGTTCACCACGTTCCGCAAGGTCACGCTGCCGCTCACGGTCCCGGGCGTGCTGAGCGGCTGCCTGTTCGTGTTCGTGCCGAGCTTCGGCAACTTCGTCATCCCCGAGATCCTGGGCGGCAACAAGTCGATCATGGTCGGCAATCTGATCCGCGACCAGTTCCTGAAGGCGCGCGACTGGCCGTTCGGCTCGACGCTGGCGCTGGCGCTCATCGCGGTGCTGCTGGTGCTGCTGATGGCGCAGGCATGGATGGCGCGCCGTGCGTAGGTCCAAGCTGCTGTTCGTGCCGCTCTGGGTGACGTACGTCTTCCTCTACCTGCCGATCGTCGTGCTCGTCGTCATGTCGTTCAACGCCGGCGAGTCGGCGTACACCTATGAGGGCTTCAGCCTCAAGTGGTACGGCGAGCTGGCCGCGGACGAGCGGATCAGGAACGGCCTGATCAACACGCTGGTCGTGGCCGTGGGGTCGACCGCGATCGCGACCGTGCTGGGCACGCTGCTGGCCGTCGGCCTGGCCCGCCACTCCAGGTCCAAGGCCCTCGACGCGCTGGCGCTGATGCCCGCGGTGCTGCCCGACCTGGTGCTGGCGATCGGGCTGCTGCTCTTCTACGGCGTGATCGCGCTGACGCTCGGCCACTATTCGGTGATCCTCTCGCACGCCCTGTTCTCCATGGCGTTCGTGGCCGCGGTGGTGCGCACCCGGCTCTCCGGGGCCGACACCTCGCTGGAGGAGGCCTCGCGCGACCTCGGCGCGGGACACGTGGTCACGTTCATGAAAATCACGTTGCCGCAGCTGGCGCCGGGCATCGTGGCGGGGGCGCTGCTGGCGTTCACGTTGTCGCTCGACGAGTTCGTGATCGCCTTCTTCACGATCGGGAACGCCGAGCCGACGCTGCCGATCGTCATCTACTCGATGATCCGTTTCGGGGTGACCCCCAAGATCAACGCGCTGGCCGCGATCCTGCTCCTCGTGAGCTTCGTCGCGGTGATCGCGGGCCAGCGTCTGACGAGAATCGGAGAAGCACAGCGTGCTGAAGGTTGACGGAATCACCCGCAGGTTCGGCGACGTCACCGCGCTCGACGACGTCTCGCTGGAGATCGGCCAGGGCGAGTTCTTCGCCCTGCTCGGGCCGTCGGGGTGCGGCAAGACCACGCTGCTGCGCATCATCGCCGGGTTCGAGACGCCCGACAAGGGCACGGTCACCCTCGACGGGGAAGACCTGCTGGCCCTGCCGCCGAACCGGAGACCGATCAGCCTGATGTTCCAGTCGTACGCGCTGTTCCCGCACATGACCGTGGCCAGGAACGTCGCCTACGGCCTGGAGCGGGAACGCCTGCCCCGCCAGGAGGTCAAGCAGCGCGTCGGCGAGGTGCTGGAGACGGTCGGGCTGACCGCGCACGCCTCGCGCAAGCCCGCCCAGCTCTCCGGCGGCCAGCGGCAGCGGGTGGCGCTCGCCCGTTCCATCGTCAAGCGGCCGCGCCTGCTGCTGCTCGACGAGCCGCTGTCGGCCCTGGACAAGAAGGTCCGCGCCGACATGCAGCTGGAGCTCAAGCGGCTGCAGCACGACGTCGGCATCACGTTCGTGGTCGTCACGCACGACCAGGAGGAGGCCATGTCGCTGGCCGACCGCATCGCGGTCTTCGACAGCGGCGCCGTGTGCCAGGTGGCCGAGCCCGTCCCGTTGTACGAGCGGCCGAAATCGCCGTTCGTGGCCGGCTTCGTCGGCGCCAACAACCTGTTCGAGGGCGTCGCCGGCGACCCCGACGGGCTCGAGAGCGAGGAGTTCGGCGTGCTGGCGGGCACGCCCATGACCGAGCTCACGGCGGGCGGCAAGGCGCTGCTCGCGGTACGCCCCGAGAGGGTCAGGCTGGTCGACGAGAGCGAGACCGGGGGCCTGCGGGGCAGCGTCCTCGACGTCAGCTTCTACGGCGGCGTGTCGCACCTCTCCGTGGACGTGCCGGGCCGGGTCGAGCCGGTGCTCGTCGCCGTCCAGGGCGCCAGCGCGGTGGAGGCCGGAGCCAAGGTCAAGGTGCGCTGGAACGCCGAGGACGCCGTCATCATGGCGGTCGATCAGTGAGACAGGTCGTTGCCCGTGGCCGCCCGGGCGTAGGACAGGATCAGTTCGGCCGCCTCGGCCGGGTCGATCACCGGATGCCTGGCCGTGATGCGGTAGCCGTACGCGTCCTCCAGCGCCACCAGATTGCGCGCGATCGTCAGCGAGTCGGCGCTCAGCCGGAACACCCCCAGCGCCGCCCCCGTGTCGAGGATCGCCTGGTACATCGAGACCTGGCGGTCGTAGAGCGAGGTGAGCAACACGCCGTAGACCCTGTTGCGGCCCGCGGCCCCACCCAGTTCGTTGAGCAGGCGGACGTCGGGGTCGAGCGGCCCGGTCGGCAGCCCCGACCTGATGGTCACGACCAGCTTCTCCACCGGATCGGTGAAGTCGGCGAGCCGGCGCAGCCGCTGCTCGTAGAAGCGCTCCATGCCGGCGTGCTGCGCCTCGACCAGCAGTTCGCTGAGGTCGGGGTAGTGGTAGAGCACGGCTCCGGAGGTCAGGCCGGCCTCCTCGGCCACGTGGGAGAGTTGTACTCCGTCGATGCCATGGCGGATGATGGCCCTGCGCGCGGCCTCGATCAAGTCGATGCGCCGGTCACTCCGGCTTTTACGCTGAGCCACCCCCACCACCTTCACCCGTTTGGCTGCTGTTCAGTTAGCCGTGACCATAGTGCCCGTAAGTTGACCTTCACGCTAGATGCGTTTTTGAATTCCCCTTCAAATGGATCAGCTCTTCCGGAGTCTCGATGTCTCTCACCGTCCTGTTCATGCCTGAAAGCGCCTACGGTCCCACCAACAACTGCATCGGCATCGGCGACATCCTGCGTCGCCGGGGTCACCGCGTCGTCTTCGCCGCCGAGGCGTCGTGGAAGGGCAAGCTCGAAGCGCTCGGCTTCGAGGAGGACCTGGTCGACCTCGCGCCACCCCCTGATGCCGCCGAGGAGCAGGATCCCGGGCAGTTCTGGAAGGACTTCATCCGCGAGACCGCGCCCGAATACCGCAAGAGCACCCGCGAGCAGCTCGAGACCGTCGTCAAGCCCATCTGGGCCGAGCTGATCGACGGCGCGAAATACTGCGAGCCGCAGCTCAAGGCCATCATCGAGCGGGTGGGGCCGGACATCATCGTCGAGGACAACGTGCTCACGTTCCCGGCGCTGGTCACGGCGGGCAGGAAGTTCGTGCGCATCGTCTCCTGCAACCCGCTGGAGGTCCGCGGCGAGAACGTCGCGCCGGTCTTCTCCGGCCTGCCCGCCGATGACCGCTCGGAGTGGGACGCCTTCCGCGCGGAGTACGACCGCACCCACCGCGAGCTCTGGACCGCCTGGAACGAGTGGTGCGTCGAGCAGGGCACCGAGCCGCTGCCCGAGCTCGACTTCATGCACAAGGGCGACCTGAACCTCTACGTCTACCCGGAGATCGCCGACTACGCCGACGCCCGGCCGCTGGACGGCACCTGGCACCGGGTCGATTCCTCGGTGCGCGAGACGGAGGAGAAGTTCGACCTGCCCTTCCAACGTGGCGAGGGCTCGCTGATCTACTTCTCGCTCGGCTCGCTCGGCTCGTCCGACGTGGAGCTGATGCGGCGGGTGATCGGCGTGCTGGCCGACACTCCGCATCAGTACATCGTCTCCAAGGGCCCGCTGCACGAGGAGATCGAACTTCCCGACAACATGTGGGGCGCGGAGTTCCTTCCGCAGACTAGGATCATCCCACTGTGTGACCTCGTCATCACCCACGGCGGCAACAACACGACCACCGAGGCGCTGCACTTCGGCAAGCCGATGATCGTGCTGCCGCTCTTCTGGGACCAGTACGACAACGCCCAAAGAATGGATGAGTTGGGCTATGGTGTCAGGCTTTCGACCTACACCTTCACCGACGACGAGCTGAAGGGGGCGGTCGCGCGGCTGCTCGGCGACACCGAGCTGCGCGCGAGGCTGGCCGCCGCGGGCGAGGAGATCCGGCGTCGCGACGGGCTGCGCAAGGCCGCCGACCTGATCGAACAGCTCGGCAAATAGCACGACCCCTGAGAGATGAAGTCTTCCGATGCGTGAACTGATCAACCCCGCCACCGGCCTCCCGTGTGCCGAAATTCCGGACACGCCCGTGGAGGGCGTGGCGACGGCCGTACGGTCGGCGCGCGCGGCGTTCGAGAAGTGGTCGCAGACCACTCCGGCCGAGCGCCAGCGCCTGCTGCTGCGGCTGGCCGACCTGGTGGAGGCCGACGCCGAAGAGCTGACCAGGCTCGAAGTGGAGGAGACGGGCAAGCCCGCCGCGGTGTTCAGGGACGGCGAGCTGCCGTTCGCCGTCGACAACCTGCGCTTCTTCGCCGGCGCCGCCCGCTCGCTCGAAGGGTCGGGCGCCGGCGTGTTCAGCCCCGGCTACACCTCGGTCATGCTGCGCCGGCCCGTCGGGGTGGTGGGGTCGATCGCGCCCTGGAACTTCCCGTTCGTCATGGCCGTGTGGAAGGTCGGCCCGGCGGTGGCCGCGGGCAACGCGGTGGTGATCAAGCCCGCCCCTCAGACGCCGCGTACGACGCTGCGGCTGGCGGAGTTGTTCGCCGAGGCGGGCGCGCCAGAAGGGCTCGTCCAGGTGGTCACAGGGGCCGCGCAGGCCGGTCAGGCACTGGTCACCGACCCCGGGGTCGACATGGTCAGCGTCACGGGCTCGACCGAGACCGGCCGCGCCGTGATGGCCGGGGCGGCGGGCACGCTCAAGCGGGTCCATCTGGAGCTCGGCGGCAAGGCCCCGGCGCTGGTCTTCGAGGACGCCGATCTGGCCGAGATGGCTCACGGCGTGGCCATGGGGGCGACCTACAACAGCGGGCAGGACTGCACGGCGGCCACCCGCGTCTACGTCGCCCGCGAGGTGTACGCGGACGCGGTCGAGGCCATTCGGTCAACTCTTGCCAACATCACCGTCGGCGACCCGTGGGAGCCGGCGACCGACATCGGTCCCCTGATCTCGGCGGCCCACCGGGACCGGGTGCACGGGTTCGTCTCGAAGTCCGGCGGGCGGGTTCTCCACGGGGGCTCGCCGATCGACCGGCCGGGGTTTTACTATTCGCCTACGCTTGTCAGCGAGGTCGCCCAGGACAGCGAGATCGTCCAGGGTGAGCTTTTCGGTCCTGTTCTGGTCGCTCTGCCGTTCGACGGCGAGGACGAGGCCGTCAGGCTGGCCAACGACACCCGATACGGCCTGGCCTCGTCGGTGTGGTCGCGCGACGTGTCGCGGGCGATGCGCGTGTCGCATCGGCTCGACGTGGGCGTGACCTGGATCAACGACCATCTGCCCATCGCCAGTGAGGCGCCGCACGGCGGGGTGAAGGGCAGCGGGTTCGGCAAGGACATGAGCCAGGAGGCGGTGCAGGACTACTCGGTGACGCGGCACCTGATGGTGAAGCACGCGGCACCGGCCGAGCGGGATTCGTTCCGGCCCGCCTGAAACGTGTACGGCGATAGACGCCCCGAAGTGCTGCTTTGGGCGTGTTTGATGGGATATGTTCGGTTGGCCGATCTGGTACGGGTTGTGTTCCAATTACCCAGCCGGACAGAATCCCATGCGCCACACGCGTGTCTGATTTTTTTCGAGCACGTACCGGCGAGAGGTTGCGAGAGTCAGTGAGGACGGATAACCCCAGACATACGAGGTCAGGGGAGTACACAGGCGGACGGTTCCGGCTGGGGAACTGGCGTGTGCGCTCAAGGCTGGTCGCGCTGATCCTCATCCCCACGGTCGTGGGTGTGCTGCTCGCCGGCGTCCAGCTGGCCGACGCCATCGGCACCAGCGCCGAATACCGCCGGCTCACCCAGGTCGCCGAGCTGGTGCAGCGCATCGGCGCGCTCAACCACGAGCTCGGCAAGGAACGCACGCTCACCGCGTGGTACGTCGCCGACCGCAGGAAGGCCCAGCGCTTCGTCCAGGTCAAGACCCAGCGGCAGACGACCGACAAGGCCAAGCAGGACGTCGTCGCCGCGGCCTCGGCCATCGACGCCACCCACTCGACCCGCGTCCGCGAGGGCGTCGCCAACATGAACCGCTGGCTCAACGGCCTCGACAGCCTGCGCGCCTCCATGGTCGGCAACGTGCCCCCGCGCGCCGTCATCGGCACCTACACCACGATGATCGACGTCTTCTCGTCGGTCCAGTCCGGCATGGGCGACGGCGTCACCGACGACTCCCTCCTGGGCGACGTCGCCGCGCTCGGCGCGCTCCAGCGGGCCAAGGAGGAGGTCTCGCGGCAGCAGATCATCCTCCTCGTGGCGCTCGTCCAGACCAGGCTCGACAGCGACGACTGGGCGGAGTTCCTCGGCTCCTGGAACAAGCAGCAGGCCGAGCAGCTCACCTTCGAGCAGGAGGCCGACCCGGCGGACCTGGAGGCGTTCCACCAGGGCGTCAAGGGCCTGGAGGTCGACCTCGCCGACGCCATGCGGCAGCGGGCGCTCGCCCAGGTGCGCGCCCTCAACCGGATCAGGGACCTCGACGTCACCACGCGGGCCGACCGTACGCGCTGGTTCGAGAGCACCACTGTGACCGGTAACGCCATGCGCAAGGTCGAGGACGGCCTGGCCACCAAGATCGTGGCCGGCACCCGCGACCTCAGCGACACCGAGCAGCGCAACGCGATCATCTCCGGTGCGATGATCCTCGTGCTGCTGCTCCTCGTCCTGATCATCACCACCCGCGTGGCCGGCTCGCTGGTCCGCCCGCTGCGCCGGCTGCGCGCCGAGGCGCTCCAGGTGGCCACGACCCGGCTGCCCGAGACCGTCCGCCTGCTGCGCGAGTCCGGTGAGGGCGCCCACGTGCCCGAGATGCCGTCGGTCGGCGTCAACACCCGCGACGAGATCGGTGAAGTGGCGCGGGCGTTCGACGAGGTCCACCGCGAGGCCATCCGGCTGGCCGGCGACGAGGCCAAGCTGCGTGCGAACGTCAACTCCATGTTCGTCAACCTCTCCCGGCGCAGCCAGACGCTCGTCGAGCGGCAGCTGCAGCTCATCGAGGGCCTGGAGCAGGGCGAGGAGGACGAGCAGCGGCTCGCCAACCTGTTCCGCCTCGACCACCTGGCCACCCGCATGCGCCGCAACAGCGAGAACCTCCTGGTCCTCGCCGGCCAGGAGGCCGCGCGCAAGTGGAGCGAGCCGGTGCCGCTGGTCGACATCGCCCGCGCCTCGCTCTCCGAGGTCGAGAACTACGAACGCGTCCAGATCCAGATCGCGTCCGGCACCCTCATCGTCGGCCCGGCCGTCACCGACGCCGTCCACCTGCTCGCCGAGCTGATCGAGAACGCCATCTCGTTCTCCCCCCGCGAGAGCAAGGTCCAGGTGACCAGCTCGCCGGTCGAGGGCGGCGTGCTCGTGTCGATCAACGACCTGGGCATCGGCATGAACCAGGACGAGCTGGCCGAGGCCAACTGGCGGCTGGCGAACCCGCCGGTCGTGGACGTGTCCGTGTCGCGGCGCATGGGTCTGTTCGTGGTCGGCCGCCTGGCCCTGCGTCACGGCATCCGGGTGCAGCTCAGCATGCGGGAGACGGGCGGGCTGAGCGCGCTCGTCATGATGCCCGACATGCTCATCAGCGACGGCACGGGCGGGCCGCAGCAGGGCGGCCAGTACGAAGCGTTCACGACGTTCGACCCGAGCATGTTCGGGCAGCCGTCCACGAACGGATCGGGCTCGCGCTCCGGGGCGCCCTCGAGCGAGAGCTCCGAGCAGGTCGTGGACACGCAGTGGCCGGGGTCGCTGCCCGCGCCGGGCACCGGCAACTGGCCGTCGTTCGGCGAGCAGCAGCCCGCAGGCTTCGGCGAGCAGTCCGAGCAGCAACCTGCCGCGTTCGGCGAGCAGCCACCGGCGTACGGGGAGCAGCCGCCGGCCTTCGGCGAGCAGTCGTCGCCGCTCGCGGGGCAGCCGCAGGGAGCGCAGGAGGAGCCGGCCTGGCCGTCCTTCGCCCAGGAGCCGCCGCCCACGTCGTCGCCGTTCGGCGAGCAGCGGTGGCCCTCGTTCTCGGACGAGCCCCCGCCCTCCTCCGAGTCGCAGCCGTTCGCGGAGAACCGGTGGCCGTCGTTCGCCGAGCAGCCGCCGCCGATGCAGGACGACGAGCCCCGCTGGCCGTCGTTCGCGACGGAGCCGCCGCCGCAGCAGCCGTCGCAGGAGGAGCCGCGGTGGTCGTCGTTCGCCGACCCGTTGCCGCGCAGGTCGTTGTTCGAGGCGGAGGACCGGCCGCGGCCGCAGTTCGACCCGTCGTACCGCTCGCCGTTCTCGGAGGAGCCCAAGCCCGCCGACCCGTTCGAGCAGAACGGGAACCCCGACTACAACCCGTTCGGGCCCGGCGACTACTCCTCGCAGGACATGACCGGGCCGCTGCCCGCGGTGCGCAACTCTCCCATGGAGGAGCAGAGCGAGGAGTTCCTGCCGATCTTCTCGTCGGTCGGCTCCGACTGGTTCCGCAGGCCGGAGCCGGAGCAGCTGCGACCTCGTCACGAGGCACAGTTCGGGCCCGAGCCGGAGCACGAGACCACCGCCGTGCACCCGGCGGTGCCCGCGGATCCGCCGCCGTCCGCTCCCGCCCCGGGGACACCGGGCAAGCTGCCGCAGCGCAAGCCGGGGCAATCGGGCGCCGGCGCGTCGTGGTCCTCGCCCGCGGACACCGGCTTCCAGGCCGCGCAGGCCGCCGCGCAGCCTGCGCAGGCCGGCACGACGCCTTCGGGGCTGCCCCGTCGCGTCCCCAAGGCCAACCTGGTGCCCGGCACGGCCAGCCTTGCCGAGCCCCAGGCCACATCACCGGCGCCGCAGATCTCACCTGAGCGGTTGCGCAGCAGGCTCTCCAGCTTCCAGCAGGGTGTCCGGCAAGGCCGAGCGTTCACCCGCGGAGAAGAAAATGAGGAGGACAAATGAGAGAAATGAGCCAGGGAGCGCGCGGCATCAGCTGGCTGATCACGGATTTCGTGAACAACGTGCCCGGCGTCGCTCACACGGTCGTGGTGTCGTCCGACGGGCTGCCGCTGGCCTTTTCCGAGGGCTTTCCCAAGGACCGGGCCGACCAGCTCGCCGCGGTCGCCTCAGGTGTGATCAGTTTGACCCAGGGAGCGGCTCGGGTCTTCGAGGGCGGTATGGTGACCCAGACCGTCATCGAGATGCAGCGAGGGCTCCTGATGATCATGTCCATCAGCGATGGGTCCTGCCTGGCTGTCCTGGCCGCACCAGACTGTGACATGGGTCTGGTGGCATACCAGATGACTCTGCTGGTCGAGCGGGCGGGCCAGGTGCTGACTCCGGCCGTGCGCGCGGAGCTGCAAGCGGCCCGTCCCCGCTAGGGGGCGGTGACAGGAGATCATGGTGTCAGGTCAGGGTTGGGCTGGTGATAGTACGCCGCCGCATCCGGCGGTTCCCCGTCCGCAGAAACCGAGTTCCCTGGTACGGCCCTATGCCGTGACCGGGGGGCGCACCGCGCCGCGGATGAAGTTCGCCATGGAGGCCCTGGTGTCCTCCGTGACATCGGAATACCAAGACATTTCCCTACTTAGTCCGGAGTATCAGGCGATCATTCAGCTGACCCGGAACGTCAGGTCGGTTGCCGAGATCTCCGCCCTTTTACGCCAGCCTCTCGGTGTGGTCCGGGTGCTGATCGCCGACATGGCGTCGGAGGGCCTGATCCGCGTGCACCAGCCTGCGCTGGACGCGGGAAAGCCGGACCTCAACTTGCTCGAAAGGGTGCTCAGTGGACTTCGCAGGCTCTAGCCCCGGCCTAACCTCGACGAAGATCGTCGTGGCCGGGGGCTTCGGCGTGGGGAAGACGACGTTCGTGGGTGCGGTGTCGGAGATCCTGCCGCTCACCACCGAAGCGGTCATGACGGACGCCTCGGCGCACGTCGACGACGTCTCGCTCACGCCGAACAAGACGACGACGACCGTGGCGATGGACTTCGGCCGGGTCTCGCTCGACCGTGACCTGATCCTCTATCTGTTCGGCACGCCCGGGCAGCACCGGTTCTGGTTCATGTGGGACGACCTGGTGCGTGGCGCGATCGGCGCGGTGGTGCTGGTCGACACGCGCCGTCTGGCCGACAGCTTCCCCGCCATCGACTACTTCGAAGAGGCCAAGCTGCCGTTCGTGATCGGCATCAACGGCTGGGACGGCCAGTTCGCGCACGCGGAGGAGGAGATCCGCGAGGCGCTGTCGATCGGCGGCCACATCCCGATCGTGCGGCTGGACGCCCGGCAGCGCGAATCCGTCAAGGGCACCTTGATCACGCTGGTCGAGCACGCCCTGACCCGCCGCATGCACAGCCCGGTCTAGCCGGCTCAGCGGCCCGCCACCCTTGCCTGACCGGGGTGGCGGGCCGTTCGCTGCACCGGCTCCGGACGGGTCAGAGCCCCGCCCGCTCCAGGATCAGCTCGCCGTCCACGAACACGCGGTAGTGCCCCAGTCTCATCGAGGCGAGCCTGAAGTCGCGTTTCACCGCGACGCCGTCGACCGCGATCGACACGTTCCCCCAGAACTGGTTGAACGAGAAGCCGACGCGGTGCTGCTCCGCCCGGCCCCACCATGAAGGCATGCGCGAAAGGCCGGCGGGCGCTCGCCGGAGCGGGGCATCAAGGATCCGCGCCGTCGCGCAGGCCGACCTGGGAGCCCACGTCGTCGATCTCCATCGCCGAGAGCACGACCTGGAGCAGGCCGGGGAAGCGGGCCTGTAAGTCGTCTCCACGCAGGGTCACGTAGCAACGGGTGCCCTCCTGGCGGGTGCGGGTCAGCCCGGCGTCGCGCAGCACACGCAGGTGATGGCTGAGCGTCGATTTGGCCACCGGCGCGCGAAGTTGGCCCCAGCCGCGCTCGCGGCCGTCGGCGAGCACGCGCACCAGCCCGACCCGGATCGGGTCGCTCAGCGCGGCCATCACCTCGGTCAGTGCGATCTCGCCCAACTCGGGATGATGTGCCTTCTGCATACGTCCATGCTAGCTTGTTCGACGTTTCACGAACATCGAACATAGGGGGGATGACGTGACCGATCAACCAGGCGGCCGGATGGAGGGCAAAGCGGTGATCGTGACAGGGGCGGGCACGGGCATCGGCCGCGCTGCCGCGGTCGCCTTCGCCCGCGCCGGGGCGCACGTGCTGGGGGTGGGCCGCCGCGCCGACGTGTTGCGGGAGACGGCGGACCAGCACCCCGGCATCGCCGTCCGCACCGCCGACATCCGCGGCGAGCACGCGCCGGAGACGGTCGTCGGCGCCGCGATCGAGCGGTGGGGGCGCCTCGACGTGCTCGTCAACAGCGCCGGCGCCACCGCCATGATGGCGCTGGCCGACACCGACGCCGAGCGCGTCGGAGACCTGTTCGCGCTCAACGTCACCGCGCCCAGCCTGCTCGCCCGCGCCGCGCTGCCGCACCTGAAGGCCGCCCGCGGCGCGATCGTCAACGTCTCCAGCACGTACGGGCACCGCCCGCTGCCCGGCGCCGCCCACTACGCCGCCTCGAAGGCCGCCCTGGAGCAGTTGACCCGCAGCTGGGCCGTGGAGCTCGCGCCCGACGGCATCCGCGTCAACGCCCTGGCCCCCGGACCGACCGAGAGCGAGGCGCTGGCCGCTTCCGGGCTGCCCCAGGACACGGTCGAGCAGATCAAGCGAGACGAGGCCGCCCGCATCCCGCTCGGCCGCCGTGGCGAGCCCGACGAGGTGGCCGCCTGGATCGTGCACCTCGCCGACCCCGCCGCCACCTGGATCACCGGCCAGGTCCTCACCGTCGACGGCGGCCTGGAGCTGGTGTGATCCGGGGGTTCGTACGGTCATGGAGCTGGTGTGATCCGCGGGTTCGTACCGTCGGCGGTGGGAGCTGGTGTGATTTCGGGTGCGTACCCATCGGCGGGTGGGCGACCCGGTCGCCCGGGTGACGGTCTCGGTGGCTCATATGCGGGAGAGCAGCTCCGCCTTCTTGACCCGGAACTCCTCCTCCGTCAGCAGCCCGGCGTCGCGCAGCTCGCCGAGCTTGGCGATCAACCCGGCGACGTCGCTCACGGCCGAGGGGAGCGCCTTCGGCTCGGGGGCGGGGATGGCGGCGAGGACGGCGGCGGCGAAGGGCAGGGACTTGTGGGTGGCGCCCCAGCCCAGCCCGAAGACGACGGCGGCGGGATCCTTGTCGGGCTCGGGAGGCGGCCGCCGCCCGCGCACCCTGAGCCGCAGGCACCCGCTCGCCCCGTCCGGCGCGTGCCAGTCGACACCCTCCAGGTCGGCGGGGGTGTAGCGCTGGTCGCCCGCCGCGTACTTGGCCGACGTCGCTCCCGACCAGAACCAGGTGAGGGTGATGGTGTCGCCGTCGAAGGCCGCCGCGCCGTCCCAGCCCTTGAAGGTGCGCGGCGGCTCAGGAGCGGCGACCAGGAAACGCGCGGCGGGACCGCGGTCGGTGAGTGCCGAGCGCAGCTCATCCGCATAATAGTCGGCGAGCGACTCCTTGTCGGCCGGCAGCACCAGCCGATAGGGGTCGGCAGCCTCCTTGAGCTGCCCGGCCGCGGCGGCCATCAGGGGGTCGGCGCCACGCCTGGGCTCGGCCCGCAGCACCACGGTGCCCCGCTTGCCTGGAGTGAGGGTGACCTCGGCGATCGCCTCGTGGGGCACCACCCGCTCGCCGAGTTCGGAGAGAAGTTTGGGCGCTTTTCCGCTTTCGGGCTTGATACGCAGAAATTCGGATTCGAACTCCCACGAGCAGCCCCGGCCTGCCAGCACATCCGCCACGAAATCCAGAATAAGCTTTCATTCGCTGACGGGCCGGAGTACAACCACGTAACCGGTCGAAGGAGCGCCGTGACGGCGGCCCGCCCCGTGCCGGTCAGGCGGCGTCTCCCTGGAGGCGCTCATCCACGTGCGGCGGTTGGCGTGACGTTGGCGCAGCCGTAAAGGATGAGGATTTTCATCGCGGAAAGTGTCATACGGTCGCGTGGCCGCGGACCAGGCGGCCGACCTCGGCCCGCAGGTGCACGAAGTCGGGGTGCTCGCGAGTGGAGATCTGGTCGCGCGGCGCGGGCAACTCCACCTTGAGGTCGCCCACCACGTGCGCCGGGGCCTTGGAGAGCACCACCACGCGGTCGCCGACGTAGACGCTCTCGTCGATGTCGTGCGTGATGAGCACGATCGTCATCTGGTGGTGGCCGCGCACCTTGAGCACCAGATCTTCCAGGTCCTCGCGGGTCTGGGCGTCGACCGAGCCGAACGGCTCGTCCATGAGCATCAGCGTCGGCCGGTACGCCAGCGCACGCGCGATCGCCACCCGCTGCTGCATGCCGCCGGAGAGCTGGAACGGATATTTGCGCCCCGCGTCCTGCAGCCCGACCGATTCCAAGGCCTCGTGGGCGGCCTCGCGGCGCTGGCGTTTGTCCATGTTCTTGCGGCGCAGCGGCAGCGCCACGTTGTCGGCCACCGACATCCACGGGAACAACGAGCGGCTGTAGTCCTGGAAGACGACGGCCAGGTTGTCGGGGGTCTGGCGGACCACGGTGCCCTCGACCCTGATCTCGCCACCCGTCGGGGTGATCAGGCCGGCGATCGAGCGCAGCAGCGTCGACTTCCCGCACCCCGACGGGCCGACGATGCACAGCAGCTCACCCGCCGCGACGCTCAGGTTGAGCCCGTCGATGGCGTGGTGCGCGTTCGGGCTGCCGCCGCCGTAAACGTGGGAGAGGTTGTCTATCTCGAGCAATGGATGTCCTTGGGGGCGAGGCCGCGGATTGCACGGCGGCTCTTGCGGAGCCGGGGACAGCAACTTTATCGGAGGGTAAATTGCCGGACATGTCGGTTAGGTAACCTATTGAGAACGTGATCTCAGTCTTTCACGGGCGCCACCGCCATGAGAGGCGGTCACGGAACCGCCAGTTGCTGGGCGGCGTGGTGCCACCCGAGCACCCGGCGCTCCGCGACGAGGAAGAGCTCGTTGAGCAGGTAGCCCAGCACCCCCAGCAGCACGATCCCGGCCCAGATCCCGGGCAGGTCGAACGTGGAGTAGGCGTCGGTGATCTGGAAGCCGATGCCGTTCGTGGTGCCGGGCAGCAGCTCGGAGAAGACCATGACGATCAGCGAGAGCGACAGGGCCAGCCGCAGCCCGGCGAACATCTTGGGCAGCGTGGACGGCACCACCACCCGCAACAGCAGCTCGGCCCGCGACAGCCGGAACGCCTGGCTCGTCTGCAGGTGCAGTGGCTCGACCGAGCGGGCGCCGTCGGCGGTGTTGAGCAGCACCGGCCACACGATGCTGAACATGATGAACGCCAGCTGCATCCGCAGCCCGAACCCGAACAGCACGAGGAAGACGGTGACCAGCGCCGGCGGCGGGATCGCGCGCAGGAACTGCAGCACCCCGTCGAGATAGTCGTACGCCCTGGCGGACAGCCCCACCGCCAGCCCGAGCACGACCCCGGCCAGCGCGCCCCCCGCGAACCCCGCGGCCATCCTGCCCAGGCTCGGCAGGATGTTCTCCACGGCCGTGTCGGTCAGGAACAACGCATCCGGCGGGCCCGAGAACCACATGGCGTGCATCCGGGTCACGATCGTGCTCGGCGGCGGGAAGAACGTGCTGCCCGCCACCCGCGTGGCCGCCTCCCAGACCACGACGAGCACGAGCAGCACCACCCAGCGGAACGCCGCCGTGCGCAACCCTCCGCGCCTCATGGCCGCTCTCCCAACTGCGCGTGATGCCAGCGGAACGCCCGCCGCTCGGCGGCCACCAGCAGCGCGTTGACCACGACTCCGAACAGGCCGACCCAGAACACCCCGGCCAGGATGTCGGCCATCCGCGCGGGCACGGCGATCCCGGCGAAGAAGATGAACACGCCGATGCCCTCGCCCCGCCCGGCCACGATCTCGGTGCTGACGGTCAGGATGAGCGCCACGCCGGCGGCCAGCCTGATCCCGGTGGTGATGAAGGGCGCCGACGACGGCAGCGACACGCGCAGCAGCACCGCCAGGGGGCCGAAGCCGTACGACCTGAGCGACTCCTTGGCCAGCGGGTCGACGCCGCGCAGGCCGTACATCGTGTTGTAGAGGATGGGCCACAACGAGGCGTAGACCACCAGCGTGACGCGGAGCTGGAGCCCGGTGCCGATGACGAGGGCCACCAGCGGGATGAGCGCCACCGACGGGATCGGCCGCAGGAACTCCACGACCGACCGCATCGCGGCGTCGATGATCGGGACGCTGCCCAGCAGCAGGCCGAGCGGCACCGCGATCGCCGCCGCGATGCCCAGCCCCATCGCCCAGGCGAGCAGGCTGGTCAGGGCGTGCCCGAGGAAGGCGGGATCGGCCAGCAGCGTGACCGCCCGCCCGACGATCTCCGTGGCCGGCGGCAGGAACTCCGCGTCGATCAGGCCCGTCCGGCCGGCCAGCTCGATCAGGGCGGCGAAGGCGAGCGCCCCGGCCGCCCGGCGTGACCAGCGGGTGGTCGTGGACGCCGGGCGGGCACGGGACAGGGTCTGGGCGCTCACCCGGACGTGGTGGGCGACATGAGGGTCTTCACGTCGATCGCCTTGGACAGCCACTTGGCCTCCAGCATCCAGTCGGCCACCCGCTGGAGGCGGACCGGATTGTCGTTGCTGGAGAAGTACGGGAAGGTGACGGTGGCCGCCGTGGCGGCGTTGATCTGCGTGAAGGTCGGCAGCACCTTGGCCACGACCTCACGGTTGTTCTCCATCAGCTTGCCCGCGTTGTGGATGGCCCGCTGGAACGCCGCGGCGACCTTGGGGTTCTTGTCGTACCACTCCTGCGTGCTGACGTAGCCGGAGATCGGGAACTCCGCGGCGGGGCCGGACGCGGGGTCGAGGATCTTGCGGGCGCCCATGGACGCCGTGGCGGCGGTGACCATCGGCTCTCCGAGGTAGGCGGCGTCGATCTGGCCGCCCTTCCAGGAGGGCATGATGTTCTGGAACGTCACCTGCACGTATTTGATCGTGGCCGGATCGACGTTGTTGGCCTTGAGGACCTGCGTGAGCGCCAGCTCCTGGAAGTTGTGCAGGACGTTCACATTGATCGTCTTGCCTTCGAGGTCCTTCGGCGCCTTGATGGGCGAGTCGGGCAGCGCCATGATGCTCAGCGAGTCGGGCGAGGCGCGCGAACCCTCGGCCAGGATCCGCAGCTTGAGCGAGCCCTTGTCGTGGGCGGCGAACATCGAGACGTAGTTGCCGAACATGGCGTCGATCTCGCCGTTCAGCATCATGGGGATGGCCTCGGGGGAGGCCTGGACGATCTGCGGGGTGACTTCCAGGCCCTCCTTCTCGAAGAGCCCCTGGTCGATGGCCACGTAGAGGGCCGCGCTGTCGATGGCGGGCAGGGTGGCGACCTTGATCTCCGTCTTCTCCAGGCCGCCGTTGGCGGGTGCGGACGATGGCGCGCTGGCGGTCGTGGAGCCGCCGGTGCTGCACGCGACTACACCGAGTATCAGAGCGATCCCGATGATGGCGGTCCTGGCGGGACGGCCAAGCCTCATGTCAGGGACTCCCTTCAGATGGAGCCAGGGGGGAACCGGGGGGCTTGTGCTCCCGGGGGGCTGCGTGCCTGACGCACAACAGAGATCGACCGTAGCACCAAATTCGTGGTCATTATCGCGAGAACAACACTTGTGGTTGCAATGTCTGTTTCCGGCTCTATCGTGAAATTCTGGCGACCGATACGCGTACGAATGTTTGTCCGTTTTGGGACTGGAGGTGATCGCGGGACATCAGCAACTGATGGTGCATACTATTCGATCTTTTCTGCGAGTCAAGAGGTGGCCCGCGGGCGGCTCTCTATTGCCCGTTTCGCCTGATGGGAGGCCCTTTACCGATTCCGTCTTATTTTTCGGACACTGGGGCATAAACACCCCAACTGGGCAGTAGTGGTGGTTGGCCCTTGGCGACCCCTGTGCTCAAATGGCGCTTATCTGGACGTACATATTGCCCCACCTGCAATAACCTGCACGGCCCCCGAGAATTCCCCCTCCAGGCGAGAGGTTGCGAAGGCAAGTGAGAACGCAGAGCGCCGAAGCTTCCGCCGACCGCGAGCCGCACGGGCATGAGAAGCGACGGTTGTCTCAGCCGACCTCGAAAAGGTTCGGATTGGGCAACTGGCACGTACGGTCGCGGCTCGTCGCGCTGATCGTCGTTCCCACGGCCGTGGCCGTGGGGCTTGGCGGACTGAACGTGATCACCTCGCTCAGTGACGCCAACACCTATCAGACCCTCAGGGAGGTCGCCGAGTTCAGCCAGCAACTCGGCACCGTCACGCACGAGCTGTCCTTCGAACGCGACGAGACCGCGCTCTTCATCGCCCAGGGCCGTCCCGGCAACCGCGAAGCCCAGCTGCGCACCACCTACAGCGCGGTGAACAGCCACATCGAGGAGGCCAAGGAGCGGGCGGCGGCGATCACGGACACCCACGCCGACGCCGTACGACCGGTGCTGCGCCGGCTCGACGAGATCCGGACGGTACGCGACACGGCGATCAACGGGAAGATCCAGCCGCTGCCGATGATCCAGAAGTACTCGCAGATCATCGCGACCCTGCTGCAGTTCCACGACCAGGTCGGCCAGGTCGCGGTGGACGACGAGGTGTCACGCAGCGCCGGCTCGCGGGCCGGCATCGCCAGGGCCAAGGAGCAGGCGTCCGAGCAGCGCGGCATCCTGGCCAGCGCGCTGGACAGGAAGAGCTTCGACAGCGGCGAGCTCGACGCGCTCACCGACGCCAAGTCGCGCGAGGAGAGCGAGACGACGCTGTTCGCCACCCTGGCCAACCTCGAACAGCTCGAGCTCTACCGCAACACGGTCGTGGGCCGGGACGTCGACCAGACCGACCTGTTCAGGCTGCGGGCCATGGCGCAGTCGGCCGAGGGCAAGGAGCTGAGCATCGGTGGCCGGCCCGCCCAGGACGCGACCACGTGGGTCGAGGTCAGCACCGGCAAGATCGACGCGCTGCGCACCGTGGAGAAGGAGCTGTCCTCCTCCGTCATCCTGCGTGCCAGGGCCCTGGAGGAGAGCGCCAACCGCTCGGCGCTGATCTCCGGCGGCTTCATCCTGGTGCTGCTGCTCGTGGTGCTCGCGATCATCTCGCTCATCGCCCGCTCGCTGATCAGGCCGCTGCGCAAGCTGCGCGGCGAGGCACTCGACATCGCGGGCAACCGCCTGCCGGACACCGTACGCGAGCTGCGCGAAAGCGGGGAAGGAACGGTCCCGCCGGTCGACCCGATCGGCGTGGACACCCACGACGAGATCGGTGAGGTCGCGCGGGCGTTCGACGAGGTGCACCGTGAGGCGGTGCGGCTGGCGGGCGAGGAGGCGCGGCTGCGGAGCAACGTGAATGCGATGTTCGTGAACCTGTCGCGGCGTAGTCAGACGCTGGTGGAGCGGCAGATCACGTTGATCGACGGTCTGGAGCAGGGTGAGCAGGACGAGCAGCGGCTCGGGAACCTGTTCAAGCTGGACCATCTGGCCACGCGTATGCGGCGTAACAGTGAGAACCTGCTGGTGCTGGCGGGGCAGGACCCGCCGCGCCGCTGGAGCCAGCCGGTCAAGCTGGTCGACGTCGCCCGCGCCTCCCTGTCGGAGGTGGAGAACTACGAGCGGGTCGTGTTGCAGGTGCCCGACGGGGTGTCGGTGGCCGGTCAGGCGGTCAACGACGTCATCCACCTGATCGCGGAGCTGGTGGAGAACGCCCTGTCGTTCTCTCCTCGTGAGACCAGGGTGACGGTGTCGGGCAGCAGGATCGACGGCGGCGGCGTGATGTTGTCGATCACCGACTCCGGCATCGGGATGACGCAGGAGGAGCTGATCCAGGCGAACGAGCGCCTGACGGACGCGCCGACCGTGGACGTGTCGGTGTCGCGGCGCATGGGCCTGTTCGTGGTCGCCCGCCTGGCGCACCGCCACGGCATCCGGGTGCAGCTTCGCCCGCACAGCTCCGGCGGGCTGACGGCGATGGTGCTGATCCCGGAGAACATGCTGGGCTCGCAGGCGTCACCCCTCACCGGCACGCCGTCCTTCTCCGGCAACCAGCCCCCCGCGTTCTCCGGCAACCAGCCTCCCACGTTCTCCGGCAACCAGCCTCCCGCGCTCGCGGGCGCGGCGAGCGGCGGGCCCAGGGACGAGCCGTACTCCGGCCCGCATCCCGCGCCGCCGGCCGTGGACTGGCCGCAGCCCCCGTACCAGCTGGGCCCAGGCCACCCCTCCTTCCCGTCGAACCCGGACCAGGGCGGCAACTGGCCGCCGTCGGCTCCCTGGCAGCCCGAGCCCGGCGGTTGGCCGCAGGAGCCGCTCGGCTACGACGGGGCCGACGTGTGGAACTCGGGCGGCCCGCACCGGGGCCCGGCACTGAACGGCGACCGCGGCCTGCCCAGGCGGCCCGGGCCCGAGCCCCCGCCGGGCGGGTGGAGCAACGACACGATGCCGCCGCAGCGGCCGGGGTTCGACCACCGGGATCCGGATCCGGGCACGGCGGGGTCCATCCCGGCGGCCCCGCCCGCCTCAGGCGGGGACGACTACCTGCCCATCTTCGCCGCCGTCGAGTCCGCCTGGTTCGGCCGCGACGGGAGCGGCGCGAGCTGGGGCCCGTCCAAGGCGGACGAAGGCTGGAGTGCGGCGGAAGCGGTGGTGGAGCCAGTGCGTAACGGATCGACGGCCGCCGGGCTGCCCAAGCGGGTGCCCAAGGCCAACCTGGTGCCCGGATCGGCGGACACCTCGTCGTCGCCGAAGGGGGTCACGCCGATGCCGTCGGTGTCGCCGGACCGGATCCGCAACCGGCTCTCCAGCTTCCAGCAGGGGTTCCGGGCGGCACGTGATGACATCAGCGAGGGCAGGGCGTTCCCCTCTGGCCCGGCGGACGACAACAGGGAGGAGGACGCATGAGAGACCTGAGTCACGCGGCACGCGGAGTCGACTGGCTGATCACCGATTTCGTCAGCACCGTTCCCGGGGTCGCGCACGCGGTGGTCGTCTCGTCCGACGGGTTGCCGCTTGCGGCGTCGTCGGGTTTTCCGGCTGATCGGGCGGATCAGCTGGCGGCGATCGCGTCGGGTCTGGTGAGTTTGACGCAGGGTGCGGCGCGGGTGTTCGAGGGGGGTGCGGTCAATCAGACGATCGTGGAGATGCAGCGCGGGTTGATGCTGATCATGTCGGTCAGTGATGGTTCGTGTCTGGCGGTGCTGGCGGCTCCGGATTGTGACATGGGGTTGGTGGCGTACCAGATGACGCTGATGGTGGATCGCGCCGGTCAGGTGCTGACTCCGGCTGTGCGTGCGGAGCTGCGCGCCAGCCAGACAAGGTGACGTAGGTGACAGACCCCCGATGGAACAGCGGCGACTGGGTGCCTCCGCCTCAGCCCCAGTCCCAGTCGCCGCTGAGTCCCGACCCGGCATCGCCCGTCCGCCCGTACGCGGTGACAGGCGGACGGACGGCGCCGCGGGTCAAGCTGGCGATGGAGGCCCTCGTGTCCTCGGCGACCGCCGAGCAGCGGGAGTTCTCGCACATCACGCCGGAGTACCAGGCGATCAGCCAACTGTGCCGGCAGGTCCGGTCGGTGGCGGAGGTGTCGGCCCTGCTGCGGATCCCCCTGGGCGTGGTACGGGTCCTGATCGCTGACATGGCCGCCGAAGGTCTGGTCCGCGTGCACCAGCCACAGCTGGATGAGGGTAGGCCGGACGTCAATCTGCTCGAAAGGGTGCTCAGTGGACTTCGCAGGCTCTAGCCCCGGCCTCACCTCGACGAAGATCGTGGTGGCTGGAGGTTTCGGGGTGGGCAAGACGACGTTCGTCGGCGCGGTGTCGGAGATCATGCCGTTGACCACGGAGGCCGTCATGACGGACGCCTCCAAGGGCATCGACGATCTGGGCATGACGCCGTTGAAGTCGACGACGACCGTGGCGATGGACTTCGGCCGGGTCTCGCTCGACCGTGACCTGATCCTCTACCTGTTCGGCACGCCCGGGCAGCACCGGTTCTGGTTCATGTGGGACGACCTGGTGCGTGGCGCGATCGGCGCGGTGGTGCTGGTCGACACGCGCCGTCTGGCCGACAGCTTCCCCGCCATCGACTACTTCGAGGAGGCGCAACTGCCGTTCGTGGTGGGCGTCAACGGATGGGACGGACAATATCCGCACAGCGACGCCGAGGTTCGCGACGCCCTGACCCTGGCCCCGCACATCCCGATGGTGCGCCTGGACGCCAGGTCGAAGGACTCCGTGAAGGCCGCGCTGATCAACCTGGTCGAACACGCCCTTTCGGTCAGGATGGCCGTGCCGGGCTGGGGCGGCTGAGCCCTTTCCGCGAGCGGGCGGGCTCGCGTCACTGCCCGGGGATGGGCACGACCATCGAGGCCACGTCGACCTTCGACTTCAGGTAGCCGAACTCGTACATCAGGTCCGCCACCCGCTGGATGCGCGTGGCGTTCAGCGACGTGGGGAACGTCCCCATCGCCATGGTCATCACCGCCTCCTTCGGGGTCTGGGTGTAGAGCGGGACGACCTCGGCCAGCACCGCGCGGTCGGTCGCGGCCAGGCGCTGCGCCCTGGACACGGCGCGCTGGAAGGCCGCGGCGGTTCCCGGATGCCGGGCCGCCCACTCCTCCGTCGCGGCCCAGCCGTCGATCGGCAGCGCGTCGGTGGGGCCCGTGTTGGTGTCGAGCAGCAGCCGCGCGCCCGCCTGCTGGGCGGCCGAGAGGAACGGCTCCACCATCCACGCGGCGTCCACCCGCGACTCCTTGAGCGCGGCCAGCTGGGCCTCGAAGTTCACCACGACGAACTTCACCTGGTCGGGCGCCACCTCATACGCCTTCAGATGGGCGCTCATCGACATCGTGCCCAGGTTGTCGAGCGAGTTGACGGCGATCGTCCTGCCTTTGAGGTCCTTCGGGCCCTGGAGCGGGGAGTCGTTCATGACCACGACACCGGCGATGCCCGGCGCGGCCGCCAGGCTGTCGTGCAGGATCTTGATCTTCGCCGCGCCGCTGTCCTGGATGTTGATCAGGGACACGTAGCTGCCCTTGAAGATGTCCATGGTGCCGTTGAGGATCTTCGGCATGACGGTCTGCGGCGCCTGGATGACCTCCGTCCTGACGGTCAGGCCCTCCTCCTTGAAGAACCCACGGCGGTCGGCGATGAAGACCGGAGCCGACGAGGGCGTCGGGCTGACGCCGATGGTCAGCGCGGTCTTCTCCAGGCCTCCCCGCTGACCGCCCGAGGGCGCTCCGGGGTCGGTGCCGCCGCATGCGGTGAGGACGATCGTGGCGGCGAGCGCCACGCAGGCGCGGAGGGCGGGCCCGGATCGCATGGTCCTCCTTGGCCGGGGCATCGAGGCCGTCGTGGACGCCGGGAAACGGAACCGGAGGTGGCGTCACGGAGACAGGCGGTGATCGTACAGCAGGCGTGACGCGAATGCCATGAATTGCCCTGAGCCACGTCTCAGCGAAACATCGCTGATTGTCGGTTACTGTCCGACTTTCGTGACGTCTCTGCTTCGCTGGGGTCGATTAGCTGTACGTCATCCTTTCCAGGTAGTCAGGTGATTTGTAAGGTTGGCGCTACCTGCCTGGCGTGTGTTGAAATTGCTCTTCGTCTCGGGGTGCGCATCAGGTGCCGATGCCGGCGTATATGTAGGCCAGAGAGTGGAGCCAGTGAGCAACCGATCGCCTGCGGACGTCCACCGTCCCCATCCACCTTCACCGTCGAAGCCGTATGGCCGCAACGGCGGAAAAGGACGGCGCAAATTCCGGTTCCGGGATTGGCGGGTACGCTCGCGGCTCATCGCTTTGATCGTCATCCCGACCGGGGTGAGCATCGTGGTCGGCGCGCAGCAGGTCATCACGTCGTGGACGCTGGCCGGCCAGTACCAGCGCGTCATGGACAAATCCGAGCTCAGCGCCTCCGTCACCGAGCTGACCCACCAGCTGGCCCTGGAACGCGACCTCGCCGTGCACTACGTCGCCGCCGGCCGCATTCCCGAACGCGAGGAGCCGCTGCGCGCGCAGTTCGGCCCCGTGGACGCCGCCGCCGAGGCGTTCCGCCGGAAGGCCGCGACCATCACCCCCGCGTACGGCGAGAGCGCGTCGACCCTCACCCGCCAGATGCTCAGCCGCCTGCCGGAGATCGCCGCCACCCGCAGAACCGTGCTCGGCTCCGCGCTGCTCGCCCTGCCCACCGTCACCAAGTACTCCCAGATCATCGCCGTGCTCACGCAGTTCCACGACGAGATCGGCAAGGGAGGGGACCAGGAGGCGCTCGCCGGCGACGTGGCCGCGCTCTCCGCCCTGTCCAAGGCGTACAACGCCGCCTCCGAGCAGCGCGGCCTGCTCACCGGCGCGGCCGCCGCCGGCCGGTTCCAGAGCGGCGAGCTCGACCGGTTCACGGCCGCCCGCGCGCGGCAGGAGAGCGAGGTCACCGTATTCAGGTCGGTGGCCACGCCGGACCAGCGCCAGCTGTACGACGACACCGTCACCGGCGCCCTGGTGGACCGGGCCGAGGCGATCCGGCTGCGCGCGCTGGCCCAGGCCGCCGACGGCAACCGCATCGACATCGAGCCGGAGCGCCAGGACGACGCCGACCACTGGTTCGAGGCGAGCAGCGGCTCCGTGAACGGGATCTGGACCATGCAGCGCCGGCTCGGCGAGGAGATCAACGTCCGCAGCAGGGCACTGAAGGACGCCGCCCGCCGGGAAGCGCTCCTGGCCGCCGCCTACAGCCTCCTGCTGCTGCTCGCGGTCCTGATCATCACGGCCATCATGGCGCGGTCCCTGGTCAGCCCGCTGCGCAGGCTCCGCACCGAGGCCCTGCACATCGCCGGCGCCCGCCTGCCCGAGACGGTCCGCCTGCTGCGCGAGCGCGGTGACGAGACGGGGCTCGTGCCCGCGCCCATCGGAGTCGACTCCCGCGACGAGATCGGCGAGGTCGCCAGGGCGTTCGACGAGGTGCACCGCGAGGCCATCAGGCTGGCCGGCGAGGAGTCCCGGCTGCGCGCCAACGTCAACGCCATGTTCGTCAACCTGTCCAGGCGCAGCCAGACCCTGGTCCAGCGGCAGATCCAGATCATCGACGGGCTGGAGCGGGGCGAGCGGGACGAGCGGCGGCTGGCCGGCCTGTTCACCCTCGACCACCTGGCCACGCGCATGCGGCGCAACAACGAGAACCTGCTGGTCCTGGCCGGGCAGGACGCCCCCCGCCGGTGGAACGAGCCGGTCGGCCTGGCCGACGTGGTGCGCGCCGCGCTGTCGGAGGTGGAAGGGTACGAGCGGGTCGCGGTCAAGCTCGCCGACGGCGTCGCCGTCTCGGGACAGGCGGTCAACGACATCGTCCACCTGCTGGCGGAGCTGATCGAGAACGCGCTGGCCTTCTCGCCGTACGAGGCCCGCGTCACCGTCTCCACCGGGCCGGTGGAGAGCGGCGGGCTCATGCTCTCCATCGACGACACCGGCATCGGCATGACCCCGGACGAGCTCGAACAGGCCAACGCCCGGCTCGCCCGCGCGCCCACGGTGGACGTGTCGGTCTCCCGCCGCATGGGGCTGTTCGTGGTCGCCCGGCTGGCACAGCGCCACGGCGTACGGGTGCGGCTGCGCTCGCACGCGGCCGGCCTGACCGCGATCGTGCTCCTGCCCGGCTCCCTGCTCCACCCCCACCTGGGCCCGGCCCGGGC
>NZ_SMKO01000013.1 GCF_004348685.1 Nonomuraea deserti | reverse complement strand
GGCCGGGCCTGGGACGGGGCTTGTCTGGGCCGGTGGGGCGGTGTCGTCGGTGCCGGGGTTGGCGGCGCCGGGCGGTGTGCGGGCGTTCGGCGTCCCGATCGGGGACACGGGTTTCCCGACGACGGACGCCGTCGCGGCGCCCGCGCCGTTGCTGCGGTTCGACGGGCCGGATCCCGCGGCGGTGCCCGAGCTGGCCGCGTGCCTGGCCAGGGCCGCCACCGCCGCCGTCGAGCACGCGGCACCGGCGAGCAGGGACGTGACCCACCGCCTCCACCTTCTCGCCGCCTGGCTCGAAGCGCGGGACAAGCCGGCCGACGCCCTGGTCCCCGCGGGGGAGGCCGTCGTACGGCTGCGCGGCCTGGCCGCCGAGGAGCCCGGGCTGCGGTCCATGCTGGCGGCGACCGTGAGCATGCTGGCCCGGCTCCATGCGCGGCTGGATGACCTGGACGCCGCCGCACGATCGGCGGCGGAGGCCGTACGGAGTCTGCGTGCCCTGGTCGCGCTCGACCCTGGCGGGCATCGCGCCCGCCTGGCCGACCAGCTGCTGGTGCTGGGCGAGTTGATGCTGGCGGACGACCGGCCCGAGGCGGCGCTTGGCCCGTTGCAGGAGGTCATGTGCGTGGTGGCGGAGCGGCACACCGCGACGCAGGCGAACGCGCGGAGGCTGCTCGGCCTGTGCCTGGACGAGCTCGGCAGGACCGCCGACGGCGTGGCGCAGCTGGAGATCGCCGCCGAGCTGTACGACGTGGCCGGCGGCCACGCGCGGCACGCGGCCGGGGTACGGGCCAGGCTGGACCGGATGCGCACGGCGCCGGACGTGCGCGACGGCGAGCGGCCCTGGCTGCTGGCGATGGTCACCCGCGATCCCGAGCAGGCCGTGGCCGGTGCGGAACGGCGCCTGGCGGAGTGCAGGCAGTCCTTCGAGAGCGCGGGCGTACCGGGGCTGGAGGAGATCCACGCCTACCTGGCCGCCCAGGCGACGCTCGCCCGCGCGTGGGCGGACGCGGGGCGGGCCGGGGACGGCTTCGCGCTCGCGATGCAGGCGGCCGAGCTGCTGCAGCGGTATCCCGTACCGGATCGGCCGCACGCGATCGCCGTGGGCATGGTCGAGGCGGCGCTCGGGCGCTCGCTGGCCGGGCTCGGCCGCCACAAGGAGGCCATTCCGCACCTGCTCACCGCGATCGAGTCCTACGAACCGCAGACCGGCACGAGCGCAGCGTTCCGGACGGAGCTGGCCGAACTTCTCATTCTGGAGACCGTCGCGCTGTCCCGTGCCGGCTGCCCGTCGGACGCGGAGGCCGCCGCCGACCGGCTGGTCGGGCTGTACGAGGGGCTCGTGGCGGACGGGCTCCATGCTCCCCTGGCGCTCGCCGGGGCGCTGCGGCTCCAGGGCGGCATCCGCTTCGCCCGGCGAAACGCCGGGGGCGCGCTCCAGTCGGTCACCCGGGCGCTCGACATCACGGGCGCGGCGTCCGGCGGCGGGCTGCTGGTCGCCACCTGCCTGGAACTGGGCGGGCTGTGCCTGGCCGAGCTCGGCCAGAGCGACGCGGCCAGGGCGAAGCTGACGGAGGGGGCGGCGTCGATGGCGGAGCACGGTCGTGTCCCGCCGGATCTCGTCGACGTGCACGTGCCGGCCCTGATCACGCTGGCCGGGCTGCGCGTGGCGGAGGAGGGGCCCGCCTCCGGGGTGGCTCTGTGGTCGCGGATTCTCGACATGCGGCCGTTGCCGGGGGTGGACGTACTGGAGGTCCTGGTCGAGGCCCTGGCCGGTTTCACGGGCGACATATCGGATTTGGGGCTGGCGCTGGCGGCGTTCACCGACGCTCTGGAGCGGGAGGTGCCGCTGAGCGGCACCGGCGCCGAGCTGCACGCGAAGTACGGGCGCTGCCTCTCGGGGTTCGGTGACGCTGCAGCGCGGGCGGGAGACGACGGGACCGCACGCGCGGCCGGCGAACTGGCCGCCGATCTCGCCGTCCGCGTCCACCGGAACCTCGCCGCGACGTCGGGTGGGCACCGTACGGAGCTCGGCCTCGCGCTGGCCGCCCTGGCCAGGCTCGGCCACGCCGACCTCGCCGTCATGGAGCAGGCCATCGACCTCCTCGCCGAACCGCCGGACAGCGCGCTCCGCCGGCCGGACGACGCGCTCCACCGGCCGGGCGGTGCGCTGGTCGACGTGCTCGACCGTTATGCCGGCCGGCTGCTCGAAGAGGGCCGCGCCGTCGAGGCCCTGGCCCACTGCGAGCGCGCCGCCGATCTCTGCGACGAGCTGGACGACCCGGCCCTCGCCGCCGTCACCTACGCCCGGCTCGGCACCGGCCTGGCCGTGCTCGACCGGCCGCAGGCCGCGCTGGAGGCGATCACCTGGTCGCTGGCGGAGCTGGACCGGGCCGCGGCGTCGGGTCAGGAGCTGCCGCACGTGCGGGCCCAGGCCATCCGGGTACGCGGGCAGGTGCTGCGGGCGTTCGGGAGGGGGCATGAGGCGCTGGCGCATCTGGTGGAGGCGCTGGGACTGTTCACCCGGCTGTCCGACACGGAGGCCGCCGCCGAGACCGCCGCGACGATCGCCGACGACCTGCTGGCGTCGGGGCGGGCCGAGGAGGCCACCGAGTACGCCAGGGCTGCCGCGACCGGGTACGCCACCGGCACCGTCAAGCACGCGCTGGCCACCCAGCGGCTGGCCAGGTGCCACCTGGTGCTCGGCGAGCTCACCGAGGCCAACGCGCTCGTGGAACAGCTGATCCCGATGGCCAGGCGGTGGCCGGACGACCTCACGCACCGGGCGATCCTCGCCGACTCGCTGGCGCAGAGCTCGGAGCTGCTGCCCCTGCTGCGGCTGGACGGCGGGACGGAGGCGGAGTCGAGAGCGCGGGAGGCGACAGCGCTCTACGACGAGTTGCTGGCCGGCGGCATGGACGCGCAGGCCGTGCACACGGGCCGTGCGGGCGCCTGCCTGGCGCTGGCCTCGGCGCTCAGGATGCGGGGCATGGCCGCCGACGCGATCCAGCCGCTGCGGGAGGCGGTCGCGGCGCTCGAACGCCACGGCTCCGGCCATCCCATGCTGGTCGGCCTGCTGTCCAGGGCGATGCTCATGCTGGGCGACGCCCTCATGGAGGCGGGCCGGGCGCTGGAGGCCGGGCTGGTCTTCCACCGGGCCACGCAGGTGACGCGGGACACGCTGTCCAGAGCCGTGGCGCACGCCAAGCTCGGCCTCTGCCAGGAGGAGCTGGCCAGGGACGACGCCGCCGACGCCGCGCTGCGGGTCTCCGCGGGGCTGCTCCGCGACCTGCTGATCATCGAACGTGGCGCGGGGCCGGCGGATCTCCTGCGTGACGTGCTGCACGGGCGGCTGCGGCTCATGGAGCGGGCCGGGCGGGACGACGAGGCGACGGCGATCCAGGACGAGCTGCGCCGCCTCACCCGCGCGCAGGCTCCGTGAGGGCCGGTGAGTTCCGGATCACCCGTGCGAAGCTTCGGGCGAGCCGCCCTCCACCGTCTCCCGTGCCCAGCGGTAGTCGGCCTTGCCTGCCGGTGAGCGCACCATCTCCGCCACGAATGCGTACGACCGGGGCACCTTGTACCCCGACAACAACTTCCTGCAGTGCGCGTCGAGTTCCTCCTCCGTGACCTCGACGCCCTCCCGTGGCTCGACCACGGCCGCCACCCTGCTCCCCCAGCGTTCGTCCGGCACCCCGGTCACCACCGCGTCGAACACCGCCGGATGCCCCTTGAGCACCGCCTCGACCTCTTCGGGGAACACCTTCTCCCCGCCGGTGTTGATGCACTGCGAACCCCGGCCGAACACGTTCACCGTGCCGTCGGTCTCGACGGTCGCGAGGTCGCCGGTGAGCAGCCAGCGGGTGCCCTCCTCGTCGGTGACGAACGTGCGGACCGTCTTGGCGGGGTCGTTGTAGTAGCCGAACGCCACCCGGCCCGACCTGGCCACCGTCCCCATCTGCCCGGAGCCGGGCTCGACGGGTCTGAGCCGTTCGTCGAGTACGGCCAGCTTGACCACGGAGTTGGGCTGGTAGCGCAGGCCCTTCTCCGGCGAGGAGCCGGCCACGCCCGACGCCGTGTAGCCGGACTCGGTGGAGCCGAAGTTGTCGAGGATCATGACGTTCGGGAGCAGCTCCTGCAGCCGGTCGCGTACGGCGCCCGACAGGATGGCCCCGGTCGAGCTGACCACGAGGAGCGAGGAGACGTCGTGGCCGCCGCCCTCCAGCGCGTCCGCCAGCGGCCTGGCCATGGCGTCGCCGGTGATGTTCAGGGTGAACACGCGTTCCCGCTCGACCGTCCGCCACACCTCGGGGGCGTCGAACTTGCGCACGTACACCATGGCCGAGCCCATCCACCAGGCGATGAACGTGGCCATCTGCGCGGCCCCGTGCATGAGCGGGGGTGCGGCCATCATCACCATCGGGTTGGCCTTGACCGCCTCGTCGACGACCTCCTGCGGGGTGGCGCGCGGCTCGCCGTACGGGTTGCCGCCGCCGAAGCCCATGAACAGGTCCTCGACGTGCCACATCGCGCCCTTGGGCAGTCCGGTGGTGCCGCCGGTGTAGATGATGTAGACGTCCTGGCCGGAGCGCGGCGGGAACCCCCGTTCCGGCTTGCCGCGTTCGAGGGCCGTCGCGTACGGCACCGCGGAGCCGATCGACGACGGCCCGCCGACCGCGATCAGGTGCTCGAGCAGCGGCGCCTCACCGGCCACCGCGGTCACCCTCGGGTCGAACTCCACGTCGTAGATCAGCGCCCTGATGTCGGAGTCGCGGTACAGGTAGAGCAGTTCGGCCTCGACGTAGCGGTAGTTGACGTTGATCGGCACGGCCCGGATCTTCAGCGCGGCGAGCACGCCCGCGACGTACGGGACGCCGTTGTAGAGCTGGATCCCGACGTGCTGGCCCGGCTGGACGCCCAGGTCGGTGAGGTAGTGGGCGAGCCGGTTGGCCTCGGCGTCGAGTTCGGCGTAGGTGCGCCGGTCCTGGCCGCAGACGACGGCCGTTCTGTCCCCGACCGTGTCCGCGAGCCCTTCGAACAGGTCAGCGTGGTTGAACTCCATGGCGACCCTTCCTCTTGCCGGTCAGAGGCCCTTTTCTCGGTTCGGGGTATGCGGGGTGTCCCCGCAGGTCAGGGTTTGTCGCGTCCGACGATCCACATCGCGAAGAACTGGGATCCTCCGCCGTAGGCGTGGCCGAGCGCCGTGCGGGCGCCGTCCACCTGGTGCTCGCCCGCCGTCCCGCGCACCTGCAGCGCGGCCTCGGCGAACCTGATCAGCCCGGACGCCCCGATGGGGTTGCTGGACAGCACGCCGCCCGAGGCGTTCCACGGGATGTCACCGTCGAGTGCCGTGGCGCCCGACTCGGTGAGCTTCCATCCCTCCCCTTCCGCCGCGAAGCCCAGGTTCTCCAGCCACATCGGCTCGTACCAGGAGAACGGCACGTACACTTCGGCCACGTCGATGTCGCGGCGCGGGTCGGAGATGCCGGCCTGGCGGTAGACGTCGGCCGCGCAGTCCTTGCCCGCCTGCGGGCTGACCGTGTCACGCCCGGCGCGGAAGATCGGCTCCGAGCGCATGGCCGTGCCGTGCACCCAGGCGGGGGTGCCGGTGATCGCCCCCTCCGACGACAGCACCATGGCGCAGGCGCCGTCGCTGGACGGGCAGGTCTCCAGGTAGCGGATGGGCTCCCAGAGCATGGGCGTGGACTCGACCATGGCCCGGTCGATGCCGGGGATCCTCAGGTGGGCGTACGGGTTCTTCAGCGCGTTCAGCCGGTCCTTGACCGCGACGAGCGTGCCGATGTGGTCGGGGGCTCCCGACGTGCGCATGTACTCGCGGATGTGCGGCGCGAAGTAGCCGCCCGCGCCCACCACCAGCGACGCGCTGAACGGCAGGTGCGTGGAGAGCGCCCAGGTGGCGTTGGATTCCGACTGTTTCTCGAACGCCACGACCAGCACCCGCTCGTGCACGCCGCCCTGGATCAGCGAGGCGCCGACGAGCGCCGTCGAGCCGCCGACGCTGCCCGCGGTGTGCACCCGCATCATCGGCTTGCCCGCCGCGCCGAGCGCGTCCGCCAGGTACGACTCGGGCATCATCACGCCCTCGAACAGGTCGGGCGCCTTGCCGATGACGACGGCGTCGATGTCCTTGAACGTCAGCCCGGCGTCCTCCAGCGCCCGCAGCGCCGCCTCGCGCACCAGCCCGGCGATCGACATGTCCGTACGCCGGCTGCGGTAGCGCGTCTGCCCGATGCCGATGACAGCACAACGGTTTCCCATCACGCCTCCAACACGGTGACGAGGTTCTGCTGCAGGCAGGGGCCGCTCGTGGCGTGCCCGACGGTGCGGCGGGCGGCGCCGTCGTGGACGCGCCGCGCGGCCTCGCCGATGCGGATGAGGCCCGTGGCCATGACCGGGTTGGCGGCCAGCGGGCCGCCGGACGGGTTGATCTCCGTGTCGTCGCGCAGGCCGAGCGCCTCCCGCAGGATGATCTCCTCGTGCGGGAACTGGGCGTGCAGCTCCGCCACCTCGACGGGGCCCTTGCCGACCCCCGCGGCGCGTGCGGCGTCGGCGGCGGAGTCGGACCGGGCCAGGTCGCGCATGCCCAGGTAGTGGGGCTCTGTGCGGTGGGCGATCCCCCGGATGTAGGCGGGCCGGGGGCACAGCCGGCTCGCCAGGTCGCCCGCCGCGAGCACGATCGCGGCGGCGCCGTCCGTGATGGGCGGCACGTCCGTCGCTTTCAGCGGCCGCACCGCGACGTCCTCGCCCTCCGGGTCCGGCAGGTCGAGCGCGTACGGGTTGCGCCGCCCGTCCGCCCGGCTGCGCCTGACGATCTGGTCCAGCTCGGCCCGGTCGGCTCCGGCCGCGTTCGCCTGGAGCGCGGCGTAGGAGAGCTGGTCGAGCCCGAGCGGCGCCAGGTAGTACGGGTCGAGCTGGAGGGTCATGATCGTGCGCAGGTCGCCCAGCGACGACTTGCCGAAGCCGTAGACCAGGGCCGAGTCGATGTCGCCGTGCTGGAGGCGCACCCATGCCTCGTACAGGGCCCAGGCGCCGTCCATCTCGACGTGGCTCTCGGAGATGGGCGGCCAGGCGGCGAGCGCGTCGAGGGCCGACACGAACGAGAACGGGGCGCCCGCCAGGTAGTCGCAACTGCCCGAGCAGGTGAAGCCGAACCGCTTGAGCCCGGTGCGCTCCTTGACCTCGCCGATCACGGGGCCGATGAGCTCGGGCTCGGTCAGGCCGGTGTCGTGGCCCGTGTGCCGCGTCTGGGCGAACGCGACGATCGCTACGTCTCTCATGGCTGCTCCACGTCGGGCTCGCCGGTGGGGGCGAACCAGCGGATGTTCGCCATGGACGCCGTTCGTTCGGGCTCGGGGACCCAGACGGCCCTGACGCGCATACCCTGGCGTACCTCGTGGGCGGGTACGTCCCCGATCAGGGCGATCACGGGGATGTCGCTGCCGTCGAGCAGGATGTACGCCGACACGAACGGCACCTCGGGGGCCCGCGGGTCGGGCAGGTTGTTGATGGCGAACGTGGTGATCGTCCCGGTGTCGGGGAGTTCGAGCGTCTCAGGGATGGCGTTTCCGCATTCGGGGCAGGTCAGCCGGTACGGCACGTACACCTTGGCGCAGGTGTCGCAGCGGCCGCCGAGGAAGACGCCGCGTTCGATGCCCTCCAGGAAGACGCGGAGGGCACCGCCCGCCTGGAGGCGGTATTCGGTGCGGACGTTGGCCACGATGTCGGTGACTTCAGGGACGAAACACGAAATGTCGGTGATCTGACCGGTGGGGTGGTCGTTCCAGACCGGCCACACCCGCATGCCCGCCCGCAGCCTCTTGGGATCACCCGCGTCCACGGCGTGCACGAGCGCGGTGTCCGCGCCGTCGAGCTTGATCAGCGCCCAGGCGAAGGGGCGGTCGAGCGGGTGGCCCGCGCCGGGCTCGGGCACGAACGCCCACGTCGTCACCGTTCCCGCCGGGCCGACCTCGACGAACTCGCCGGTGACCGGTTCGCCGGTCGCGGGGTCGTACTCGAGGGGCGGCACGAGCACCTTGCCCTCCTTCGTGCGCACCCCGACGATGCGGCGGCCGCGTAATTCGCTGAGGAACCGCCCGATCACCGGGCCCGTGGTGCGCGTGTAACCGCCCGGGAACTCCAGAACGTGCTGGGCTACCAGCGGGTCAGATGGCACGGTCGTGTCCCTCCCAGTACGGGTCGCGTAGCTTGCGTTTGAGCAGCTTGCCGTTGGGCTCGCGGGGCATCTCCGCTATGAAGTCGATGCTCCTGGGCCACTTCATCCTGGCCAGGCGGCCCTCCAGCGACGCGAGCAGCTCGGCGGCCAGCTCCGGCCCCGGCTCGACGCCGGGCGCGGCCTCGACCACGGCCTTGATCTGCTCGCCCCACTCCTCGTCCGGGATGCCGAACACGGCCACGTCCGCCACCTTCGGATGGACCATGAGCTCGTTCTCGATCTCGGCCGGGTAGATGTTGGCGCCACCCGAAATGATCATGTCGGCCTTGCGGTCGCAGAGGTAGAGGAAGCCCTCCTCGTCCAGGTATCCGATGTCCCCAACGGTGAAGTAGTCCTTGAGCCGGTTGGCGGCGGTCTTGGCGGGATCGCCCTTGTACTCGAACGGGACGCCCACCATCTTCATGTAGATCGTCCCGGGGGTGCCGGCCGGCACCGGCTCGCCCTGGTCGTCCACGACGAGCAGCTCGCTGATCGGCCAGGCCGAGCCCACCGTGCCCGGGTGCGCCTTCCAGCCCTCGGGCGTGGCCAGGGTGCCGCCGCCCTCGGTGGCCGCGTAGTACTCGTACACGCAGTCACCCCACCACTCGAACATCGCCCACTTCACCGGGACCGGGCAAGGCGCGGCGGCGTGGATCATCCATCTCAGCGAGGAGAGGTCGTACGCGCGCCTGGTCTCCTCGGGCAGGGCGAGGAGCCGCTTGAAGTGGGTCGGGACCATGTGGGAGCTGGTGACGCGGTGCCGCTCGCACAGCCGCAGCATCTCCTCGGCGTCCCACCGGTCCATGTAGACGAGCGTGTGACCCATGTGCAGGGCGGACCCGCCGAACTGGGTCACCGCCGTGTGGTAACTCGGCGAGGTCACCAGGTGGGCGTTGGGGCGGCCCGGCGTGATGCCGAACAACCCGAGCAGGAACGTCATCAACTCGGCCGAGTCGTCGGGATCGAGCCCGCTCAGGCGGCGCCTGACGCCCTTGGGCTTGCCGGTGGTGCCCGAGGTGTAGTGCATGGTGGCACCGGCGGTGCGGTCCTCGGGCGCGGTGTCCGGCTGCCCGGCGGTCAGCTCGACCACCGGGCGGAACCCGCCGGCCCGCTCGCCGAGCACGAACCGGCGCCCCGGCTCGATGGCCTCCGCGCCCCTCGCGCCCTCCTGGAGGAAACGCGGGTGCACGAAGAACGCCTTAGCCTCGCTGTCGGACACGATGTACGCGATCTCGGGGCCGGTCAGATGCCAGTTGACCGGGGTGTAGTACCACCCGGCCTGCAGCGCGGCCAGGTAGAGGACGAGACCGTCGACGCCGTTGGGGGCCAGGCCGCAGATGCCGTCGCCGGGTTCCAGCCCGAGACCGCGCAGGCCGTGCACGAGCCGGTTCGAGCGGGCCAGCAGGTCGCCGGCGCGGTGCTCCGTACCGTCGGGGTCCACGGCCGCGATCCACTCGGGGTCGGCCTGCGCGAGCCTCCAGAAACCGAGCGTCCCCATCTACTCCCCCTACTCATGGCCTCCACTCCGTGGAGGCGGGTTCGGTCGCCCTTGATGCCGCCATCTCCCCCCGGTCGCTACGCTCCCGCCGCTCCTCCAGGCGACGGCGCTCCCTCACGGGCTCATGGCCTCACTCCGTTCGGCGGGCTCGGTCGCCCGATGCCGCCACCTTCCCCCGCTCTGGTCGCTACGCTCCCGCCGCTCCTCCAGGCGACGGCGCTCCCTCACATCACGGGGGTCGAACAGGAACCTGTTCTCGTTTGATGGGGGGAGCGTATCCTGGGGCGAAAGTTTGTAGCAAGCGCTTGATTCAGCAAATCGGAGGCATCCGTGGAGCTCCTGCCGATCAGCACCCCCCACTGCCGGGTCGAACGCGACGGCCACGTCCTGACCGTCACCATGAACCGGCCGGAGGCCCGCAACGCGCTCTCCTCGGACATGCTGGTCGGCCTGGCCTCGGCATGGGCGTACGCGTCGGCGGAGCCGGAGATCCGGGTCGCGATCCTCACGGGCGCCGAGGGCACGTTCTGCTCCGGGGCCGACCTCAAAGCCATGGGCCAGCCGTCCACCGACCCCGAGGTCCAGGCCAGGGCCGCGCAGATCCCCAACTACCACTGGAAGGGGCTGCTGCGCGAGGAGCTGCCTGCCACGCCGGTCATCAGCGCGGTCGAGGGCTACGCGGTCGCGGGCGGCACGGAGTTGCTGGTGGGCACCGACCTGCGGGTGGTGGCGGAGTCGGCCACGCTGGGCCTGTTCGAGGCCAGACGCGCCCTGTTCCCCATGGGCGGCAGCGCCGTACGCCTGCCCCGGCAGATCCCGTACTGCCACGCCATGGACCTGCTGCTCACCGGGCGCCCGATCACGGCGGCGGAAGCCCTGTCCATGGGCCTGGTCAACCGGGTGGTCCCCGACGGGCAGGCACTCGCGGCCGCCCGCGAGCTGGCCGAGGACGTCGCCGCCTCGGGCCCGCTGGCGGTCCGGGCGATCCTGCGCACCTACCGCGACACGCTGGGCCTGGCCGAGCCCGAGGCGCTGAAGGTCTCGGACGAGCTCGGCTGGCCGGTGATCGGCTCGGAGGACGCCAAGGAGGGCACCCGCGCCTTCCGCGAGAAACGGCCCCCGGTCTACCGCGCCCTCTAGGCCAGGCGATCACCGGCAGCGTCGGACGGACGTCAGGCCTCGACGCCCATGCCGAGCCACGGACACCGGACAAGGCATTCCCCGAAGCGTCCGCTCAATGTCCGGCAGCCGCCCTTGTCCCGGCTTCCCCGGCGATGAAGGCTGTACCGATGTGGCTGGCCGCCCCTGCGGCAGGCGAAGGGCAAGCCGGTCACGAGCATGGCGGACATCGTGGGGAGGAGGACACATGACCAAGCCGCGTCTGCGTGACCGCGAGTACTGATCGACGGCCGACACGCTGACCGGTCGGAAAGGTGATCGGCTCGGGACACCATGGACGGCGCCGCGGGATCGGAGAGCCTTACAGCGCTGTCGGGTTGCCACCGACCGTTCAGCCTGCCGCCCCCGGCCAGTCACATGCGTAACCAGCTGCCTGGCAGGGGGCGGCCGTGTCGAACCGACCCAGAACCGGAAAACCCGCTCAACGTGATGACAACCGACAACGCCTCGCGAGCCACCATCGGCCAGGTGCTGGCCTACGGCGAGTTCCGAGCGCTGTGGCTGGCCCACGCCCTGTCCCTGGCCGGGGACCAGATCGCCAGGGTCGCCATCGCCGTGCTGGTCTTCGGCCGGACGGGCTCCATCTCACTGACGGCGCTCACGTACGCGCTCACCCTCGTTCCCGCGCTGATCAGCGGCCCCCTGCTGGCAGGCCTGGCCGATCGCCATCCCCGACGCCAGGTGATGATCGTGGCGGACGTCGTGCGGGCGGCGCTCGTCCTGGCCATGGCCTGTCCGGGGCTGCCGCTGCCGGTGGTCGGCGTGCTCGTGGTGGCCGTGGTGATGCTGAACGCGCCCTTCAACGCCGCACGATTGGCGAGCCTGGCCGACGTCCTGCCGGCCGCCCAGCACCCGATCGGCATGGGAATCACCAGCACGACGCAGCAGGCTGTGCAGTTGCTCGGGTTCGGCGGGGGCGGGCTGATCGTGGCCATGCTGGGGCCGAACGTCGCGCTCGTGGCCAACGCCGCCACCTTCGTCGTCTCGGCAGCGGTGATCCGCGCCTTCGTCCGCCACCGTCCAGCCTCGTCCTCCTCCGAGCACGCGAACAACCGCCTCACCCGCTCGGCACTGGGCGGCATCCGCATGGTCTGGACCAACCGCCGGCTGCGCTATTTCGCCACCCTGTCGTGGCTGTACTCGTTCTTCGTGGTCCCGGAGGCGCTGGCGGTGCCGTACTTCGCGCAGATCGGCGAGAGCACCGCCTACGTCGGGCTCTTCATGGCCGCCGACCCTGTCTGCTCCGCGGTGGGAACCCTGCTGATCACCCGGCTCGTGCCGGAGGCCGGCCGCGCACGCCTGCTCGCCCCGATGGCGCTGGCCGTGGGCTTCCCCTTGCTGCTGTTCGCCTTCCAGCCGGGCCTGCCGCTTTCTCTGCTCCTGCTGGGAGCCACCGGGTTCCTGTCGAGCTACATGGTCCTGGCCCACACCGGTTTCATCAGAACGGCCCCGGACGATCGCAGGGGCCAGGTGATCGGCGTGGGCTCGGCGGGCCTCATCGGGGGTCAAGGGCTCGGCGTCCTGCTGGCCGGCCTGCTGGGCGATCTGCTGGGCGCTCACCTCGCGATCGCCACCTGCGCTGCCGCGGGTATCCTGACCGCCATCGCCATCACGACCTCCGGCCGCCGCTCGTCGTGAACCTGTCCTGATCGTCACCGGTCCTGCCGGGCCAGGTGCACGCCAATCACGGCGACACCGGCCGCTGTCACGAGCTCGACGACCGCGAGGCCGTGTGCCCCCCGGCTGGGACGAGGAGAGCACAGGGGGCAACGAGCTGGGGGCCCGTGGCCGGTCGGGAAAGGCCGACCTGATCTTCGCCCCCGCCGACCGGCTGACCGATGACCGCACGGACCAGATCCCGGCCGGGGCCGCGTCGGCGAACTGCCGTGGCGGCGCGGAAGACCGTGACTCACCTGGCGCGCCGGCGCCGGTGGATCAGGGCCGGTCGCCGGTGATGCGGCCGAGGCGTTCCAGCGTCTCGGCGTACTCCTCCAGCAGCCCGAACACCACGTCCTTGGTCGACCTGACCTGGTTGGTGACGCCGATGATCTGGCCGGCGGGGAAGGTGGCCAGCTCCGACACGTCCGAGCGGCCGATGCGGCGCAGCGCGTCCGACACCAGCATGAACTGCAGCGGCATCGACAGCGTGCCCGGCGAATCCTCCGACTCCCACGCCTCGGTCCACTCGTTCCTGAGCAGCCGCGCCGGCTTGCCGGTCCAGCTGCGCGAGCGCACCGTGTCCCGGGACGTGGCCGCCAGGATGCGCCGCTTGGCCATCTCCGGCGTGTCCGCCTCCTCTACCGTGAGCCACAGGGATCCGGTCCACACGCCCTCCGCCCCCAGCGCCATCCCCGCCGCCATCTGGCGGCCGTTGCCGATGCCGCCCGCCGCCAGCACGGGCACGTCCACGGCGTCCACGACCTGCGGGATCAGCACCATCGTGGAGATCTCGCCGGTGTGCCCGCCGGCCTCCGTGCCCTGGGCGACCACGACGTCCACGCCCACCTCCACCTGCTTGAGCGCGTGGCGGGGCGTCGAGGCGAGCGCGGCGACCTTGACGCCCCGAGCGTGGGCGAGGTCCACCACGTCGGCGGGCGGCGGGCCGAGCGCGTTGGCCAGCAGCGCGATCGGGTGCCGCAGGGCCACCTCGACCTGGGGCCGGGCTGTGGCGTCCGTCCAGCCGAGCAGCACCCTCCCGGGGTCGGCGTCCGAGGACAGCGGCGGCACCCCGTGCCTGGACAGCAGGTTCTCCACGAACGCGCGGTGCCCGTCGGGGATCATCGACTGGAGGCGGCCGACCAGCTCCTCAGGGGCGAAGTCCGCGCCCTCGTACGAGGCCGGCATGACGACGTCCACCCCGTACGGCCTGCCGTCCACGTGGTCGTCGATCCACTTGAGCTCCATCTCGAGCTCTTCCGGCGTGAAGTAGAGAGCCCCCAGCACCCCCATGCCGCCCGCGCGGCTGACGGCGGCGACCACGTCCCTGCAGTGGCTGAAGGCGAAGATCGGGAGTTCGATTCCGAACATGTCCGTGACCCGTGTCCGCATGGACCGACCATAAGTCCGGGAAAGCTGTACTGCAACGCGTTCTACTCTAGAACGTTCACTCGGTCACCCTGATGGAATGCGTTCTAGCGAGGCAGCCTGCGCCAGAGGGCGCGAGGCAGCAGCCGCAACACGCGGAAGGCGGGCCCGAGCGCCCGCGGCACCCAGACGGAGGGCGCGCCGGCACGCAGCGCGGCCACCGTGGCCAGCGCCACCTGCCGCGGCGTCGAGGACATCGGCGCGGGTGCCAGCCCTTTCGTCATCCGCCCGATCACGAAGCCCGGCCGCACGATCAGCACCCTCGCGCCCGACCCGTGCAGGGCGTCGCCCAGGCCCTGGGCGAACCCGTCGAGCCCGGCCTTGGCCGAGCCGTACACGAAGTTGGCCTTGCGCACGCGCGCGCCCGCCACCGACGACAACACCACGAGCGTGCCGTGGCCCTGCTCGCGCAGCACCCTGGCCGCGTGCAGCCCCACCGACACGTGCGCGCCGTAGTTGACCGCCACGGCCTCGGCGGCGGCCGCGGGATCGGCGTCGTAGCGCTCCTGGGTCCCCAGCACGCCGAACGCGGAGATCACCACGTCGAGATCCCCCACCAGCTCCGTCGCCCTGGCGAAGACGGCGCCGTGCCCGTGCACGTCCAGCGCGTCGAACGGCACGACGTGGACCTCCGCGCCGAGGTCGGGCGGGTCGAACCCGTCCCGCGCGGCCAGCACCACCCGGCCCGCGCCCAGCCCTGCCAGCAGCCTGACGATCTCCAGGCCGATCTCGCTGCGCCCGCCGAGCAGCAGGACGGTGTCGACCCCGCCAAGCGCGTTCTTCACAACCGCAGCCTCCTGGCCAGGTCGGAGCGGAACAGCCCGGCGGGATCGGCCTCGTCCCTGATCCGCCGCCACCGCTCCAGTTCGGGATACATCTCCGCCATCATGGCAGCGCCCAGCCGCGCGTCCTTGGCGAGATAGACGCGACCGCCCGCGCCCGCCACCCGCCGGTCGAAGCCGCGCAGCAGGCCGCTCAGCCCGCGCCCACCGGCGGGCAGGTCCAGGGCCAGGGTCCAGCCGGGCATGGGGAACGACAGCAGGCCGCCCGAGCCGGGCCCGAACCTCTTGAGCACGGTCAGGAATGACGGGCTGCCGTGCTCCGACAGGGTCGCGACGATCCCGCGCAGCGTCTCCTCCGCGCCCAAGGGCACCACGAACTGGTACTGGACGAACCCTCGCGGGCCGTACATGCGGTTCCAGCCCTCCACGCCGTCGAGCGGATGGAAGAACGGCGCGATGCCCTGTGTGAGGGTCCGGCGGCGCGGCGCCCTGCGGTACCAGAGCTCGTTGAACGCGCGCAGGCTCAGCCCGTTGAGCAGCCCGCCGGGCACCCACGCGGGGGCCCGCGCCAGCGCGCCCGGCGCGAACGGCGGCGCCTCCTTCACCTCGGCAGGCGTCGCGTGATCGCCCCTGGTGAGCACGCTGCGCCCCATCCGGCGGCCCCGGGCGATCAGGTCGATCCAGGCCACCGTGTAGCGGTGACGGTGGTCGCTGTCCGCCATGACCGCCATCGTCTCGTCCAGGTCCGCGGTGCGCTGGACGTCCACCCGCATCATGGACGTCCTGATCGGCACGCAGCCGAACGTGACCTCGGCGATCACCCCGGTCAGCCCCATGCCGCCGACCGTGGCCGCGAAGAGCGGGTGGCCGGGACGGAGGGTCAGGACCTCGCCTCCCGCGGTCACCAGGGTCAGCGAGCGGACGTGCGCGCCGAACGAGGAGTCGCGGTGGTGGTTCTTGCCGTGGACGTCGGCGGCGACGGCTCCGCCGACGGTGACGTGCCGCGTGCCGGGGCTGACGGGGACGAACCAGCCCTGCGGGACGAGCGCCGTCATCAGCGTGTGCAGGCTCACCCCGCCGGAGGCTGTCACCAGGCCGCTGCCCTCGTCGAAGGTCCACGCGTCCAGGCCGGTGCAGTCGACGACGAGCCCGCCGGCGTTCTGCGCCGCGTCGCCGTACGAGCGGCCGAGGCCCCGCGCCACCACGCCCCGGCGCGGCGCGGACGCGACCAGCTCGCGCAGCTGCCCGACGGAGCGGGGCCTGGCGAGCCGCGCGGGCGTGGGCGCCGTACGCCCCCAGCCGGTCAGGAACGTGGTCACGCGTAGATCCCCAGACCGACGAGGGCGACGAGCACGGCGGCGAACAGCAGGGTCGGCCGGTCGCGCAGGGCGAGCTCCTCCGGCTCCTCGCCTCCCCCGCGCTCCACAAGCAGGTTGTGCCGGAGCACGAGCAGCACGAAGGGGACGATGCTGAGCCCGTAGAACAGGTCGTCGTGCGCGTTGAGCGCCCACAGGCAGTACGTCACGATCATCGCGCCCGAGCACATGGTCCGCACCTGGGCGAGGTAGGCGGGCGAGTAGGCGGCCAGCGTCGCGCGCGTCCCCGCCGCCTCCACGAGCCGCAGCTCCGCCTCGCGTTTGCCCGCCACCAGCTGCAGCGCGGCCAGCGAGACGACCACCAGGAACCACCCGGTCACCGGCACGTCGACCGCCACGGCTCCGGCGTATGCCCTGATCACGTGGCACCCGGCGACCGCGATCAGGTCCACGACCTCCTGGTGCTTGAGCCACAGCGTGTACGACAACGTCAGGACGAGGTAGCCGGCGACCACGGCGGGCGGCTTCCAGCTCCCGGTGAGCGCGGCGACGGCGGGCGCCAGGAGCAGCAGCACGACGCCGGTCACCCGGGCGGCCCGCACCGACACCGCCCCCGCCGCGACGGCCCGCCGCCGCTTGCGCGGATGCAGCCGGTCGGCCCGCACGTCGGAGGCGTCGTTGATCAGGTACGAGCCGCTCGCGGCCAGGCAGAACGCGGCGAGCACCAGCAGCGCGGCGAGCAGGTAGCGCGGCTCGCCCAGCACCCCCGCGGCCATCGGCGCGGCGAGGACCAGGACGTTCTTCAGCCATTGGCGGGGCCTGGCGGCCCTGATCAGCGCCAGCGCCGGGGTGGCCGCCCGGGGGCTCGCCACCACGCCCTGGCTCATGTGGTCCTGCGGCCGCGCAGGGTCAGCAGGAGGCCGGCGACGAACAGCACGACGCCCACCACACCCAGCACGACGGGCAGCGTGACCCTGATCAGGTCGATCTGGCTCTTGCCCTCTTGCGCGCTCTTCACGAGCCCGTCGACGGTGTCGTCGGTCATCTTGGCCGTGGCCACGAACGCCTTGGAGCGCTCGACGCCGTCGTCGCTCTTGAGCACCTCGTTGCGCTGCTGCTCCTGGCGGACGGGGGCGCCGGTGGTGGGCTCGATCCAGAAGGTGTTGGTGCCGGAGTAGACGCGGTCGAGTTGCACGTCGCCCGACTCGCCCATGCCGAACCAGTCGGCGGGCGCGGTGAGCGTCTGGGTCCTGGTCTCGGGGACGACCTGCTCGAACTTGTACGTGTTCAGCCCGCCGACCTGCTCCTCGCCGACGAACTTGGCCTCGAACGCCTTGCCCGCCGTGGAGTTGAAGACCATGTAGCTCTTCTTCTCCACGTCGAACGGGAACTTGTAGATCTGCCCCTGCAGCTCCACCGGCTCCTTGTCGATGCTGACGCCGCAGCAGTTGAGCCCGACGCCCGAGCGTTTGTCGAAGGCGCTGCGCCGCTCGGTGAAGTCGATGCCGGGCTTGCCGTTGGTGACGTCGTTCACGGCGGTGAACTCGTCCCACACGACCCGGTCGCCGGACGCCTCCTTCACGTCTCCGCGCGTGGTGACGATGATGTCGAGGTCGGCGGTCAGCACCTTGCCGTCGGCGACGCTGAAGTATTGTGCGCCGGTCGCGCGGAGCTTGCTGATCCCGTACTGGTCGCCTTTGGCGCTCATGAGCGCGGGCGCCACCTGGAAGCGCACCAGAGGGGCCAGAACCACGAGGAATGCCCCGACGGCGATGAGGACGCTGCCAACGACGACCCGGTTCATCGACCCTCCATGTGCCAGGTGCACGGACGCCTGTCTGGGTGGTTAAGTACTGAAACCAAGTTTCTACTCGCCGGTATGTTATTGCGGGGAGTGACCATCGTCACCAGGGATGCGGAAACGTGACCGAAACAGGTTCTACATCGGCGCGGCTGCCGGCGATCTCCGGCCGCCAGGCCGCGCTCGACGGCATCCGCGCCGTGGCCGCCTTCGCCGTGCTGCTCTTCCACGTCGCAATGGAGGCGGGAACGGCGCTGGAGCCAGGGTTCCTCGGCGGCGTGCTGTCGCGGGGCGAGATCGGGGTGCCGATCTTCTTCACGCTCTCCGGCCTGCTGCTGTACCGCCCGTGGGCGGCGGAGGTGCTGACCGGCGAGCGGGCCCCGGACACGCGCCGCTACCTGTGGCGGCGCTTCTTCCGCATCGTCCCCGCCTACTGGCTGGTGGTGGCCGTGGCCCTGCTGCTGTGGGGCGAGGCCCACCGGTCCGACCCGTGGACGTGGGCGCAACTGGCGTTCCTCGTGCACACCTACGACCTGACCCCGTGGTGGTTCGGCCTCGGGCCCAAGGGGCTCGGGCAGATGTGGAGCCTGGCGGTCGAGCTGACCTTCTACCTCACGCTCCCGCTGATGGCGGCGGCGCTGCGCTGGTTCGCGCTGCGCGCGGGAGCCGACCTGCGGGCCAGGGCCAGGCGCCTGCTGATCGGGCTGGCCGCCTTCGGCGCCCTGTCGTACGTGTACACGATCTTCGAGTACTTCCCCGAGTACCGCCCGTGGATGAACGTGTGGCTGCCGCGCTCGTGGACGTTCTTCGTGCCCGGCATGGCGCTGGCGGTCCTGACCGTCTGGGCCAGGGCGGAGGACGGACGGGTACGCCGCCTCTGCGCGGCCCTGGCCGGCTCGTGGGGCACGCTGTGGCTGATCGCCGGGCTCGCCTACCTGATCGCCTCCACCCCGGTGACCGGGCCGCGCTTCGTCGGCCTGGGCGGCATCTGGACGGCCTTCTCCGAGCAGGCCCTCTACACGCTCGTCGCGCTCTGCCTCGTGGCGCCCGCCGCCCTGGAGTCCGAGCGGTCCACCCGGCTGGGCGAGCTGCTCGGCGGCCGGGTCATGAGCTATCTCGGCCGGATCTCGTACGGGGTCTTCCTCTGGCAGTTCGTGGTCATCTACCTCTGGTACGACTTCACCGGCCAGCGGCCGTGGACCGGCAACCTGATCCTCAACCTCGTCGCGATCAGCGCCCTGTCCGTCGCCCTCGCCGGGCTCACGCATCGCTACGTGGAGGAGCCCGCCCGGCGGCTCATCCGGCTCGTCCCTCACGCGGCGGGAGGAGCCGGCCCCGGCTCCCCGAAGGCCGCGGCCCTCAGGCAGAATGCCTGACCCTGGCCGCCCGCCGCGCTGATCCGCATCCCCTTGCCCGACCCGTCGTGCGGCACGTAGTAGAGCGCGCCCGTCTCTCCGGTCGCCGGCAGCGTGGCCGCCCGCTCGGTGCCGCCGAGATCCACCACCACGTGCACCTGCCGGGGACTGGTGTAGGCCAGGGCCACCACCATGCCGGGGCCGCCGAGGGACTCGACGGGGAAGACTTCGTCCTCCGCGTAACACTTCTCGCCCTTCACCGCGTCGAAGAACGGCGTCACCCGGCCCACCGGGACGAGCTTGCCCGTGGAGTCGAAGACGTACGGCTTCGCCGAGGGCCGCGGGTCGCGCATGCGCCGCCGGGTCCCGGGCTCGGCCAGCGGCGCGAGCACGTACGACGTCAGCCTGCGGGAGCCGTTCCACGGCAGGACGACCTCCGGCGGCACGGGACGCGGGTAGATGTCGGTCCCCGGCGCGGCGGTGGCCAGCGAGGCACGCGCGTTGCCCAGGTAGCTCCTGACCTTGTCGCCGCTGAGAGTGTCGCCGTAGGCGTTGATCGACACCAGCGACGCGGCGAGCACGGCCACGGTCAGCGCGCTCGCGGCCATGGACAGGCCGCCGCCCACCGGCCGGCGGCGGGCGTCCGGCTCGCCCTCGACCGGGTGCCAGGCCAGCGCCAGGCAGAGGGCGAACAACACCGCGGCGTCGGCGACGTACCGCGTCTCCGCGCCCACGAGGTCCCACGCGGTCGCCCGCGCGATCGTGGTGGGGATCGCGTCGGCCACGACGACGTATGCGGCCAGGATCGCCCACGCCCGCCACGCCCGCCTGCGGTACACGCACGTGATCACGACCAGCAGCGCGAGCAGCGCCCATGCCGCGATCACGGTGGCCTGGGCCGGGTCGGCCAGCCCGCCGGTGGAGGTGAGCCCGCCCCAGCGCAGCGGGCCGCCGACCGCGCCGGTGGGAAAGGTCTCCCCCAGCAGCCTGCGCAGCAGCCCCGGCACCACCTCGGCCTTTGGCCCGGTCAGCGCGTCCGAGCCGGCGGTGTCGCGGCGCAGCAGGTAGAGCACGGCGTATCCGGCCAGCAGCGCTCCGTGCGCCCACCAGACCGGCCTGCGCAGCTCGGCCGCCAGCGCCCGCAGCCACAGGCCCCTTCCGAGGTAGGCGCTGGTGACCCCCAGCACCACGAAGGGAATGAACACCCCCTTCGTGGAGCAGGCCATCCCGGCGGCGGCCCAGATCAGGGCGTGCCACCGGCCCTTGCCCTCGCGTACGTACCTGACGTGCGCCGCGAGCGCGGCGACCAGCGCGAGCTGCAGCGGCACCGCGTTGAGCGCCGCCGCCCACCAGCTCATCGCGGGAACGGTGAGCGGCGCGAACGCGTAGACGGCGAGGGCGGCCAGCACCACGGCGCGGTCGCCGAAGAGCCGCCGCAGCAGCACCAGGAACACGATCGAGGCGGCCGCCTGGAGCGCGAGCGTCACGAACGACACCAGCGCCCAGCTGTACGGCGCCACCCAGGTGAGCAGCCACACCAGGGCCAGCGAGCCGGGCATGAGATGCCCCTTGTGCACGCGGGTCAGGTAGTCCCAGGTGAGCCCGCTGTCGCCGGCCGCGGCCACGAACAGGAAGTCGTCCTCGACGAAGTACGCCTTGCTGAGGACGTGGGCCCTGAAGATCAGCGAGACCAGGATGAGCAGCAGGCCGACGCCCATGATCGGCCCGGTGCGGATCGAGGGCAGCGTGATCCGCACGGGTTCGGAGCTCTTGGCGCCTTCCACCATCGTCGTTTCCTTCCGCTGCGTCAGAGATCCCCCGAGTGGACTGCCGTGACGGCCCTGCCAGGCACGTCCACGGCAGGCCAGTAGGCGGGGTGCTTGTTGGTAGGCTCCGCGCCGTGGACACCCCCGTACCGTTCCGAGCGGATCTCGGCAGGTCCGTCCGGCTGCTGCGCGCCTTCCGTCTGGAGCAGAGCGATCCGGACTTCTTCTACGGCACCCTGGCCATGGACACGGTCGCCCAGCTCGGCACGTACACGGGGCTGGCGGGCGCCACGGTGGCCGACGTCGGGGGCGGTCCCGGCTACTTCGCCGACGCGCTGCGCGCGGCCGGGGCGCGCCCGGTGTGCGTCGACTGCGACGCGGGCGAGATGCGCCTGCGCGACGGCCGGCCGCCGCGCGAGGCCGTGCTGGGCAGCGCGCTCGACCTGCCGCTCGCCACGGGCTCGGTGGACGTGTGCTTCTCGTCCAACGTGCTGGAGCACGTCCCAGACCCGATCAGGATGGCCGCCGAGATGGTCAGGGTCACCCGGCCCGGCGGGATCGTCTACCTGTCGTACACGGTGTGGCTCTCGTTGTGGGGCGGCCACGAGACCTCCCCCTGGCACTACCTGGGCGGCCACTACGCCGCCCGGCGGTACACACGCAGGCACGGCAGGCGGCCGAAGAACGTCTACGGCGAGAGCATGTTCGCCGTCGGGGTGGCCCGCCCGCTGGCCTGGGCCAGGCGCTGCCCCGACGCCGACCTGCTGGACGCGGTCCCCCGCTACCATCCCCGCTGGGCCCGGCACGTCGTCCACCTACCTGGCGTCCGCGAGCTTGTCACCTGGAACCTGCTCCTCGTCCTGCGCCGCAGGTGAGCGCCGCCGCACGAGCAGGAGCGCGGCCACGACGCAGCCCGCGCCCGCCACGCCGCCGCCCACCGGCGCGACCGTGCCCAGCAGCACGATCCAGCGACGATAGGCCGCCGCCGTGTCCAGCGCCGCCACGACGTCGGCCTCGCTGGTGCGGAACGTCGCCTCCAGCGCGGTCAGCCGGCCCCGCCCGTCGGCCGTGACCAGCGTCTCCTTCACCTCTTCCACCGTCCTGACCGGCTGCCCGCTGACCGGCTCGACCCAGTACGTACGCCGGATCTCGGCGTAGCGGGCCAGCCCGACGTCGCCCTTGCCGGGCAGCCCGACGAGGCGGCGCGGCAGCGGCGCCGTCTCCCCCGGCACCGGCCGGCGCGGCGTGCGCTGGACGTAGCGGTAGGTCTCGACGCCGCCGATCTGCTCGACCCCGTCGAAGGCGGCCGTGACCGGCACGCGCAGCCGCAGGTCGAACAGCGTGTAGTCGCGGCGCTGCGCGTTGAAGGGCCAGCGGAACGCCTGGCCGGACTGCCGGATCGTGGTGTCCTCGTCCAGGTACTCGCCGCAGCAGTTGATGATCGCGCCCGTACGGCGGTCGAAGGCCAGGCGCCGCTCGTGGTAGTCAAGCCGCTCCTCCTCCCGCGTGGCCAGGGAGACCGACTCGCCCCACACCGCGCGGTCCTCGTCGCCGGCCAGCACGTCGCCGATCAGCCAGCGGGTCCGCACCAGCTCGCCCACCACCGGCCGCATCGTGGCCGGATCGAGGTAGGTCGCCGACTCCGCCACCGACCGGGTCATGCTCTGCTGCTCCAACGGCGCTTTGAGCACCTGGGCGGTCACGTACAGGCGGGTCAGGGGGATGAGCGTCAGCAGGAAGGCGCCCACGCCGGCCAGCACCAGCGCGAGGTTCCTGCGACTCATGACGATCACGGTCGCGGCACCGCCTGCCCCGGTGTCACGTCGCCGATGCACACGCCCGGTGGCAGGTCGTCGACGACGATGCGGTCGGCGCCCGGCTCCGCGAGCACGAACACCCGGCCGAGGCCGGCCCGCAGCGCCACGTCGGTGGCGCGGTCCGCCATCCACAGGGTGACCTTCGTGTCCGCGCGGGCGGCGTACCCGAGCCTGACCAGGGTGCCCTCCGCGCGGGTGACGCGGTTGTCCAGCGGCACCTGCACGGTCCCGCCGGTGACCGGCCAGCACCGGTCCCGGGTGCGCGGAGCGAGCGGGACACCCTGCACGTCCACGGGGCGCAGGCGACCCTGATCGTCGAAGACCATGCCTTCGAGCGCCGCGGGGGGCGCCTGCATCGTGGCCCTGAGCCGCGGCGGGGCCAGCGCGCCCAGCACCTTCGACGTCAGGCTGTAGGCGCCGTAGCTGCTCGGCAGCACGTCGGGTGGCACGAGCCGGTCGTAGATCACCGTGCCGGGCGCCGCCCTGGCCAGCTCGGCGCGGGCCGTCTCGATGTAGCGGTGGCGCCGCTCCGCGCCCAGGTGCCCGGCGAAGACCGAGACCGACACCAGCGACGCGCCCACGAACAGCCCGAGCGCCGCGCCGCAGACCCCGCTCACCCGTTCTCTCGCGGGCAGCGCCCGCCGGTACGGCTCCGCCTCGCCCGGGAGCGGCAGCAGCACGAGCCCGGCTACCAGGGCGACCAGCGGGACGGCGTCGGCGACGTAGCGCGTGTCCGTGCCGGCGAACGAGCCGAGCAGGTGGACCCGGCCCCAGAGCACCGGAAGGGCGTCGGCGACGAGCACGTAGCCGAGAAGCAGCGCCCACGCCAGGCCGGCGCGCCTGCGGTAGTACGTGGTGACCGCCACCATGGCCGCGAGGGTCACGAGGGAGGCGATCACGACGGGCAGCGGCGGCGAGACGACCCCCCAGTCGTTGCCGGCGAACCACCGCCACGGGCCGCCCAGCACGGTCGTGGCGAAGGTGCGGCCCAGCAACTCCCACAGGAAGCCCGCCGCCTGATCGAAGATCGGCAGAGCCCCGGTGTTGGGCGCCGACAACGACCGCTGGACGTAGAGCGCGCCGAAGCCCGCCAGCACGACCAGCTGCATCGACCAGGCCGCCACGTGCCCGCGCAGCGCGCGGCGGAGACCGCCGTGATAGATCGCCGTGAGGGCGAGCAGCACCAGCGGCAGCGCGAAGCCCTTGACGAACCCCAGCAGCCCGAACAGCACCCACAGCGCGGCGGCCACGGCGTGCCGCAGCCGGCCGGTCCGCAGGTGGTGCCAGTGCGAGGCGACCGCCATGGGCAGGGCGATCTGCAGGAAGACGGTGTTGAGCCCCGCCGCCCACCACGCGAGCACGGGCACGGTGACGGGCGCGACGAGGAAGACGAGGAGCGGCGCGAGGATCGCGGGCCGTGCGCCGAACACGACGCGGAGCATGCGCAGCACGGCGAGGGCGGCGCAGGCGTGCAGCGCCAGGACCATGCCCGCCGCGTACCCCCAGCCGAAGGGCTCCAGCCTGGCCGAGATCCAGGCGAGCAGGAAACCGCCCGGCATGAACTGCCCGAAGTGGATGCGGGTCAGGTAGTCGAAGGAGAGGTCGTTCTCCATCGCCCTGGCCACGAACTCGAAGTCGTCCTCCTTGAAGTAGGCGTTCCGGGCGATGGCCGCCTTCCACGCCATGGCCGCGCCGACGAGCAGGAGCGCGGCCAGCAGCACCCCGTGCCGCCCGGCCCACCGGGACGCCGCCGCGGCGGCGCGGGCGATGGGGGCCGGGACGGTGATGACCATCCCGGTGCGCGGCTCGGTCGTCTGGCTCACGGAACACTCGTCATGGTCGGGCCGCCCGCGGCGACGGGTACGGGAAGTTCGGACGTCCGCGCGGCCCGCCTGGCGGGGATCTCGGCGAGCGACTGCGCGAGGAGGGGCAGGCAGAGGAGCTGCGGCCAGCGGCCGTCGACGCCGGCGGCCACCAGGACCGCGGCGGCCATGAAGAGGGCGACGCCGCCCGGTGGCCCGAGCAGCAGGCGCCGCCACCGCGGCACGCGCGCGTGCTCGGCCGCGCGCAGCGAACGCGACCACGCCCCCAGCGCGTAGAAGGCGCCCGCCACCCCGGCGCCCACCGGCCCGCCCACCCAGAAGCCCAGCGCGACGGCGAACGGCGCGAGGTGCGCGGCGCGCAGGCGTGCGGGACGGACCAGGGCACGGTGGCGCGCGGGCGGGGCCGTCCTGACCAGGGCCAGCAGCACGACCAGCAGCGCCAGCCCGCCGCCCGCGGCCAGCCCCGCGCGGTAGCGGGAGTCGGGCTCGTACGTGAGCGTGACCGCGCCCGCGACGTGCGACGGGAGGAACCACGCCTGCCGCCAGCCGTCGAGCCGGACCGGCTTGAGCTCGACGGCGCCCAGTCTGGCCCGCCAGCCGGGGTTGAAGTTCTCGTTGACGACCAGGTAGGAGTCCTTCGTGACGCCGACCTGGACCACGCGCTCCCCGTCCTCCCACGACGTCACGGCCACCTCGCTCATCTCCACGGGCGCGGCCTCCTGGCCGCCGTCCTCGTGGCGGACGATCGCCGACTCGACGCGGTAGGCGTCGCCCCGCCGCAGGGACAACCGCGCCTGGCCCGACGCCAGCCTCAGCGGCTCGCAGCTCTCGAACGCAACCGGCCTGCCGGTGACCACGTCGTTCAGCGAGCCGTCGACGATCCTGGTGTGCACGGTCTCGCCACCGGCGGTGAACGTCGGCCCGAACCCGCAGGGCACGCGGAGCGGGAAGCCGGTCAGGGCGCCGAGCGGGCGTACCCCGGGGAAGGAGACGTCGCTGATCTCGACGGGGCGGCCGCCCGACGCGCCGAACTCCAGCTCGACCTTCCTCGCCTCCATGGCGGGGAAGCGGACGATGCCGTCCTGGCCCACCCAGCTCTGCCTGACGCCGCCCTCGGCGCGGATCGTCACCCGGACAGGAGGGGCCCCGAGGTAGGAGTCGGGCGTGACGACGCGGATGTGCGACAACCGCGTCTTACGGGCCAGCTCGACGCTCAGCGTGGGCTTCGGGTCGAGCGGGTCGGCGAACCACGCGGTCTTCGGGTCCCCGTCGAACGCCCACCGGCCGGCGGCCGCGCCGTGCTCGACCGCCGTCGAGGACGCCCGCACCTTCACGGCGTCGCCGGGCAGCGTGGTCAGCCGCTCGATGGCCGTGCGCTCGGTGAGCACCGTACGGCCGGAGAGCTCGTACGAGCCGTCCTTCCTGACGGTGAAGGAGCGGTCGAATCCGTGACCGTCGTCGCCCAGGACCTCGTGGCCCTGGGCACAGCTCCAGGCGAGCGAGCCCCTGACGCAGCCGGGAACGTCACCGGTCCTGCTGAACGCGACCACGGCGGGCTCGCCGGAGCCCGGGCCCTTGTCCGGCTCGGGCCGTTCCGTGCCCGGGTCCGGCACGGCCGGTTCCGTGCCCGGATCCGGCACGGCCGGTTCTGTGCCCGGGTCCGGCACGGTGATCGAGCGGGTGGGGTGCACCCCTGGCACGGTCAGCTCCGTGATCCCGACCCGGCCGCCGAGCCTGCTCTCCGGCTCGTGGGCGGTGGACACCACCTCCAGGCGCAGCCGGCTGACCGGGCCGTCCGGCACGACCAGCTCCTGGGCGTCCGAGGTGGCGCGCACCTTCTGGCGCAGCGCGCCGGTGTCGGTCTCCACCACCACTTCGCCGGGCGGAGGGCCGATGGGCGAGTTCTCGAAGGCGACCTGGATCGTGGCGACGTCCAGCGGCTCGGTGAAGGCGACCTCGATCCACTCGCCGGCCGCGCCGTTCCAGCCGGTGGAGCGCCAGCTGGTGCGCCGGTCGCCGTCGAGCGCGGCGAACGGCTGGTGGCCGGGCTCCCTGCTCCGCGGGGCCGCCGTGACGTCCGCCTCGGAGCTGGACGCCGTGACGCTCGCGATCCCGGTGAACGTGGCCGTGCTGAGATACCGCTCCCAGCCCGGGTCCAGGATGTCGTTCGACGGCGAGTCGCCACGGAACGGCTCGGCCGCGGTGAGCGTGGCGCTGGAGTTGCGGCGCAGGTCGGGGTAGGCGATCTCGCGCCGGCGCAGCGTGTCGGTCAGTACGGTGTCGCGCCCGGGCACCTCGACGCGGCCGTCGTCGTCGTTGAGCAGCACGGGCCTGTCGTCGTCCAGGAGTCCCTGCTCGGCCAGGTCGAGCACGGCCTCGGGAGCTCCTCCGACGCGCAGCGGGCGGGTGGCGTCGACGGTGCCGACGAGCGGCGCCGCCCCGGGCACCCTGTAGATCTCGACCGCGGGGTAGGGCTGGTCCAGCCAGGCGGCGGCCTTGCCGTGCTGGCCGATGCCCACGCCCGGGCCCATCTGGGCCGCGAGCTCGATGCCGGGCGAGTCCTCCAGCGCCTGGTGCACGCGCGCCGGCCAGGCGGTGCCGATGGTGGCGCGATCCAGGTCGTTACGGACCACCAGGTACGTCACCCCCATGCGGCGCAGCGTGGCCGTGAGCCCCGCGGACCCCACGCCGGCGGACAGGCGCTCGTCGACGGCCGCCATCAGCCGCGAGATGCCGGCCGACCCCCACGGCACGATGGTGTGCGTGGCCCAGCGGACCTGCGAGAGCGCCTGCAGCGGCTCGTCGAGCGGGCGCCCCCAGAGGTACTCGCCGCGTTTGGACCCCGGCACGGCCAGCACCATCCCGTCGCCGGCGTTGCGGCCGACCCAGGAGATGGCCTGCTTCCAGTAGTCGGGGATCGTGGTGAAGCCGCCGGCCGGCGCGAGCCCGGCGTACAGGATGGGCAGGCCCGACAATGCCACGAGCCCGGCCGTGACGGCGGTCAGGGGCACGCGCAGGCGCGGGCGCGCCGTGGCCAGGAGACCGGCGACCCCGAGCGCCACGGGCAACCTGATCAGCGCGTCGAACTTGTGCAGGTTGCGGAAGGCGGCGAGGGGTCCGTCCAGCAGCTGGACCATGAGCTCGTGGTGGGGGGTGCCCGGGTGGCCCGTGGTGATGACGGCGACCCCGCACAGCAGGCTGATCAGGAGGAAGGGCCGCTCCGGCATCCTGCGGGAGACGAGACCGGCCAGGCCCGTCGCCGACACGGCGGCGGTGACCACGATCAGCCACGGGACCGTGGACTGCTGGTGGGCGTCCGGCAGCCAGGTCTGCCCGTCCACGTTCAGGAAGCTGAGCCAGCTCGACGTCCCGCGCAACGTGTTGACCAGCGAGGTGACGCCGGTCGTCGCGCTGGCCGTCTCGATGTAGGGCAGGAAGGAGAAGATGTAGCCGCCGAGCGTCAGCAGCGGGGCGAGCCACCACATCGAGGCGAACACGATGAGCGGCAGCCACCAGGCGACGAGCCGCCGTTTGTCCGGCCCGCCGCGCCGCGTCAGCAGGTAGAGCAGCGGCACGGCGAGCACGGCGTACTCGGCCACGGCGTTGACGCCCCCGCAGAAGAGGAAGGCGAGCGCCGACAATCCGGCCGCCCGGCGGGCCGACAGCTCGCCTCTGGCGCCCTTGACCAGGGGGAGAACGATCCACGGCAGGACCGCGCTGGGCAGGAACTCCGAGGAGTTGATGCCGATGAGCGCCTGCGCGTGCGGTGCGAGCGCGTACACGAAGCCGGCGATCACGCGGGTGTACGGGCCGCCGACGCGTAAGGCGCGGGCGAGCTGCACCACGCCGAGGAAGGCGGTGCAGAGGACCAGGGACATCCACAACCGCTGGACCATCCAGGAGTCCATGCCCAGCTTGAGGCAGAGCGCGTAGAACGGTCCCATGGGGAAGAGGTAGCCGTAGGCCTGGTTCTGCAGGTGGCCGAAGTAGGCGCCGTCCCACAGGTGCAGGGCCCGGCCGAGGAATCCCAGCGGGTTGACCGCCATGTCGAGCTTGGTCTCGGGGATGATCTTCTCGGTCGCGGTGTTGAACGCGATGGCGCCGAGCAGGAGGCAGGAGGCGAACAGCCGCAGCCTGTGCCTGACCCGGATCTCGTAGCTCTCGGCGGCGGGCTCCGCGAGCTCTTCGTGGAGTCCAGGCGAGGCTTGGGTCACTGATAGGCTCCGCCGCGATCTTGGAGTTTCGCCAGGATAAGTCCGGTTATGCTAGCCCCAGTTCGGGCCCACGTAAATTCCCGCGCCCAGGCCCGGCAGGCGTCGGCCACCTCGGCCCTGCGGCACGGGTCCGACAGTTCCTTCAGCGCCCGTTCGACCACGTCGGCCAGGCACTCGTCCTCGCCCACGAGCCATCCGGTGACGCCGTGGCGTACGGAGTCGCGCAGGCCCGCCACGTCATAGGCCACCGTCGGGACCCCGAGGGCGGCGGCCTCGATCACGGTCAGCCCCCAGCCTTCGAACTCCGAGGCCGTCACGTTGAGGCGCGCGGCGCCGAGCAGCGCGTTCTTGCGCGCCGCCGGCAGGTATCCGTGCAGCACGGCCCGCCCGTGGAGCCCGTTGTCCGCGATCCGCCGGGCCAGCGGGCCCTGTTCCGGGCCGCGCCCGATGACGTGCACGGTCAGCCCCGGCCACGACGCGTCAAGGTGGGCGGCCAGATCGACGACCCGCTCGATGCGCTTGTGCCCGACGAGCCGCCCCGCGTACACAAGGGTCGGCGCGACCGCGGGCTCCCCCCGTCCCGGCTCCGGCGCGACCGTCTCGGGCTCGGCGCAGCCGTTGGGCACGACGGTGATCGGGGCGAGCCAGCGCAGCTTCCCGGCCAGCTCATGCTTGGACGACTCCGAGACGGTGATCGTCAGGCAGCGGCGGTAGAGCAGCCGGGCGACCGGCCCTTCGACGAAGCAGCCGATCCTGGCCAGCCAGCGCGGGAGGAAGGCGTGGAACTGCCGGTCGTGGACGTGGTGGACGAGGCAGAGCACGGGGGTGCGCCGGCGTACCACGAGGGGCGAGAAGAAGGGGATGCCGTTCATCGTGTCGATGACGGCGTCGACCCGGCGCCGGTGGAACAGCAACCAGAGCGGCACCAGCACGTAGACCAGGTAGGGGTTGCCCATCCTGCGCAGCCGGATGCCCTCCAGGACCTCGGCGCGCCGCTGTCCCCGCTGGCGGCCGGTCACGAAGGTCACCACGGCCCCCTGGGCCAGCAGGAACCGGCTGACCTGCCAGGCGTACTCCTCGGCGCCGCCGGCGGTCGACTGCCGGGGCTCGCGGAAGTTCAGCATGGCGACGCGGATTCCCGCGAGAGGCCGCTCTCCCCCTTCGCCGCCGGCCCGCGGCACGGGCGGGGCCGCCGCCTCCGGCTCACCGGTAAAGACCACCGTCACTCCTCACAGCGGGCGCGCGGGCATGGCGAAGCCAGCCCCTGTGCTGTGGAGCTGGTACGACGCTGTCGAGCTGGTACGACCCGTCAAAAGGGCGGGATCACCTGGTGCCGTAGTTGTAGAGCGGCTGGTTCGGCGGGGTCAGGGCGGGTGACGCCACATTGACCACGGCGACGGAGGCTCCGACCGCCAGCAGAGCTCCGATGGCCAGGGCCACGAGAAGTCGCAACAACAGAGCACTCCTTCCGATCTGTGGCGCAGTGTGCCGAGACTAGAACCTGTTCCGCCTTGAAGCCATAACATTGGTCAAACCGTGATAAAGCAAGTTACCCTCCGGTATATCATGAAACAGCCGGTCAGCGCCGCAGCAAGTGGAGCTCTTCACCGCGGAAAACGGTCTTCCAGCCGGCCGGTTCAAGGGAGAACTCGTTCTGGCTCGCCGCCACCAGGACGTACCTGGCGGGCAGGCCCGCGTAGTCACCGGCGACGAGGAGCCCGGCGACGCGCCGGTTGAGCGCGTCCTCGCCGCGTACGCGCAACCGCCCACCGTCCGGCAGGCCGACGAAGAGGGTGTCGTCCGCGATCACCCGGCGCTGGAAGAGCTTGGTCGCCGGGTCGAGCACGACCCGGCCGCCGTTCCAGGCGAAGGCCCGGTGCGCGCCCCAGGGCAACGACACCAGCGCGCCGGGGGCCGGGTCGTCGTTGACGATCCGCTGCACGGCCCGCCACTCGGGCGGGTACGTGGTCACGGCCAGCCGCCCGAACGCCCCGAACGCCAGCGTGGGCAACACCAGCACCGGCGCCACCACCCCCACGAGCGCCGGCGCCCCCGACCGCAGCGCCGCGGCCAGGCCGACCGCCGCCACCAGGACGAGCGGCGCCAGATAGACCTGGCCGTCGCGCAGCGGCCCGAACCCCGGCCACAGCGCGACGAGCCCTTTGAGCGCCTCCCGCCCCGCCGGGAACGCCCCCAGCGCGGCGACGCAGAACCCGGCCGCGGCTGCCACGGCGAGCCCGCCCCACCACGCGGGCCGGTCGGGGCGGGAGCGGAGCCGGGCGTACCCGAAGACGCCGGCCGCGACCAGGAGCAGGCGCGTGGTGGCGGACCACCACGACTCCTGCCCGGGCAGCCCCGCGTCGGCGCTCCAGATGCCGCCCAGCGAGAACAGGCTGACCAGCACGCCGAAGGGACCGTCGGCGCGGGCCGCGAACGCGTCCACCCCCGCCGGGTCCGTCACCGCGCCAGAGCCGAGCGCGGGAAGCGCCCACGGCAGGCTGTACACGACCAGGATCCCGGCCACCACGGGCACTCTGCGACGCGCGACGGCGATCGGCATCAGCGTGAGCGCCGAGATCAGCATCGCCTGGAACCCGCCGATCGCCGCGGGGAGCAGCGCGGCCGCCAGGCGGGTCCAGCGCAGTCCCGTGGCCCGCACCGCCCACGGCAGGCCGGCCACGCCGAGCAGCAGCGCCCACTGGCCGAGCATGAGCCGCTGCGCGAGGTAGATGTTCCAGGCGAAGCAGGCGGCGGCGACCAGCCGGGCCGGCCTGCGCTCCGGGGGCACCAGCGCCGCCGCTCCGGTCGCGGCCAGCACGAAGATCCCGGCCAGCATCCCCTTCTGCACGATCTCCACGGGCAGCACCCGGGACAGGACCGCCACGACCAGGTCGCTGGGCACGGCGCGGGGGAATCCGCCGCGGTCCGGCAGCAGCGGCGCGTCGGGCACGAAGAGCAGGTCGTACCGGAGCACCAGGCCCCAGCCCAGTGCGGGCCCCAGGGCCAGCGCCGCCAGGGCCGCGCCGAGCAGCGCGGGCGCCACCCGGGCAAGCGTCGGACGCGCCCTCATCCGTGCCCTCATCCGCGCCTTCATCCGCGCCTTCATCCGCGCCTTCATCCGCGCCTACATCGGGGCGAGCGTCAGGCGGGAGCGGACGGGTGCCGGGGGCACGTGCGACGACCGCTCGACGTCCACGGCGGCACCGCCTCTCCCCTGTCCTCGGACATTCCAGGCACAGGGGAGAGTAGCCGCCACAGACTCACATGCGTTACTTACCGGGCTCAGGGTCTCTCGGCAGGCCCAGCATGCGCTCGCCGATGATGTTGAGCTGCACCTCGGTGGTGCCGCCGTAGATGGTCATCGCGCGGGTGGCGAGCACCGCCCGGTTCCAGTAGCCGGCGTCGCCGAGCTTCATGTCGGCGGCCGTCACCGCCGCCGGGCCGAGCAGTTCCACGGCGGTCTCGGACACGTGCTGGGCGTGGGAGGTCGACAGCAGTTTGCGTACGGAGGCGTCCGCGCCCGGCTCGGAGCCGGCCAGCTGCTTGAGGGTGACCCGCAGCGACAGCGCGTTGATGGAGTGGCCCTCGCAGACCACCCCGGCCACCCGCTGCGCCTCCACGGGCGACAGCTCGCGGCCGAGCCGCCCGGCCAGGCCGAGCAGGTCGGGCACGGAGGAGCCGGTGCCGCCCGAGCCGGACGACAACGAGACCCGCTCGTTGGACAGCGTGTTGCGGGCGACCTTCCACCCCTCGCCGACCTCGCCCACGACCAGGTCGTCAGGGACGAACACGTCGTCGAGGAAGACCTCGTTGAACAGGTTCTCGCCGGTCATCTCGGTCAGCGGCCGGACCGTGACGCCCGGCGCCTTCATGTCGACCAGGAAGTACGTGATGCCCTCGTGCTTGGAGCCCTCGCTGGAATTACGGGCGATGCAGATGCCCCACTCGGCCACGTGGGCGACGGAGGTCCAGATCTTCTGGCCGTTGAGCTTCCAGCCGCCCTCGACCCGCTCCGCCTTCATCTGCAGCGAGGCGAGGTCGGATCCGGCGCCGGGCTCGGAGAACAGCTGGCACCAGATCATCTCGCCGCTGAGCGTCTTGGGCAGGAACCGTTCCTGCTGCTCCTGGGTGCCGTACGTGGCGATGGACGGCACCACCCAGGCACCGATGATCATCTGGGGCAGCCGGACCTTCGCGGCCCTGAGCTCCTGCGCGATCAGCACCTGCTCGAGCGGCCTGGCGTCGCGGCCCCACGGCCTGGGGAGATGGGGCATGACGAAACCGCGGGAGGCGAGCGCCCGCTTCTGCTCCTTGCCCTCCAGCCCGGCGATCTCCGCGATCTCGGCGCGGATCGACTCGCGCAGCTCCCCCGCGTCCTCCGGCAGGTCGATCTCCATCGGGCGGAAGACGCCCTGCAGGGAGAGCGAGGCGACCGTGGCGGCCCACTCGGACGACGAGCCGAGCAGGGCCCGCAGCGTGAGCGCGCGACGGTAGTAGAGGTGCACGTCGTGCTCGAAGGTGTAGCCGATGCCGCCGAACGTCTGGATGGCGTCCTTCGCGCACTGGACGGCCGCGTCGGGTGCCATCACGCCGGCGACGGCCGCGGCGAGCTCCAGCTCCTTCGCCGCGCTGACGGTCGCGCTCTCCGGGGCCTCCACCGGCTCCTCGGGACCGGAGCGCCGCTCCGCCGCCCTGGTGGCGTCCCAGACGGTGGCACGGGCCTGCTCCAGCGCGACCAGCATGCGGGAGAGCTTGTGCTTGATGCCCTGGAATTGCCCGATCGGGCGGCCGAACTGCACGCGTACCTTGGCGTACTCCGCGGCCGCCGTGACGCACCACGAGGCCAGTCCCGCCGCCTCCGCCCCGAGCACGATCGCCGCCAGGTTGCGGACGTCGGCGCCCTCGACGCCGTCGAGCACCCGCTCCGCGGGCACGGCCGTGGCCACGAGCTCCACCCTGGCCACCGGCCTGGTCAGGTCGAGCGACGGGAGCGCGGTGACCGTGGCGGCGGAGGCGTCGACCGCGACCCACTCCTCGCCCTCCGGCGTGGTCACCGGCAGCACCAGCACGTCCGCCAGGGAGCCGCCGAGCACGGGCTCGGCCGTGCCGGCGACGACCAGGGAGCCGTCGTCGTCACGGATGCCGGTCAGGGAGCCGGTGAGAGCGACCGCGCCGGTGAGCGTGCCGTCGCCGAGGCCCTCCAGGAGGTCGTGCCGCTTGGAGGCATGGATCACCGCGCCGGCCAGCACGGTCGGCACGAACGGCCCCGGCGCCATCCGCTCGGCCAGCGCCTCCACGGCCACGGCGGCCTCCAGCAGCCCGTAGCCGGACCCGCCCGACTCCTCGGGCAGGTGCAGGCCGAGCAGCCCCTGCTCGGCGAGGCCCGGCCAGAACGGCGGGCGGCCGTCCGCCTCGGCGCGCTGCAGCTCCGCCGGGATGTTGCGCTCCGCCCAGCCGCTCACCGACTCGCGGAGCGCACCGTGCTCCTCGCTCAAACCGATCGCCATGCTCATCCTCCCGCCAGCTCCGGCGCCATGCCAGAACCATATTCTAGAGGATGCTTCTGGCCTAGAGGGGGCGAACCTGCTTCACGATGGTGCTCAGGTCACGCCAGCGCTCCTTGTTCGTCTCGGGGATGGAGGCCATGAGCAGCGTCGGCTTCGTCCTTCCCACCTCGACCACCGTCACCATGGCCTGGGCGACCTGCTCCTTGCCGTCGAAGGTGTAGGTGACCTTGTAGCCGAGCGTCCACCCCTTGCCGACCGGGATCTTCTGCGAGGCCGTCCACGCGAGCGTGGCGCCCTTGGGATATTGCGTGCGGATGGTCCAGCGGGCCGCCTCCGTGGCGATCGCGCGGTAGTCGGCGCTGGAGGACGGCTTCTTGTCCGGCACGTCGGCGGGGTATTTCGCCGAGGCGATGAGCGTGTGCGGAATGGCCACCTCGCCGATCCGCTGCGCGATCGAGAACGGCGGGAAGTCCCTGGCCTTCCACGGTGCGCCCAGGCGCGGATATTTGATCCCGGTGTTCTTGTCGGTGATGGTGCCGGTGACCTTGGCCGCCTTGCCGGACAGCGTCGGGAACTTCTTGCTCTCCGGCACCGGCGGCAGCACGACCGGGCTCTCGCTGACGGTCGGGCTGGGTGTCGCCGACGGGGTGGCCGAACTCGGCACGGGAGCGACGGCGACCACCTCCTCCGGCTGCTCCTGGTTGGCGGGAACGTCGCCGGAGAAGACCACGAAGACCAGCAGCACGGCCAGGACGGTCGCCAGGCTGGCGCCGGCCAGGTAGACGACCTTGATCGGGATGTCGCCGAGACCGCGGGAGGCCGGCTTGGCCGTGCGCTGCGGCACCGGATGAGCCTGCGGCTGCATGAACGGCTGCGCGGGTGGCGGCTGGTTCGGAGGCTGGCGCGGAGGCTGGTAGGGGGGCCGCGGAGGCTGGTGACCACCCTGGCCGCCCTGGGACGGGTTCGCGGCGCCCGGGGGGCGGCTTCCGGCGTTCGGGGGCTGGTTCCCTGGGTTCGGGGGCTGGTTCCCTGGGTTCGGAGGCTGGTTCCCTGGGTTCGGAGGCTGGCTGCCGGCGCTCGGAGGCTGGTTACCAGCCCGGCCCGGCGCCTGGTTCCCGGCGTTCGGCGCCTGGTTCCTGGCGTTCGGCGCCTGGTTCCCGGCCTGGCCCGGCGGCTGGTTCTGCGGCAGGCCGCCGCCCTGCCCGGGCGGCTGGCCGCCGAGCCGGCTCTGGGGCTGCTGCGCGGGTTGACCAGCGGGCTTCACCGGAGTGGACGACCCCTGCGCCGACGGCCGGGCGATCTGGACCGTCTCCTCGGCGGGCAGGACGATCTTGCGGAACGGGGTGGTGGGTGGATCATGTTCAGGTCTCTGGTCGCCGACGTCCGCCATGGCCTTGAGATTACGTCACCCCGGCGAGGCATAAATCCTCTATTCCCCTTGCAGAATCTTATTCTGTAAGGTCAGCGAACATGAGGGGTTTCTACGAGATCGCGGCCGACGACCCTGAACGCCCCGCCCTGCTCGGCGACAACGAGGTCACCTACGGAGCGCTGCTCGACCGGGTGAACCGCGCGTCCAACGGGCTGACCGCGCGCGGGACCGGCCCTGGCGACTGCGTGGTCACCGTGCTGAAGAACGGGCTCGACGCCCTGACCATGATGCTGGCGACCTACCAGATCGGCGCGTACCTGGTTCCGGTCAACTGGCACTTCACGGCCGAGGAGATCGACTACATCGTGACCGACTGCGGCGCCACCGTGGTGATCGCGCCGGACGCGCTCACGGTCGGCGAGCTCGTGACCGGCTCGCCCGCCGTCGCTCCCGAGCACCGCAGGGCCGGATCGATGATGCTCTACACCTCGGGCACCACGGGCCGGCCCAAGGGCGTGCGGCGGCGGCTGCTGGACCTGACGCCCGAGGAGCTGTACCCGATCCTGATGCGCAAGAGCTGGCGGCACTTCGGTCTGCCGGCGGGCGGGGTGCACCTGGTGTGCTCGCAGCTCTACCACTCGGCGCCGTACGGGCAGGCGATGATGGCGCTGCAGTTCGGGCACACGATCGTGGCGCCGGAACGGTTCGAGGCGGCCGGCGCGCTGCGGCTGATCGAGCGGCACCGGGTGACGAATGCCTTCATGGTGCCCACGATGTTCCACCGGCTGCTCGGGGTGCCCGATCGGGAGTCGTACGACCTGTCGTCCCTCACCCACCTCTACCACGGCGCCGCGCCGTGCCCGCCGGCCGTCAAGAAGGCGATGATCGACTGGCTGGGGCCGGTGTTGTGGGAGTACTACGGCTCCACCGAGGCGGCCGTGGTGACCATGGTGTCCTCGCAGGAGTGGCTGGCCAGGCCGGGCACGGTCGGCAGGGCGCTGGACGGCATGACGTTCACGATCGTCGGCGAGGACGGCCGGGAGGTGCCGCCCGGCTCGCCGGGCCAGGTGTACGTCGACGGGATCAACCGGTTCGAATACCACCGCGACCCCGGCAAGACGGCGGCGGCCATGCGCGGGCGGGCGTACACGCCGGGGGACATCGGCTATCTCGACGACGACGGCTACCTGTTCCTGCTCGACCGCCGGACCGACCTGATCATCTCCGGCGGGGTCAACGTCTATCCGGCCGAGATCGAGGCGGCGCTGCTGGAGCACCCGTCCGTGGCGGACGTCGCGGTGATCGGCGTGCCCGACCCCGAGTGGGGGCAGAAGGTGGTGGCGCTCGTGCAGCCCGCGGCGGGCGTCCCGGGTGGCGCGGAGCTCACGGCCGATCTGCTGCGCCACTGCGAGCCCCGGCTGGCCCGGATGAAGCATCCTCGAGTGATCGAATACCGCGAGTCGTTGCCGCGTACGCCGACAGGCAAGCTGAGCAGGCGTAACGTCCGAGAAGCGTATCTTTCACCGTGAGCTGGGCACAAAGCCCTGTATGAGGGAGTTCGTCGCAGCACTGGCGGCCGCCGCGATGCTGCTCGCAGGCTGCGGATCGGCCCCGCCGTCACCGGGTGCCGCCGCGCCGACAGGAACGGGCGCCACCTCGCCGGCGGAGACCGCCTCCCCGACCGCCTCCCCCACGGTGTCGCGGCTCCCGCTCGAGGCGGCGTACGAGCAGGTCATCACGAACGTCCTGCCGTCCATCGTGCAGATCACCACGAAGGTGGGCCTCGGATCCGGCGTCGTGTTCGACAGGGCCGGGCACATCGTCACCAACGCGCACGTGGTCGGCCAGGCCGAGAAGATGGAGGTCACGCTCGCCAGCGGCGGCCCGCCGCGCCCGGCCGAGCTCGTCGAGTCGTTCCCCGCGGGAGACCTCGCGGTGATCAAGGTGGACCGGCCCGACGGCCTGCGGCCGGCGAAGTTCGGCGACTCGTCGAGCCTGCGGGTCGGGCAGATCGTCCTCGCCATGGGCAACCCGCTGGGCTTCTCGGGCAGCGTGACGAACGGCATCGTCTCGGCGCTCGGCCGTACGGTCACGGAACCGCAGTCGGCCGGCTCGCCCGGAGCCACGATCGCCGGGGCGATCCAGACTTCGGCCGCGATCAACCCCGGCAACAGCGGGGGCGCGCTCGTCGACCTGTCGGGCCAGGTGATCGGCATCCCGACCCTCGCCGCCACGGACCCCGACCTCGGCGGTGGCGCCGCTCCCGGCATCGGCTTCGCGATCCCCAGCAACACCGCCACCGACATCGCCGCCCAGATCGTCAAGGACGGCAAGGTCACCAACACCCACCGGGCGGCGCTGGGCATCAGGGGCAGCACGATCGTCGGCGACGACGGGCAGCCCGCCGGTGTGGGCGTCGCCAGGGTCGAGCGCGGCGGGGGCGCGGAGAAGGCCGGCATCCGGGCGGGCGACGTGATCGTCTCGATCAACGACGAGGAGACTCCGACCATGGCCGAGCTGGCCGAGGCCATCACGGCGCTCAAACCCGGCGACAAGGTGCGCGTGGGGGTCATCCGCTCGGGCGGGAAGAGAGAGACGATCACCGTGACGCTGGGGCAGTTGCAGGGCGAGTGACCCACCATGACGCCGGGGCAGTGAAGGGCGAGCGACGCCGGGGCGGTGAAGGGCGAGTGACCCCCGGAATCACTGCTTGGCGGTGAAGACGATCTCGACGCGGCGGTTCTTGGCCCGGTTCTTCTCCATGGGCTTGCCGTCCACCAGGTTGGGCAGCTTGGGCCGGCTCTCGCCGTACCCCTTCGCCTGGAGCGTCACGCCAGAGCCGGTCAGCAACCCGCGCATGGCCGTCTGGACGGCCCGCGCCCGGCGCTGCGAGAGCGTGACGTTGTAGGAGTCGCTCCCCTGGTCGTCCGTGTGCCCCTCGATCCTGACGACGCCGCCCGCGCCCTCAGCGTCGATCTTCCCGGCCACCTGCTCGAGCCGCTGCCCGGCCTTGCCGGTCAGCTTCCACTCGTCCAGCTCGAACAGCACGTCGCTGGTGAGCGCGACCGTCACCTCGCGGCCCTGCTTGGTCTCGCTCTGCGTGCCGTCCAGCGACTCGACCTCGCCGATGACGTCCTCCACGGGCAGCACCAGGTCCTCCACCGCCCCGGTCGCGTCCGGAGGCGTGCTGGGCGCCGGCGACAGCACGAGGGACAGCGCGAGGCTAAGAGATCGGAACATCGGTGAACACGCCGAACATCGGCATCTCGACGTTGATCTTCGTGACGTCGGCGGGCGGGGCGGCGAAGACCGCGTACAACGTGGACGAGTCGCCCTTCTCCAGGAACTGGCCCTGCGTGCCCGAGCACACGCACTCCGCGTCCTCGCCCGTGCCGTTGCGGGCCACCCGGTAACGCTTGGCGTTGACCGGGTCGATCAGGGAGACGGCCGCCACCGTGTAGTCGAGCGGACCCCCGCTCATGCCGTTGTGCAGGTTGACCTTCCCGTCGAGGGCGGTGACCGTCCAGTTGAGGCTGATCGTCCTGCCCTGGCGCTTCAGCCCGGTGATGTCGACCTTGGCCCTGCCGTACGTGTCGCCGGCGCCCACGTTCGTCTCCCGGGTGGAGATCGCCTCGGTCTCCTGCGGGGGCGCGCTCTGCTGCCCCGCGGGCGGGCTCTGCCGGTCGACCGCGGCGGAGGACGCCGGCGCCTCCGGGGCGGCGGTCCGCGGCTGCCTCTCCTCGCCTCCGCCGCCCGGCTGGCCGGGAAGCACGCCGCAGCCCGCCAGTGCGACGGCCGCGAGGGTCAACGCGATCGTCTTACGCATATCGTGATCACCTTCGTCTTCGGGGATGTGACCCTCACCGTAGGAAAGCGACCTTCAGGATGTGCATAGTCCGCGTCGCCTGCGCGTTTCCTGTGCGAGCCGCTGGGCCTCGGCCTTGCCCTGTTCATCTCCGAGGCCGTCAAACTCTCCCATAGCACTCACAAGGGCCTCAAGTGCCCCTTCGAGATCGGCCAGGTCGAGCATCGCCCGGGCCAGGGCCAGCAGGGCCTGCGCGGCGCCCCTCCGGTCCCCGTACGCGGTGAAGGTCTTCAGCGCCGCCCGCGCCGAGGCCGCCGCCTCGGCGGGAACCCCCTCCGTCCTGGAGAGCTCGGCCAGCACGAGCAGCACCCCCGCCTCACCCAGCGGGTCACCCAGCTCCCGGTACGCGGCCAGGCTCGCCTCCAGCGGACCCGCGTCCATGCGCAGCGCGCCGAGAGCGCGTAAGGCGTCGGCCCTGCCGCGCCGGTCACCCGCCTCATCGAAGACCTGGAGCGCACGGGTGAAGGCCCGCTCGGCCTCGTCCGCGCGCGTCTGGACCAGGCCGAGCCGCAACGTGATCCGGGCCAGCTCCAGCCCCTCGACCAGCGGCTGCGCCGCCCGCAACGCCGCCGCGGCCGCCTCGGTGCGCCCTTCGGCCCTGTGCAGATCGGCCAGGCCGCGCAGCAGCAGCGCCTCGCCCTGCCGGTGGCCCGCCGCCCTGGCCGCGTCGAGGCCGGTCGCCGTCGTGGCGTGCCAGTCGTCGTGGTGCGCGCCCAGCTCGAACAGCGGGGTCAGGTAGAACGCCAGCCGCCATGCGGCCTCGTACAGGCCGGCCCGATAGAAGTCGTCGACGGTGGCCACCAGGAACCGGCGCTCGGCGCTCAGCCACCGCGCCTCCCGCCGCGCCCACCCGGTCTCCAGCCCGGACCCACGCCCGGGCCCACCAAGCCCCGCCCCGGTAGGAGCCGAGCCTGTCAGAGCCGAGCCCGTGAAGGGCCAGCGGCTGAAGCCGGCGTCCCAGTCGGCTGCCTCCGGCGGGGCGCCGGTCCGGCCGGGCGGGTGGATCTCCGTGCGGCCCGTGCCCGGCTCCGCGGGCAGGAGGGCGGCCCTGGCCTGCCTCGTCCGCTCCAGGACGGTCGCCGCCCTGGCCTCCAGGATCGTACGGGCGCCGCCGCCCTCCTCGGCCAGGCGCTCGGCGGCGTAGAGCCGGGTCAGGTCGTGCCAGCCGTAACGTTCCTGGCCCGCTTCGTCCAGACCGCGCGACTGCAGCAGGCCCGCCTCCACCAGCGGTTCCAGGTCCGCCCCCAGGACCCACGGCGCGAAGTCCGGCGCGGACAGGGCGCCGAGCTCGCGCAGCAGCCGCCGCTCCGGATCGGGGAGACCGCGGTAGCCGAGCGCGAGGCTGCCGCGTACGGCCAGGTCGCCCGCGCTGAGCTCGTCGAGCCTGCGCCGCTCGTCGCCCAGCCGTCCCGCGAGATGATCGAGCGTCCAGCCCGGCTTCCTGGCCAGCCGGGACCCGGCGATGCGCAGGGCCAGGGGCAGCCCTCCGCAGAGCCGGACGATGCGCAGGGCCGCCTCCGGCTCCGCGCGCACCCGGTCGTGACCTGTCACCCCGCCGAGCATGGCCACGGCCTCGTCGTCGTCGAGCACCCCCAGCTCGTACGCCCGCGCCGCCTCCAGCCCGGCCAGCGGCGACCGGCTCGTGACCAGCGTCAGGCTGCCGGGACCCGTCGGCAGCAGCGGGCGCACCTGGGCCTCGTCGGCGGCGGCGTCCAGCAGCACGAGCAGCCGCCTGCCCGCCGTCATGCTGCGGTAGAGCCGGACCCGCTCGTCCAGCGCGGGCGGGACCGCGCCGTCGGGGCAGCCCAGCGAGCGCAGCAGGTCCTCGAGCACGGCGCCGGGCGGCCGGGCGCCGAGCGCGGCGTAGAGGCGGCCGCCGGGACGCTCGATCCCGGCGGCGGCGTGCACGGCGACGGCCGACTTCCCGCAGCCGGGAGGGCCGTGCAGCACCAGGTGCACGGGGGCGGCCGCCTGCTCGCGGGCCGCCGTGCCGATCCAGTCGAGCACCTGCCGGCGCCCGGCGAAGTCGGAGACGTCCGGCGGCAGCTCGTTGATCGGCGCCGCGTCCTCGCGGCTCCGCCGGCCGGCTGGCCCCGGCTGCTCATCCGACAACACCCGCCGGTGCGCCTCGGCCAGCTCGGCGCCCGGCTCCAGCCCCAGCTCCTCGACCAGCGTGCGGCGCGCGTCCTGGTAGGCCCCGAGCGCCTCGGACCGGCGGCCCGCCTGGTGCAGCGCCTCGATGAGGCGTACCCACGCCCGCTCGCGCAGCGGATGGGCGCCCACCAGCGCCCGCAGCTCCCCGACCACCTCGGCGCCCCTGCCCAGGCTCAGGTCCAGCCGCACCCGCTCCTCGATCGCCGCCAGGCGCAGCTCCTCCAGCGGCACGGCGTGCGACCTGCGCAGCACGGACGACTCGACATCGGCCAGCGCCCGGCCTCGCCACAACCCCAGGGCCGCCCTGAACCCGTCGGCCGCCTCCGCGATCCGCCCCTCCTCCCGCCGCCGCCTGGCCTCCGCGACCAGCCGCTCGAACCGGTGGCAGTCGACGTCGTCCGGCTCCACGTCCAGCAGGTAGCCGCCGGGCACCGTACGGATGCCGTCGACCAGCTTGCGCAGCGCGCTGACGTACACCCTGAGCACCGACTCCGCCGACGCGGGCGGCCGGTCGTCCCAGACCACGGACATCAGCCGCTCGACCGGCACCTGCTCGCGGGCCTCCAGCAGCAGCGCGGCCAGCAACGCCCGGTGCTTGGCCGGCCCCGGCGCCTGCAGGCCCTCGACCCGCAGCGGCCCGAGCACACCGAACCGCACGTTCACGCACCTTTCCGCATCACTAGCCCACGGGCCTGAGCGCGAAGGAGTCGAAGCGCACGCGGGCGGGCTCGGCGTCGCCGGAGGCCGCGTGCACGCCGGCCTCGTCGGGCCCATAGGGAGCGTCGGCGTCGGACGCCTCCACGACCAGGCGTTCGTTGAGCCACATGCGCAGCGTCACCTTGCCCCCGCTCTGGCCGCACTCCGCCACGATGCGGTTGCCGGCCGCCTTCTCCACATCCGCCGGGCCGAACAGGGTCTGGCCTCGGGTGCCCGTACGGCGCTTGACGATCGTGACCCTGCCCGAACCGCTCACCGCGAACTCGTAACGATCTCCGGATCGGGCCGAGCCATGGCACCACACACCGTACTCCCCGGCTCCCTCCTCCAGCGTGGCCTTCGCGCTGATGATCACGCCGCCGTCCGGCTCGCGCCGGGGCGCCGACTTCCACAACCGCCATGACGGTTTCACGGTCAGCTCGTACGCCGGGCCCGCCAGCCGGGCGTTCCCGCCCTCCGACGGGCCGACCGCCCAGGACTCCCCGAAGCCGGCCTCGTACGGCCAGCTCACCCGCCAGAGGCCGGGCACGGTCGCGGCGGCGGTGACGGCGGCCACGAGCACGGCCGCGCCCGCCACCCACGGCCACCACCGCTTCCCCCGCCAGGCACCCGGCCGGACCGGCGCCCGTCCTTCATGGCCGCCTCCGGGCCCGTCGGGCGGCCATCCCTCACGCCCGTCCCCCGGCCTGACGGGGAACCGGCCCTCACGATTCCCAGGCCGCTCGGGAGACCGGCTCTCGCGGTGGTCCTCAGGCCGGACGGGAGACAGACGCTCGCGGTGATCCCCCGGCCCGACAGGAGGCCGACCCTCACGAAGATCCCCCGGCCAGGCGAGAGGCTGACGTTCGGGGTGGTCCTCAGGCCCGGCGGGAGGCCGGCCTTCTGGGAGGTCCCGTGGTCGGGCGTGACCGTCGGGGGGCGGCGGCTCGTGGGAGGGCTCCAGGATCCGGGTGTCCGGGATGGGGCGGGGGCCGGTGGGGACCGTGCCCGTCCAGGTGCGCTCGACCACTTCGGTGGCGGCGGCGAGCCGGGTGCCGCCCACCAGCTCCGACAGCAGGGCCTGCGCGCCCGGCCGCAGGCGGGGGTCCTTGGCCAGGGTACGCTCCACGATCCCCCTGATGCCCTCCTCCAGCCCGTCCAGCCGGGGCCCGTCCTGCATGATCCGGTAGAGGACCTCCCCTGGGGGTCCGCCCCCGAACGGCAGCCGTCCCGTCCCCGCGAAGGCGATCACCCCGCCGAAGGCGAACACGTCGGCGGCGGGGGTGAGCGGTTCCCCGCGCACCTGTTCCGGCGCCATGAAGGCGGGCGTCCCGAGGATCGCCTGGCTGGCCAGGCTGTCGTTGTCCACGAGCTGGGCGATGCCGAAGTCGATGACGCGGGGGCCGAGCGGCGAAAGGAGCACGTTGGACGGTTTGAGGTCGCGGTGGATCACCCCGGCCCCGTGGATGGCGCTCAGCGCGGTCGCGATGCCCACCGCCAGCGCCTCCAGGTTGCCGCCCGACAGCGGCCCCTGGTCGTGTACGGCCTGCGCGAGGTCGGGCCCTTTGACGTATTCGGTGACGAGGTAGGCGACGTCGCCGTCGATGCCGGCGTCCAGGACGGGCGCGGTGCAGAACCTGGCCACCCGGCGGGCCGCCGCCACCTCCCGCTCGAACCGCCGGCGGAAGGCCGGATCCCTGGCCAGCGCGGGGTGGATGAGCTTGACCGCGGCCAGGCCGCCGGTGGGCGTGGCCGCGAGGTGCACCTCTCCCATGCCGCCCCGGCCGAGGACGCGCCGCAGCGCGTACCCGCCTATGACCCGGTCGCCGTCCATCGCAGACAGAGTAGCCAGATCCCGGCATCTGCCACCCCCGGCCAACCGCCCGGCGGGGCCGGTCAGGCCCGACCGGGCGGTCATGATGGTCCGCGCGGGGCCTACGCAGCGGCGCGCTCGCGGTCGTGCTCGCGCAGGAAGTCCCGGAGTCCCGCCAGGTCGTCGGTGTTGACGTGGTCCACGTCGGCCGCGACGAGCTCTCGCCAGAGCGCGTCACGCGCGGGACCGGCCGTGTCGGGGGTGGCCCAGAACCGCACCCTCTGCCCGTCGCGGTGGGCGGTCGCCACGATCTGGCGCAGCTTGGCCCGCTCCGCGTCGGGCATCTCGCCCTCGCCCAGCCAGCTGAAGTGGTTGGTCCAGTTGTCGCTGATGAGCGGGATCAGGCCCGGGTTGCCCTGCCCCAAGTCGTCCATGCGGCCGTCGTAGAAGGCGTAGCGCCGATCCTGGCCGGCCATGAGTTCGCGCGGCCGTTCGCCGCTGACCACCACGGTCACCGCGCCGGGCCGCACCTTGCCCTTGTGGTAGGTGGTGAGCATCCTCTTGTACGCCTTGAGCACCCGGTCGAGCTCGGTGTACGTGGCCTCCCCGTTGTTCTTGATGTCCACGAGCAGCTGGAGCCGCTGCCGGGTGCCGGGGAAGACGCTTCCGTGGCGGGCCCGGCGGATCAGCGGGTCGAGGTAGAGCGACTGCAGCGTGCGGCCGGGCCGCAGGTCCTCGGGGTCGTGCCCGACCCGCAGTTCGCCGTCCACCAGGTAGATGTCGGCCTCGACGCTCGTGAACCCGTGGTCGAGCGCGTCAAGGAGCGGCCGCTCGTGCTCGTAGTCGTTGTGCGCGTGGGCACGTGGCAGCGGCTCCGGCCGGCCGGCCGCCTGAGCGGGAGCGGCCGCCAGCAGCATGGTTCCTGCCGCGACCAGCACGCCGAGGGTTCGACGCAACATCGCATCTCCTTGACATGTGAGGTAAGGGATGCGTGACACGTTACGCGTGCAAGTTGTGACACGGGTGACATCTCGCCTAATTGTCGGCGGCGGTCACGAGGCTCACTCGACGAACTGGATCTGGTGGTCCTCGACCTCGCCGCTGTCGGCCCAGCCCGTCGCCGAGTCCACGGACTCCGCCCTTGCGACCAGGCGCAGCCGCATCCAGACGGGGCCGGCCGGCAGCGACTCGGGAAGGAGCCAGGTCAGCTCGGCGTCCGTGGCGCCCTCGTCGGCCAGCGTGGTGGCCCGCTCGTCGGCGTCGAAGCGGCCGTCACGGTCGAAGTCGATCCAGCCGGCGACCTTCGACGGCGATCCCGCGGTCACGGGCACCGAGATCCTGCACCTCCGGCCGCTGAGCACGCTCCGCTCCTCCCCGGCCTCCATGGCGTCGTCGCCCGTGTCCAGGGGCAGGGCGCGCGGGGTCATGCTCACCGCGCCGGTGTGGTCGTCGCTGACGGACCACCCCAGATGGGAGTCGGTGATCGCGTGGGAGGCCACGCCGTACGAGGTGGGCGCGTCGGAGACGTCCTCGGCCAGCGACAGCTTGAACGCTGCCCACAACTGCGGCATGGACCCGCCACGCCCGTGGCGCACGTCATGCGCCTTCAGCTTGACCGTGAACGTGCTGACCGTGCCGTTCACCTTGGCCGTGCCGCAGGTGTAGACGACCCCGCAGGTCGTGGAACGGGCGGAGTAGACCCTCTCCGGGGTGATCGCGTCGCTCGTGACGCGGTACCCGGGGAACCCGGCCGCCCACGAGAAGGTGGGCCTGGCAGGTACGCCGCCGACCAGCTCGACGGCGGGCCAGTAGTCGTCGCGGCGCTTCCTGGACTCGCCCGAGGCGCCGCCCGTGCCGAACACGTGCAGCCGCGGGTCGCGTACGGGCCTGGAGAACGTGAACGTCAGCAGGGCGACGTCGCTCCACTCGCCGTCCTCGGCCGCGAAGCCCTCGTAGAGGTCGACGAAACCCGCGGACGTCTTGGTGTTGGCCGGGACCAGGTATTCGTCGTCGGGCGCCGCGGGGTTGGCGGACGACGCCTCGGCCGACGCCACCCGCGCCGTCCCGATCATCTCCTTACGCACCGTCACCGTCACACCGGACGGCGTGCGGCCCGAGGCCACCGTGGTCGAGTTGGTGAACGACGATGGCGCGCTGTCGGCACGCGCGACGGGAGCGACCCCCGAGACGCCGACGAACGCCGTGGCCGTGCAGGCCACCATCACGCGAAAAGCCATTCTTGCTCCCCCGAAGCTGGTGATCCAGATCTACCGTCCTGCCTGATCCGCGGGCGGCGGGACACGGTCAAGACATCGGCAATTTCGCCGTACGCCGCGCTCCGCGCAGGCGGCTCACGAGACCCCTGGTCACGCGGCGGGCGGCGAAGTCGCACCCGCACACGAACCGCATGGAAGGCCCGAACGTGGCCGCCGCCGCCAGCCCGACCAGGTGGAGCCCGGCGACGGGCGTCTCGAAGGTGGCGCTGAGCCGCGGCGCGGGGCCCGACGACGCCACCGCGCGCCGCAGGTCCTCCCGGAGTATCGCGATCCTCTCCACGTCCACCCGGTAGCCGGTGGCCGCGATCACGTGCTCGGTGTCGAGCGTGCCGGCCGCTCCCGACAGGTCCCTCAGGTGCAGCCGGACGCCGTCACCGTGCTCGGCGCCGGTCAGCCGCGTGCCCAGGATCACCTTGACGGCGCCGTCGAAGCGGTCCCGCAACCACCAGGAGCCGGCGGGTCCGAGCGTGTTGCGCACGATGTGGTCGCGGGTCGCGTCCGGCAGGTACCTGATCGCGCCCGGCAACCGCGACCAGGCCACGGAGGGCCAGCCGCCGCCGAGCCTGGACCGGGGCGCCCGTACGCGGTCGAGGAGCGAGCGCCGCTCCGCTGGGACGTCGTTCCAGGCCAGCGCGTCCGCCCTGGCCACGATGCGGGCGCTCGCCCCCGCCTCCGCCAGCAGCGTCGCGGTCTCCAGCGCCGACTGCCCCGCACCCAGCACGGTCACGTCGCGGCCCGCGAACGCGCCCAGATCGTGATGGTCGCAGCTGTGCGTGGCCGCCTCGGGCGGCAGCCCGGCCAGGACGCCGGGCCGGTGGGCGAAGGGCAGATGCCCCACGGCCAGCACCGCGCTCCTGGCCAGCACGGACGCCCCCGACGACAACGAGAGCGCGAACAGGTGCCCCTCGGAGCCGACGGCCGTCACCTCCGACTCGTCCAGGGCCTGGCCCACCGCCCGCGCGCGGAACCACTTGCCGTACGCGGCGAACCGCTCCACGGGCACCGGCTCGCCGTACGCGTAGCGGTGGAAGGCGTCGAGGCCGTAGCGCCGCTCGGGGTCGCCGAGATGGGACGCGGCCGCCTCCGACTTCAGCAGCATTCCACGGGGCATGTGGAATTCCCACGCCCGCATCGGTTTTCCGAATATCCGGACGTCGAGTCCCGCGCCCAGCGCGTGAGCCGCCACGGAAAGCCCGTACGGGCCCGCGCCCACGATCGCCACGTCAATCACCGGCGTGCGCAAATTTCCTCCATCGTCATTTCCGCGGCCCGGCGAGCCGGGCGAAACCACGCTTTATCGTCTGTCCGGCCATTCCCACGAAAGGCCGGAGGTCGTCGGCCGACAACCAGGCGTATTCATCGGCCGCGCACAGGGCGCGCAGGCTTTTCGGGCCGGCCGTGAAGAGGTCGTAGTTCTCCACCACGTACGTCCGTCCGTGACCGGCCCGGCCCCGCGTCGTCCACCGGCCGGAGAGATGCAGGTGGGCGGCGCGCACGAGGTCGAGGCCGTCGCGGTCGGTGAACAGGCGGAACTGGGCGCCGAGCCGGGGATTGAAGTCCAGCAGGTGGTAGATGTTCGCCGCCGGGTCGTGGCGGAAGTCGATGTCGACGACCCCGCGATACCCCAGTGTCACCGCGAGCTCGCGCGCCGCGCCCTCCACGACCGGGTTGGGCAGCCACCGTCCCCAGGTGGTGAGCCCGGCGCCTCTCGGGTAGGCGCGCTCCTTCCGTCCCGCGCCCCCGTACAGGCAGCGCGAGTTCTCGTCGAAATAGCCGTGGAAGAACCAGTCCGCGCCCGGCCCTCCCGGCACGAAGCGCTGGAACAGCAGCTCGCGCCCCTCCACGTGCTGGAGCAGCCGCTCCACCTGCTGGCCCCTGCGCACCAGACTGGTCCTGCGCAGCCCCGTGCCCGCGGGCAGGAGCCACGGCTGCGCCCACTTGGCGACCAGCGGCAGCCCGAAGTCGGCGACGGCCGCCGCCGCGTCGCCTGCGCCCGTGATCAGGCGGGTCTCCGGCTGGACGACGCCGAGCGTGGAGCAGAGCTGGTGCAGCAGGCGCTTGTCCGCCAGCGTGCGCGGCAGGCCGGGCGTCTGGTCGGGCATGAGGTAGAAGGGACGCAGATCGGCCGCGTGCTCGGCGACGGCGATGGCCCCCGCGTCGTCCAGCGTCAGGAGCACGGCCCGGCGTCCGATGCGGTCGGCGGCCCGCGTGAGCGCCTGAACGGTGTCCCGGCCGCGCAACCACGTGTGCATCCGCGCCAGATACCGGGAGCGGTACGTCGGCGCGTGCGCGCCCTCGACGAGCCCGTGCACCTCCACTCCGGCCCTGCCGAGCGAGCGAATGGCGCCGAGCGTCCCGTGATGAAAGACATTGGAGTCCAGTCGCAGCACGAGCGCCGGGACGGTGCAATCGAGCATGATTTACGTCCTACTCCTTACGAAAAGCTATTGATCCGGCAAATCGCAGGTTGAGTATCCGATCGGCCGTTATTCGGGGTGTAGGGAATGAGGGAAAACTCCGACGGGGGATATGCGATGGTGATGAGAAAGGGCTATCTGCGCTGTTCGCTGGCGATCGTCACGATCGCGGCGGCGGTGTGGCTGGGCCTGGGCGCATGGGGCGACGACCCGCCGGACGACCGGCGAGGTCACGGCGCGGCGCTGGGTGTCTTCCTGGGCTCCGACTCGCGCGGCCCCGTGCACCTGGAACGCTTCGAGTCCTGGTTGAAGAGCAGCGTGACGGTGGGACGCACCTACCTGCCCGGCGAGACCTGGGAGTCGATCGAGGGGGCCGAGTTCGTCCTCGGCCCCTGGACCCGCTGGCGAGCCGCCGAGCCGGACCGGGTCCTGGCGCTGAACGTGCCGATGATCGCTCCGAACGAGTCCGGGATGCCCGACGCGGAAGTGGCGCAGCGGCTGGCCGAGGGCGCGCGCGGCGACCACGACCACCATTTCGGGGAGCTCGGCAGGAAGCTGGTCTCCGCCGGCGCCGGCGACACGATCATCGTGCTCGGCTGGGAGATGAACGGCACGACCTACTCCAGCCGCTGCGCGCCGAACCCGGAGGCGTGGAAGCAGTACTGGCGGCGCATCGTGGCGGCCATGCGCGCGGCGCCCGGCCAGCGGTTCCGCTTCGACTTCGCGCCCAGCCGCGGGCTCGACGCGATCCCCTGGACGGAGTGCTACCCGGGTGACGACGTCGTCGACATCATCGGCATGGACAGCTACGACCAGGGGCCCGGCCAGGACTTCTCCGACTACGTCAACCAGCCGTACGGGCTGCAGGCGCACGCCGACTTCGCCGCCCAGCACGGCAAGGCCATCTCGTTCCCCGAGTGGGGGTTGTTCCGCCACGGCGACCGGCCCGACTACGTGCGCCGGATGCTCGACTGGATCGACAGTCACAACGTGCTCTATCACTCGATCTCCGATTACTGTCCTCACGGCATCTGGCAGTGCTCATCGAACCCGCGCTCGGCGGAGGTCTTCCGCGAGCGGCTGCATCGCCGCCCGTTCCCCGTACCGACCCCCAGCAGCCCGAGCGTGCACGAGGCGAGCGCGTCCATCGACCGGCCCACGTCGAACCCGCCCGCCAGCGCCACGGCGGCCGACCCCTCCGCGGCGGCGAGCGAAGGGCTCCCGAGCCTGAGCAGCAGCGCCTCGGCCAACGCCGCCACGTCGCCGGGCGCGACGACCGCGCCGACTCCGGCGGACACCAGCTCCGAGATCCCCGGCACCCCGCAGGCGATGAGGGAGCGTCCCGTGGCCAGCGCCTCCAGCGCCGTGAACGGCAACCCCTCCCAGCGGGAGGGCAGCACCACCACGTCGGCCGCGACGTACCAGGGCCTGGCGTCGGCCACGTCGCCGGCGAAGTGAACGCGCGGCACGGCCCGCGCCCGCAGCGCGGGCAGCAGCGGGCCGTCGCCGACGACGACCAGCCGGGCCGCGCCGTCGCGCGCGGCCACCCGCTCCCACGCCGACAGCAGCAGGTCCTGGCCCTTCTGCCGGGTGACCCTGCCGACGCAGACCGCCAGCGGCGTCCCCTCCGGGATGCCGTGGCCCGCGCGGGCCGCCGCGCGCTCCCCCGGGCCGGCGGGCCGGAACCGGCGCAGGTCCACGCCGTTGCGCACCACCACGAGCTCGGCGGGCACGCCGTGCCGCCTGGCCAGCGCCGCTTCGCCCGCACCGACGCAGATCACCAGGTCGGCCCAGCGCGCGGCCAGCCGTTCCCAGCCCAGCGCCGCGGGGGCGAGCGCGCCGCGGGCCGCCAGCCACGACCAGCCGTGCGGCTGGAAGAGCGTGGGCACCCGTCCCCGCAGCGCTGCCCTGCCCGCCAGCCCGGCCTTGGACGAGTGCAGGTGGACCACGTCGGGGCCGAACTCCCTGACGATCCGCGCCAGCCGGGCCGCCTGCCCGGCGTCGGCGAGCCCCGGCGCGCGGGTCGCCGCCCAGGCCAGGCAGGGCACCCCCAGGCCGGCCAGCTCGCCGGCCAGCGGACCGGCCGGCGGGCAGGCGACCGCGACCCGCCAGCCCCGCCGCGCCTGATCGGCGGCGGCCGTCGCCACGTAGGCGCCGACGCCGCCGTCCACCGGCTGCGTGACGTGCAGGACGCGCGGCGTCACCGCCATGACGCGAACCTCTCCGCCAGCCGCGGGCAGCGCCGCTTCAGCAGTTCCTGGCCCGCCGCGCGGGCGCCGGCGCTCGCGGCGTAGGCGGCGGACCGGACGCCGCGGCCGAGCATCACCCGCTGGTTGACGACCGCCTCGCAGCCGAACTTCGCCTTGTGGGGCTCGTCGCCGCGCAGCAGGCTCAGCACCGGCCTGCCCAGCCGGTGGGTCGTCTCCAGGTTGTCGCGCAGCAACATCGTGAGGACGTCGGCCTCGGCGCGCAGCTCCGGATCGGCGCCGTACAGGTAGCCGCCCACGAAGTCCTTGCCGACCACGGTCAGATCGCAGGCCCGCAGCCGCCCGCGTACCCTGAACTCCTTCAACACCGCGCGGTCCTCCACCACCAGGGACCGCGTGGCCCGCGTCAGGTGGTCCATGAACTGCGGCTGCGTGTGCTGCACGTTGATCCCCCGGCTCTCCCACTGCAGGGTGTGCAGCCGCAGCAGCTCGGTCACCGAGTGCTCGACGCGGTCCGGCTCGACCACGTCCACCGACAGGTCCATCGCGTCGAGCTTGCGCAACGCCGTCCGCAGCCGGCGCGCCCGCCGGCTGTTGAGCCCGGCCATCACCTGCTCGATCGGCCGTCCCGGCAGCTGCAGGCAGGTGGACGCGGGCAGGGTCCAGGCCCTTCCGCCCCACAGCCCCGCCAGCCTCAGGACGGCCGCGCCCGGCCGCGCCTCGGGCAGGTCGATCACGTCCCAGCCCGGCTGGGCGAGCAGCCCGGCGCGCAACTCGCGCAGGCCCGCGTCCCCCTCGGCGTCGTCCACCATGATGTCCGTGAAGTCGGACTGCCCGCCGCCGACGGGCGTCAGCACCCGGCAGCCCAGCCGGTACTCCAGCCTGAGGGGCGCCGCCGCGACCAGCCGCCCGCCCCGGTACGCCAGGAACACCCGCAGCCGCCCCGGGGTTCCATAGGCCCGCCACCAGGAGCAGAGCCAGCTGTACGACTGGAACGGCGTGGCCGCCGAGCTGCGCGCGTACAGGTCGGCCCAGTCCTCCGACAGCCCCGCGAGCGCGTTCCGCGGCACGACCCGCAGCGTGATCCGCGCGGTGCGCGAGGGCGAGAGCGGCGGCGCGCTGTTCGACGTGGACGCGCCGGGCGTCGCGGCGCTCACGCCTCCGCCCCGCTCAGCACCGGCGCAGGCTCGCGCCGCGCCTGCCGGAGCGCCTGCGGCGCGGCCAGGCGGACCAGGCCGGCGACCAGGCCCGCCCCGAAAGCGCCGACGGCCACGCTGACCAGCGGCACCGGGGCCGAGGGGTGGGTCGGGATGGACGCGCTGGCGAAGGGCGCCAGCCGCACGCGGGTGTCGGTGGCGTGCCTGTTGGCGTACGTGATCAGCGCGGTGGCCGCCCGGTTGGCGCGGTCCGCGGCCTCCCACCCGGTGGGCGCCACGGACGTGAGACGCACCAGCGGGGCGTCCGGGGAGGCCGCCACGCTCAGGCTGCCCCATTCGGTCTCGTCGCCGGTAAGCAGGCCGGGGTGGGCGGAGATCCGGGCGTAGGCGGAGGCGAAGTCGATCGCCTGCGCCGGGTCGCCACCCGCCACCACCACGACGTAGGCGTCGGCGGCGTAGACGGCGTCCCTGGCCACGGCGTACGCGGCCCCGCCCGCCGCCCCCAGCGTCAGGGACAGCGGCAGCCACCATCGCGCGAGCACGCCCATGATGCGGGCCCGGGTCCATGTCATCGTTGATCCTCCGTGGGTGCGGCGCCCAGCAGGCGCAGGTAGAGCGACTCCAGCCGGTCGGCCTGGCGGCGGATGTCGTAGAGGCGGACGGCGTCGGGCGGGGTCAGGCGACCGGGCGGGCGGGCGGCGAGCGCGGCCAGTTCGGCGGCGAGCCGGTCCGGCGGGACGCGCCTGGCCCCGGGCGCCGAACCCGGCGGCAGGTCGTCGACGGCCGGGCAGGTGTCGTACAGGACCGGGAGGCCCGCGGCGAGCGCCTCGACGACCGCCAGCCCGAACGTCTCCTCCGCCGACGGCGCGGCCAGCACGTCCATCGCCGACAACATCGCCCGGACGTCGGTCGACTCGCCGGCGAAGATCACCCGGTGTCCCGCGCCCACCGCACCGGCCAGCTGCCGCAGGCGCGGCTCGCACGAACCCGAGCCGACCAGGAGCAGGACGGCGGATCCGAGCGCCGGCAGGGCCTCGATCAGCGCGTCGAAACGTTTGCCCGGCTCCAGCCGGCCGACCCCGCCGATCACGAAGGCGTGCGCGGGCACGCCCAGCCGCTGACGGGTGCGCCGGCGCAGCCCCGCGTCGAAGCCGAACGCACCGCCGTCGACGCCGTTGGGGATCACCACGATGCGCGAGCGCGGCACGCCCCAGCCGGCCAGCCGGTCGGCCACGGTCGGCGAGACGGCCACGGTCAGGTGCCCGAGCAGCTCGCTGGCGAGGTACAGCGCCCTGACGGGGCGGGTGAGGCGGCGCCCCTCGATGTGCTCGCGGCCGATCGAGTGCTCGGTCGCCACGATCGCGGGGACGTTCGCCAGCCGCGCGGCCAGCCTGCCGTACACGCAGGCGCGGTACAGATGGGTGTGCACCACTTCGTAGCGGTGCCTGCGTATGAGCCGGGCCAGCCGCCCGACGGCCCGCAGGTCCCGGTTGCCGCGCATCCCGACCTGGTGGACGGGCACGCCGGTACGCGCGATGGCGTCCGCGACCACGCCGGAGCCGGTGAGGACCGCGACGTCGCACCGGGCCCGCAGGTGCGGCAGCAGGAAGCGCAACTGCTGCTCCGCGCCGCCCGCCGCCAGACCGGTGATGACATGCAGGACCTTCACCAGCCCCACCGGACCCGGTGACGCATCCGCTTGGCGCGCAACCGCAGCGCGCCGTCCCGCTCGCCGACGTAGGTACGCGGCAGCGCGTAGCGGCCGCTGAGCTCGGACTTCCAGATCGCGCAGCCGTAGCCGTAGCCGGCCCTGCGGACGGCGTCCACCTCGCGCGCGCCGGCGTGCCCGTACGGGTAGCAGTACCCGCTCACCGGCTCGCCGAGCAGGTTCTCCAGCGCCGCCTTGCCGGCCGTCACCTCGTGCCAGAGGTCGGCCTCGCTCAGGCCGGTCAGCGAGCGGTGCCCGGCCGAGTGCGAGCCGACCTCCATGCCCTGCCGCGCAGCCCGGCGCACGCCGTCGGCGTCCATGAGGCGCTTGCGCGGCCCCGCGGCGTCCCAGGCGTTGTGCTCGCCGATCAGGTCGGACACCACGAAGACCGTGGCGGTGAACCCGCGCTCCAGCAGCGCGGGGACGACCTCGCCGAGGAAGTCGGCGTACCCGTCGTCGAAAGTGAGCCCGACCAGGCGCCCGGCGTCACCCTCCGCGTGGGCGCGCAGCAGCTCGCGCATGGAGACGCCGGTCAGGCCGCACCGGGCCAGCCAGCGCAGCTGCCGGTCGAAGCGGTCGGGCGAGACGGTGATCTGGAAGGGATCGTCGTCACACTTCTCGACGGAGTGGTACATGAGCACGTACGGCATGGCGGTCATCCGCGACCTCGCGTCCTGATCGAGCGGGTGATTTCGGTGAGCGTGGTCGTGGCCCCCGCGAGGGCCGCGACGGCGCAGAAGGCGGCGGCGATCGCGGCGCAGGTCAGGCCCAGGGCCGCCGGCCGCGGCAGGTCCGCCAGCAGCGGCCGCGTCGCCCAGCCCGCTCCGGCGGCCGCCGCGGCGGCCAGGAGCAGCACGCCGACGGGCGTGGCGGCGGCGCGCAGCGGCAGGGCGACGACGCGCCTGCGCAGCCCGGCCAGCAGCACCACGCCGGTCAGCGTGATCCCGGCCGCGTTGGCCGCGGCCAGCCCCGTGACCCCCCACGCCGGCCGGGCCAGCACGGCCGTCGCGGCCAGCCCCGCGGCCATCGCGAGCGCCGGGTACCAGGAGGCGCGGGGCCCGCAGAAGTACGTACGGCACACGACCCCGACCACCGCCTGGCCGAGCAGCCCCAGCGTGTACACCTGCATGATCCGCGCGGTGGCGGCGGTGTCCGCCTCGGTGAACGCGCCGTACCGCAGCAGGACGGCCACGACGTCGGGAGCGCAGACCAGCAGCGCCGCCGTGGCGGGCAGCACGATCGCCGAGGCGGCGACCAGGTCCCCGACCAGCCGCCTGCGCGCCTGCGCGCCGTCACCGGCGGCGACGGCGCGGGCCAGGTCGGGGAAGGTCACCGTCGCCACGATCAGCGACAGCACCATCGGCACCTGCGCGATCTTCTGCGCGTAGTTGAGGTGCGAGATCGACCCCTCGGGCAACGAGGAACCGACGAACCTCTCGATGAAGACCTGGCTCTGGCGCGCGAGCGTGAAGATCGCGATCGGCAGGAACGCGGCCAGGGGCAGCGGCACCCCGCGGGTGGGGCGGCGGGGCGGGCCGAAGCGCCGGACGAACGCCGGGGCCTGGACGAGCACCATGCCCACGCCGCCCACGGCCACGCCCACCGCGGCGCCGTACGCGCCCTGGTCGCGCAGCGACCACAGGCAGACGATGATCCCCAGGTTGTAGGCGACGTAGATGGCGGCCGGCGGCGCGAACGCCTGGTGCGAGCGGAGTGCCGCGCTGAGGTACCCGGCCAGCCCGAACGTCAGGATCGTGACCGAGGCGACACGCATGCAGTCGGCCGCGAGGTCGGCCCTCGGTATGCCGGGGGCGAGCACGCCGACCAGCCACGGCGCGCCCGCGGCGGCCACCGCGCTCAGCGCCGCGAGCGCGAGACACAGATACGGCAACGTCGACGACACCAGGACCCGCGGGTCGTCGCCCGCCTCCACCGCCCGGCTGAACAGCGGGACCAGCACGAAGGCCATCGCACCCTCGATGAGCAGGGGCGCCGCGGTCTCCGGGATCGTCCAGGCGACGAGGAACGCGTCGGTGCCGGCGTCGGCCCCGAACGTCGTGCCCAGCAGCAGGTCGCGGACGAAGCCGAGCAGCGAGCCGAGCCCGATGAGCAGCGCGGTGACGCTGACGGCCTTGACCGCGGGCGAGGTGGCCGTCGTCATCGGTCCCCGCCGTGCCCGCCCGGGGCGCCGCTCAGCGGCGGCAGCGCCGCGCCCCTGGTGACGCGCGACAGGACCAGTCCCAGGACGACCGACATGACCAGCGTCGGAGGGCCGCCGATGTCGCCGTAGACGAAGTCGGCCAGCTGCCAGGTCAGCAGCCCGGCCGCGATCACCGCGCCCCCTCGGACCGCCCACCACGCCATGGCCCCCAGGCAGACGCCCAGGGCGGCCAGCCCGAGCAGGCCCTGTTCGCTGAGGGTCAGCAGGTACATGTTGTGCGGGGAGAGCAGCGGCCGGCGCTGGAAGCCGTGCACCGGGTCGTCGGTGTCGCTGCCGGACGACAGCTCGATGGGCGCGTACGTGTCGCGCAGTTCCGCGAACCGGCGCGGGCCGACCCCGGTCAGCGGGTGGTCGAGCCACATGCCGGCGGCGGTGCGCCACAGGGTGTACCGGTCGCTCAGCGACTGGTCGGGCTGGGTCACGGCGGAGGCGATCGAGGCGACCCGCCGTCCCAGCACGTCCGATCCCGTGCCGAGGCCGGCGACGAGCACGATCCCGGCGGCGGCGCCGGCGAGCAGCACCCGGGCGGCGAGCACCCGGCTGCGCATGAAGAGCATGACCAGTGCCGCGCACAGCAGGGCGAGCCAGGCGCCCCGGCTGAGCGACAGGGCGAGGGGGACGCAGAGCAGGGCGGCGCCCGCGAGCGCGGCGGCGCGCCACCGGCCGCGTACGGCGAGGCCCACGCCCAGCAGGATGATCGCGCCGAAGCTGACCACGCTCGCCATGCCCATGACGTCGAGGGCGCCGAACGTGCCGACGGCCCGCACCCGCTCTCCGGCGTACGACGCCCCGGTGCCGGTGAGCGTCTGAACGCACCCGACCACGCCCTGCACGAGCGCGGCGCCGACGACGGCCCCGCCCACGATCAGGCCGTCGGCGCGGTCGCGCACCGTCACCATGACGGCCAGCGGGACGATCACGAACACCTGGACGTACCTGAGGTAGCCCGGCACGCTCGCCAGCATGTCGGGCGAGGCCAGCACGGCGATGGCGGCCGCGCCCGCGACGGGTGCGAGCACCAGCGCGCGGGCGGGCAGTTCGGCCGCGCGCGGGCCCGCGACCAGGAGGGCGAGCGCGACGGCGGCCAGCGCGACGGAGGCGACGTCGGCGGCCGTCACCCGCACCTCGGCGAAGGGGCCGTCGAGCCCCGCCGGCAGGCAGGTCAGGAGCACGGTCGCGGCCGCCACGAGGCTGGGTCGGTGAAGGGCTTTCAAGGGTCAGCTCCCGCCCAGCCGGAGCAGGGACCACAGGGTCCGCATCATGATCTTGATGTCGGCGCCGATGGACCACCCGTCGATGTAGTGGTTGTCGAAACGGGCGCGGTCCTCGATCGAGGTGTCGCCGCGCAGGCCGTGGATCTGGGCCCACCCGGTGATCCCGACCGGCATCCGGTGGCGCAGGCCGTAGCCGGGAACGGTCCGGGAGAACTCGTCGACGAAGTGCGGGCGTTCCGGCCGGGGGCCGACGATGCTCATGTCTCCCTTGAGAACGTTCCACAACTGCGGGAGCTCGTCGACCGACGTCCTGCGCAGCAGCCTGCCCACCCGGCCGACCCGGCTGTCGTGGGCGATGCTCCACAGGGTCGCCGACTCGTGCGCGTCGGCGGGTTTCATGGTCCTGAGCTTGATCACCTCGATCGGCTCCCCCTGGTAGCCCACCCGCCGCTGCCGGAACAGCGGGCTCTGGCCGACCTCCGCGCGGATGATCAGCGCGCAGAGCGCCAGGGCGGGCGCGGTCAGGATGAGGCCGGTCAGCGCGATCGTGATGTCGAGTGCCCGCTTCAGCGGCCAGAGCGCGCTGTGCTGCGCGGCGGGACGCATGCGGAGCAGCGGGAAACCGCGTACGTGCTCGCGCAGCGTGACGAAGTCGACGATCAGCTCGCTCAGGTCGAGCGCGAGGTACACGTCGCAGCCCAACGCCCGCGCCGTCCGCGCGATCGGCTGCTGCCCCTGACCCGCGAGGATCACCGCGCGCACCTCGTAGGCCTGGATGATGTGCGCGACCTCGCTGGGGCGGCCGAGCACGGGCAGGCCGGGGTCGTCTCCGGCCGCCTCGTCCAGGAAGCCCAGGGGGAGCAGGCCGTACTCCGGGTGGGCGAGCAGGCTCTCCGCCAGCCGGTGACCGTGCGGTCCCGCGCCGATCACCAGCGTGGGCGCCGACCGTGCGTACTGGTGCGCTCTGCGGACCGCGAAGGCGAGCATGCTCCTGCCGCACACGGCGAGGAAGGTGTAGAGCAGCGCGCACAGCGCGATCGTGACGAACGACGCCGACTCCTTGAAGGCCACGCAGGCGGCCACGAAGCCGGATCCCGCGATCCAGCCGCCACGGTCGAGGCTGGAGGGCAGGACCCGCGGCGCGTACACCCGGCCGAGGCCGTTGAGCACGACGACCAGGACGCCCGCGACGACGACGGGCGGGATGCCCCGGCCCACCTGGGCGGCGGTGAAGGCCATGCACAAAAGGTCGACGCCGGCCAGGACGAGTGGCTGAGCTGCTCGCCATAGTCGTGAGCTCCGACGCCCCGCCGGCCGCGCGGCCCGGCGGTCGCCCCCAACGCTAACAGCCACTGCTTCTCCGGACGTAGCTCGTTCGACCGGACTGACCTTCAATCGGCCAATCCGGTCCACCCATGAAGCCCATAGTCACCTTTTCGGCAACCAGCCGCGGCATAGGCGTTGAGCAGGGGCTTTCCTAGGCAATACGCGAACAATCCCGCAGCGAGCGCCTTGATCGTAGCTCCACCGCCCGGCGAAAATCGAATACGTGAAGGGCGAAATCACCGCGCCGCTCGGCAACATTTCCTTGGCCATTATTTGAGCAGGCGGATGCTGATCCCACGTTTAGCGCCGGATTTATCACGCAAAACGGCGGTGTCCACCGGGACACCGCCGTTCTGGAGCCGGACCGGCCTACCGCCGCAGGATCATCCTGGCGGGATCGACCAGCAGGAGGCCCGCGACGCCGAGCACGGGCAGGAGGGTGAGCTGCCAGAGGCCGGCGCCGTCCCAGCCGAGCGCGCCGACGAGACGGGCGAACAGCAGCCCGGAGAAGGCGGCGGCGACGTAGTAGGTGAGGATGAACAGCCCCGCGCCCCGGCCGACGTGGTGCGGGCGGACGGCCCGCTGCATGGCGGTGGAGCAGTTGGTGAACAGGAAGCCGCTGGCGAAGGTGCCCATGAGGAACGAGAGCAGGTACTGCGCCGGCGGCGCGGTCGCGACCTGGTACATGAGGTACGCGGTGACCGACGTGGCGACCATGGCGAGCATCAGGAGGCGGGCCTGGTTGAACCGGTCGCCCAGCCAGCCGGCCGGCAGGGCCATCATGGCGCCCAGACCGCCCATGGACACCGCGAAGGCCGCCTGGTCCGCGGTGAAGCCGAGCGCTTCGCGGAGGAAGGTCGGGTAAAGCCCGAGATAGCCGTAGAAGACCAGGCCGGACACGGCGCAGGCGATGCCCACGCCGAGGGTGTTGCGGTTGTAGGGGGAGGCCGGCACGTGCTCGTACGCCGCGGCGTCGGCCTGTGAGGCCGCTCCGGTGACCGCCTCGGTCATCTTGCGTGACACGGTGAACGCGATGAGCAGGCTCATGGCGAGACCCGCGGCGGCGAACAGGAAGAACGGCGTGCGCCAGGTGCCGGAGCTCTCGGCGAGCCCCGTGCCGACGAGCGGGCCGAGGAAGACGCCCAGTCCGAACGCCACGCCCACGACGCCCGCGGCCAGCGCGCGCCGGTGGAAGAAGAACGCGCCGATCACCGCGTAGAGTGCGGTGGCCTGGACGCCCTCGCCGACGCCCGAGACGAGGCGGTAGATGCTCATGTCTACGAACCCGACGGCGAGCGGGATGGCCAGCGTGCCGATGGAGTAGACCAGCACGCTGATGACGATGATCGTCCTGCGGGAGAGCCGGTCGGCCAGGTAGCCGGCAGGGGGCCCGGCGAGCGCGAGCCCCAGCGTGAAGCCGGTGGCCAGCAGCCCGCCCTGCTCCAGGGAGAAGCCGAGCTCGGTCCGGATCTCGGGCAGGAGGGGGTAGAAGATCTGCCGGTCCATCGCGTTGAGCATGTACGACGCGCACAGGACCGCGAACCCGATCGCGACGGAGGCCTTCGTCACCTGCTGGGAGGCGCCGCCCTGAGGGCGCTCTGTGGTGCTGCTCATCTGGCGCTCCTATGCGCTGGAGGGCACGAGACCACCGTCGGGCACGCGTCCGCGCGTCAGGCGGACACTCGTCCGTACAGTGGTCACCATGGGCTGGCCTCAGAATGATGTGCGCAGAGTCGCCTGTCAAGGGTCTGTTCCCACCAGGAGGAGCGACCTCGGACAATTGTCCGCAGTATGGCTGGACTCGCCTGTCTACGCCGGTAGACACGGGACCCGGCGAGCGCCGATCACCGGCTCAGCCGAGCTCCGCCAGGAACGCCTCGACCGCCGCGGCCTCGGGCACGCCCAGGTCGGCGTAGACGCGCAGGGCCCGTTCCGCGTGGTCCCGCGCCGCGTCGACGCGGCCACGATCGTGATGGACGCGCGCCAGTCCCTCGTGGGCGCGCGCCTCCTCGGCCCGGTTGCCCAGCTCGCGCGCGATGGCGAGGGCGTCACAGTGACGCGCGACGGCCTGGTCGTGATCGCCGAGGCACCGGCCGGCCTCCCCCAGCCCGTTGAGCGGCGCTGCCTCGTCACTCCGGCCGCCCAGCTCGCGATAGAGCTCCAGCGCTTGCCGGTGCTGGTCACGGGCCCGCTCGTACTGCCCCTGCGCCCGGTGGACCTGGCCGAGAAGGTCGAGCACGCCGGCCTCACCACGCCGGTTCCCCAGCCGGCGGTGCAGCGCGAGGGCCCGGCGATGGTGATCGAGCGCCGCGCGGTGGCGTCCCTGCCGCTGGTGGCTGACGCCGAGGCTGCTCAGCGTGTAGGCCTCCCCGACGGGATTGCCGATCTCACGGCTCAGAGCGAGGGCCTGCTCCAGATGACGGTCCGCCCGCTCGTACTCGTGCCGTCGCAGGCACACGTTGCCGAGCGTGTTGTGCGCCCGCGACTCGCCCAGCCGGTCGCCGACCGCGCGGCACAGGTCCAGGGCCGGCCCGCAGACCTCGTACGAGTCCTCGTAACGGCCCTGCCGCCAGCGCACCCAGGCCAGATCGAGCAGGGCCAGCGCCTCGCCTGCCGGGTCGCCCCGACGGCGGGCGGCCTCCAGCGCCTTCGTGTGCATGATGATCGCGTCGGCGTGGTGGGCGTGACCGTCGAGGTAGGGATGCACGATGGTGGCCAGCCGGCCCGCGTGCACCGGCCAGTCGCCGTCGGCCGCCCGGCTGCCGGCGGCGACGAGGTTGGCGCGCTCGGCATCCAGCCACGCGCCCGCCTCGGCGTCGTCCTGGAACGACACGGTCGCCGGCTCGGCGAGTGACGGCCTGCGCAGCCCGCCGAACGGGTAGAGAACGGCGATCGCCGCGGCCGCCGTGCGCAGGTAATGGTCGAGCAGGCGGGTCAGGGCGTCGTGCCGGGCCTCACCGGTCTCCTCGGCGGACGCGGTGGCGCGCGCGTGCTCGCGGAGCAGGTCGTGGAACGTGTACCGCCCGGGCTCGTGCTGCGCCAGGACATGGGCGTCCAGCAGGTCCTCCAGCAACGTCTCCGCATGGTCGCAGGCCACTCCGGCCAGCGCGGCGGCGGCGTGGACATCGACGTCGCGCCCGGGATGCAGGCCCAGCAGCCGGAACATCCGTTGCCGCTCGGCATCCAGATGCCGGTACGACAGGGTGAACGCGGCCGCGACACCCCGGTCCGGGGTGGACAGCTCCGCCAGCCGGCGGCGCTCGTCCCGCAGCCGGCCGGCCAGGTAGCCGACGGTCCAGCGCGGGCGATGATGCAGCCGCGCGGCGGCGATCCGCACGGCCAGCGGCAGGAACCCGCACAGCTGCAGCACGTCGAGGACCGCGCTCGGTTCGGCCGTCGCCCGTTCCCCCACGATCGAGGTGAACAGCCGCAGGCCGTCCCTGGCCGGCAGCACGTCCATGGACAGCGTGCGGGCACCGTCGAGATCGACCAGCCGGCGGCGGCTGGTGACCAGGACGAGGCTGTCGGAGGCGCCCGGCAGCAGGGGCCTGACGTGGTCCGTGTCGGCGGCGTTGTCCAGGACGATCACGACCCTGCGCTGGGCGAGCTCGGCCCGCCACAGCGCGGCCCGCGCGGCGGTCGAGGAGGGAACACGTTCGGCCGGCACCCCGAGCTGGCGCGACAGCGTCTCCAGCGCGGCGCCCGCCTCGATCGGCTCGTGCCCCGCCGTGTGCGCCTGCAGGTCGACGAACAGCTGCCCGTCGGGGTACCGGCCGGCCAGCCGATGCGCGGCGTGAATCGCCAGCGCGGTCTTCCCGATGCCCGCCATCCCGTCGATGGCCAAGATCGTCGCCCCTGGCCGGAGTCCGGCGATCCGCTCCAGCTCGACGGCCCGGCCGGCGAAGTCGGGGATGTCGTACGGCAGGAAATTCGCCCGCCGGCCGGGCTCCCGTACAGCGGGCTTGTCCCGCGGCTGGGCCTGCGGGCCCGCATCGCCCCGCAGCACGGCCTGCTCGATCGCCACGAACGCCCGGCCGGGATCCAGCCCCTGCTGTTCCACCAGCGACCCGCGGAACGCCCTGGCCACCGACAGCGCGTCGGCCTGCCGTCCCGCGCGGTGCAGTGCGAGCATCAGCTGGCCCGACAGCCGCTCACGCAGAGGGTGCGCGGCCACGTGCGCGGACAGCTCGTCGATCAGGTCCTCGTGCCGGCCCAGGGACAGCTCCAGGTCGGCCAGGCGCTCGATCGCGGCCAGCCGCCGCTGCTCCAGCCGGCTGCGCACGCTCTCGACGTAGTCGGCGTGCACGTCCGCCAGCGGCTGGCCCCGCCACAGCGCGAGCGCATCGCGCACCTGGCGGGCGGCGGTGTCCGGATCGGCCTCCTTCTGGACAGCCGCCATCCGGCCGATGAACTCCTCCAGGTCGAGCTGTTCCGGTTCGATCTGGTATCCGCCCGAGCGGGTCATGAGCAGCCGCGCCTCGCCCGCTTCGCGGAGCACCCTGCGGATGGCGGTGACGGCGGCCTGGATCTGCGCGCGGGCGGTGTCCGGCGGCGTCACGCCCCACACCGCGTCGCTCAGCTGGTCGGCGCTGAGCACAGTGCGGGCGTGCAGCAGCAGGTACGCCAGCACCGCACGGTGACGCGGCGCCAGGCCGGTCAGCTCCCGGCCGTCGGCCATGACCTGAACGGGACCGAGAACACCGAACCGTACGCCCACCCTCACCTCCCCCAGCGCCGCATATCCATCCATAGCGGACGCATCGCGAATGTATCAACCCGGCTTCCCATGATGAGTGCACAGGTGAGAGGAGATTTCGATCATGGAAGCCCGCATGAAGAACCCGGCGTTCGTCCTCCCCGAGACCATGAAGGGGATCCAGTCGATCTACAAGGGCATCAACCAGGGCGGCGCGCCCAGCGAACTGCTGGAGATCGTCGCCCTGCGTGCCAGCCAGATCAACGGCTGCGGCGCCTGCGTCCACGCCCACATCCAGAACCTCAAGAAGTCCGGCGAGTCCGACGAGCGCGTGGGCAACGTGGCCGCCTGGCGCGAGGCGCCGTTCTACAGCGACGTCGAACGCGCCGCACTGGCCCTCACGGAGTGCGTCACCCGGATCGCCGACCGGTCCGCGGACGCCGTGCCCGACGACCTCTGGGACGAGGTCGCCGACCACTTCGACGAGCGGCAACTGTCCGCGATCATCCTGACGATCTCCATGACCAACTTCTTCAACCGCATCAACGCCACCGTCAAAGAGCCCGCCGGCACGTCCTGGGCCTGACGAGATCAGGAATCGAGAACCATCTGATGTCCACTACGTACGTCATCGTCGCCATCCTCACCGCCGCCTGGGTCGGCTTCTCCGCCGTCTCCATCTTCATCCGCGCCTCCTGGGTGGTGGGTCCCCTGGCGGACTACGGGGTGCCCCGCAAGTGGTGGCCCTGGCTCGGCGTCGCCAAGGCCGCGGGCGCGGCGGGCCTGCTCGTCGGGCTGTTGGTCCCCGTCATCGGCGTCTTGGCCGGGATCGGCCTGGTGGTGTACTTCACCGGGGCCGTCATCACCGTGATCCGCGCCCGCTCGTACGCGCACATACCGTTCCCGCTGCTCTACATGGCGCCGGTCGCCGCCTCCCTGGTGCTGGGGTTCATGGCCTGAGCACGCGGGACGCCCCTCCGCCCACGCCGTTCGCGTGGGCGAAGGGGCGTCCTGGCACGCTCAGTTCGACAGATAGACGAGAAGGCCGATCCCCCACAGCACCAGGGCGATGTAGCCGAGCACCAGCCCCGCCGTCGCCGGCCCTCGGCCCTCCAGGCCGTACCGGTCGATCTCCGTCATCGCACTGTGCCCGACGATCACGGCGACGATGCTCAGAATGCCGCACATGACCAGGCTCAAGATGCCCAGCACCAGAGCCGCCGTCGCCTTGCCGCTGCTCTCGCCCCTACGGTATTCGCCAGACGAATAACTCAACGTCTACCCACCCGTTCACCTTGCCGCGAATGTACGCCCTCCCCTGATCCAACAGGCCCGCGGACAAATACGATCAGCGTGATACCGAATCGTTCAAGGTCATGCGGCGCCCCACACGTAAGTAGCGCTACCTAGGGACAAATGCGCTGAACACCCCATGTATCGGCCTGCCGTGACGCGAGACATTGGCCGACATGAACGGTCTCTACGCCCTCAAACCCTGGTACGCCGCCCGGCTCAGCGGAGTGCGGGCCTTCCTGGTCGCCCACGGCGTCCGCCCTACGGCCATCACCGTGTCAGGCATCGTCTTCGGCGCGGTGGCGGGAGCCGTACTCGCTCTGGGCGAGACGGGACCGTGGGTGGCGGTGGCCGTCGCGGCGGCCCTCGCCGGCCGCCTGGCCTGCGCGAACCTCGACGGCGGCGTCGCTCGCGACGGGGGCGGGACCACCAGGTTCGGCGCCGTGGTCAACGAGCTGGGCGACCGGCTCGCCGAGTACGCGGCGCTGGCCGGATGCCTGGCGCTGGCCGACCCCGCGCTCGTGGCCTGCGCCGCGCTGGCCGCCACCCTCCCCTCGTGGGCCGCGCTCGCGGGCGCCGCCGCAGGGGCGCGGCGCCCGCAGGGCGGCCCCGCCGGCAAGACCGAGCGCTGCGTCCTGCTGGTGTTGTTCGCCCTCACGGGCTGGCCGGCCTGGCTGGTGGTGCTCGCCGCCGGCTCCCTGATCACAGCGGTCGTACGGCTCGCGCGCGTCCACCGCGAGCTGCGCACCGCCCCCGCCCTTCAGGAGACCGGGTCATGATCCTCGACGCCGCCCCCTACCTGGCCGGGGCCCTCGGGGTGAGCGGGCTGGCGGTGTGGTGGTCCAGGCAGCGCGAGCTGGTGCGCCGCTGGACCACCTGGGCCGTCGCCGCGCCACTCGTGACGGGCAGCCTCCTGCTCGGCCCTCAGGGCGCCGCCGCGCTCGCGGTCGTGCTCGGCGTCGTCTGCGCCCTCGAATACTCCCGCCTGGTACGGCTGCGCGCCCCCGAACGCGCCGTCCTGCTCGCCCACGCCGCCCTGCTCCCCGTCGCCGCCCTGATGGGCGACATGTACCGGCCGGCGGCCGTGTGCTTACTGGCCGTGGCGCTGGCGCCGGTCCTGTCCGGCGACGCGGAGGACGGATCCCGCAGGGCCGCCTTCGGGATGTTCGGGCTGCTCTGGTTCGCCCCGCTGGCCGGGCTCGTCCTGCTCGGCCCCGCCCAGGCGTTCGCGCTCTGCCTGGCCGTCGCCATCGCCGATGTGGCGGCGTGGTGCGGCGGCAACCTCGTCGGCGGCCCGCGGCTGTCACCGCTGTCACCGGGCAAGACCTGGAGCGGCGTGCTGTGCGGCGCGGCGGGCGGGCTCGGCGTGCTGGCCCTGCTCGGGTCGCTCACCCCCGCTCTGGCCGTCGCCGTCGCCGTCGGCGCGCCCCTCGGCGACCTGGTCGAGTCGATGGTCAAGCGCGGCGCGGGCGTCAAGGACGCGGGCGCCTGGCTCCCCGGCTTCGGTGGCCTGCTGGACCGCGTCGACTCCCTCCTGATCGCCCTGGCCGTGGCGGTGGTGCTTCCATGAACGGCGCTCTCCTGCGGCGATGGTTGTGGCGGACCGCCTTCACCTGCAACGGCGGGTTGCGGGTGGAAGGGGCGGTTCCCGACGGGCCGTGCGTGGTCGTCGCCAACCACTCCTCGCACGCCGACACGGCTGCGCTGCTCGCCGCATTGCCCGCGCGCGGACGACCCGTGGTGGCCGCCGCCGCCGACTACTGGTTCGCGGGCCGGCTGCGCTCACTCGCCTGCCGCTCCCTCGTCGCCGGCTTTCCCGTACGGCGGGGCGGAGGCGGCTCGGCCGACCTCGCGCGCGCCGTACAACTCCTGGAGCAGGGACGCATCGTCGTCGTCTTCCCCGAGGGCACGCGCTCGCGGGACGGGCGCGTGGGCGAGTTCCGCTCCGGGGCCGCGCGCATCGCCGGCAAGGCGGGAGTGCCGCTCCAGCCCGTCACCATCCACGGCACCTCCGAGGTGCTGCCCGTACACGGGCGAGTGCGGCGGGGGCGGGTCCTCGTCCGCTTCTGCCGGCCAGTTCACGACCTGGAAACCGCACACAACATCATCAAAGGAGATATTTCATGAAGTGGACCATCATGCGGCTCCTGCTGCGCACGGTCGGGCAGCTGAGCGACGGCATCCGCATCGGCTACCGGCACGGCTTCGACAGCGGCACCATGCTCGACTACGTCTACGCCAACGAGCCGCGCGGGCGGCTCGGCCTGGGCAAGCTCATCGACCGCGTCTACCTGAACGCCGTCGGATGGCGTGCCATCCGAGCCAGACGGGCCCTGCTGCACAACGTGCTCAGGGAGGAGGTCTCGGCCAGAGCCGGCCGGGCGCTGATCCTCGACGTGGCCTCAGGCCCCGGCCGCTACCTGCAGGACCTGGCCAAGGAACAGCCGGAGACCCAGGTGGTCTGCCGCGACCTGACGCCCGACGGGCTGGCGCTCGGGGAGAAGCAGGCGGCGGCACGCGGCCTGACCAACATCGTGTACCAGCAGGGCGACGCCTTCGAACCCGCACCGCTCGACCGCCCCGCCGACATCATCGTGGTCTCCGGGCTGTACGAGCTGATCCTGACCGAGGAACTGATCAGAAAATCGGTGGCCCGCCTGCGTGACCTGCTCGCGCCCGACGGTGTCCTGATCTTCACCACCCAGACCCGCCATCCACAACTCGAGTTCATCGCCAACGTGCTGCCCAACCGCGACGGCGCACTGTGGGTCATGGAGTGCAGGTCGGTGCAGCAGGCGCACGGCTGGGCGCGGGAAGCAGGCTTCGAGGACGTCGTCAGCCGCATGGAGAAGGTGGGCCTCTTCGCGGTCACGACCGCGCAGAACGCCGGCGACCCCGACAGCCGCCGGCTCGCCCAGGAGGCGTGCGAGACGGGCCGGTTGTAGTGCTGTGCACGTGGGGCTGACCGGGCTCTCATAACGCCCCCAGCACCAGGAAACCGCCCCTTACCTGCGCTGTTACACAAGTAAGAGGCGACCTGATGTCGCAGTGGAGGTGGCGGGAATCGAACCCGCTATTCCACTCTCTCTCACCTGCGGGTTTACATAGTCGCACCCGCAAGATCCCCGCCGCCCTGCTCGCCGCCGCCGCGGCAGGCGTTCTCTACGAACGCGGCAACGTCGCCGATTGTGGTGGCTCTCTCTCACCACGTCACGCGAATTCGAGACGATGGCGCTCGCACCGGCGCTGGCCGGGCTGCTCGACGTGCCGGAGGGCAAGCGGGTCTCGGAGCTCGTCCTGCATGCGGTGTACCGGACCCAGCAGGTGCCTGCGGAGTAGGCGGTGGTGCCGCCGAGCCACTCGGACTTCTCCAGGACCAGGACCGACAGTCCTTCTCCCGCTCCGACGACCGCGGCGCCGAGGCCGCCTGCTCCGGAGCCGAGGACGAGCAGGTCGACCTCGTGGTCCCAGGCGTGGTCGTCACTCATTGCTTTCCTTCTCGTCGGGTGAGGGCGGTGAGGTGGCGCCGCATGCGGTCGAGGTCGGGCGTGACGCCGGTGAGCAGAGCGAGCGTCTGCGCCGCCTGGGCGACGAGCATCGCGCCGCCGTCGAGCACCCGGCAGCCGGCGGCACGGGCGGCCACGAGCAGCGCCGTGTCGAGGGGGCGGTAGACGACGTCGGCGACCCAGTGCCGATCGCGGAGGACGCGGGCGTCGAACGGCAGCCCCGGATGCCCGGTCATCCCGACGGGGGTGGCGTTGACGATGCCGTCGGCGTCCGCGAGCGCGGCCGGAACCTGCTCCGCCGCCAGCCCGTGGATCTCGCCGGTGGGGAACGCGCCCCGCAGCCGGGCCACGAGCGCCGCCGTCCGATCGGCGTCGGCGTCGGCGATCGCGACGCCGGCACCGGCACCGGCACCGGCGAGGGTGTAGGCGACGGCGGACCCGGCTCCCCCGGCGCCGACCACGACGACCCGGCCGAGTCGGACGTCGGGCAACCCGTGCCGCACGCCGGCCAGGAAGCCGCTGTGGTCGGTGTTGTGCCCGGTCAGGCGCCCATCCCGCACGCTGACCGTGTTGACCGCGCCCAGCGCCCGGGCGTCGGCGGACAGGTCGTCCAGCTGGGTGAGCACGGCCTGCTTGACGGGATGGGTGACGTTGAAGCCGGTCACCCCGCGACGGACGGCATCGCGCAGGGTCCAGCCAGGCGGAAGGTCATCGAGATCGAGCAGGGAGTAGCGGTAATCGAGCCCGAGCGCGCGGGCCTCGCGTTCGTGCAGGGCCGGCGAGAGCGAGCCGCCGATACCCGCTCCGACCAGTGCGATCCGATGGCGGGCTGGGTCGAGGACGACGTCAGACACGGGCGCCGCCGAGGAGGGCGCGGTTCGCCCGCAGGTCGCGACGGGCGAGGTCGAGATCGGACAGGCCGGCCTGCGGAACCGCGTGCGGGACCTCGACGCCGAGCGGCGTCCCCGCCGGCGCGGCGGCCACCAGCTCGGCCAACGGAAGCTCGAGCGTGCTGCCGAGGAAGGCGGAGGTCGCGGCCTTTCTCGGCTGCACGGCGCCGACCTGGTCGCCTGCAGCGACGTCGACCCGGTCCGGGCCGCCCGCTCGAAGCCCAGGCTGGTGAACATCTCGGCGAGTACGTCGTACAGCAGCCGCGAGGCCGTGCCCACGAACGCGGCGATGGGCGCGTAGAGCCACGACCCGGTGGGGCCGATGGGTCATGATCTCTCACACCGCGAGGTAGCGACGGTGGAGCTCGTCGTCAGTGAGTAGCTGGTCGGCGGGTACCGTCGTGACGATTTGACCCTTCACCATCACGCTTACCGTGTCGGCGAGCGCTGCCACAAAGTCCAGCCGGTGCTCGATCACAATGACGGAGAGCCCGGAGTCATGCTTCAGCTGGATCAGGCGGTCCAGCAGGTCCTGGACGAACGAAGGCTGCACGCCCTCGGTCGGCTCGTCGAGCACCAGCAGCTTTGGGCGCCGGAGCATCACCCGGGCGAGCTCGACCAATCTGCGCTGACCACCGCTGAGCTCGAAGCCGGCGTGAGTCAGCCGCTGCCGCAGCGCCGGAAAAAGTTCGTCGACGACGGCGAGCGCCTTCTGCTCCGCCTCCGAGCGACGCCACGTGCTGATCCCCACCATGAGGTTCTCGAGCACCGTCAAGGTCGGAAAGACCGCGCTGTCCTGACCAATGTACGCGATGCCTCTGCGGCCCCGCTTGGTCGCTGACAGGCCAGTGATGTCCTCGCCGAGGAAGTCGATCCGCCCGCCGGTGGTGCGGAGCAGGCCGGTCAGCGTGTTCGCGAAGGACGTCTTGCCGACACCGTTACGCCCGACCAGCCCGATTGCCTCGCCACCCGCGAGGTGCAGGTCGACACCGTGCAGCACTGGAGTGATGTCGTGCGCCGCGCGTAGCCCGGTCACGTCGAGACTCACGAGACGGCCCTCCCCAAGTAGATGTCCAGCACCCGCTGGTCCGCGCGCAGGTCTTCCATCGAACCCTCCAAGAAGACTGAGCCCTCGACGAGCAGCGTGACGTCGGACTCCAGACTTTCGACGAATTCCATGTCGTGCTCCACAACGACCACGGTGCGCTCCCGGCCTAGATCCCGGATCGCGTCGGCGAGGGCGGCCGTCTCGTTCGAGGTCATCCCGGCCGCCGGTTCATCGAGCAGCACCACGCCGGGCCGGGCGGCGAGGACCATCATCACCTCGAGCACCTGCTGGGTGCCGTGCGACTGCGCCCCGGCGAGGTCGGCGGGAAGCGTCAGGCCAAGCCAGCCGCTCAGCTCCCTGCTGCGGGCTGTCGCCCGGGCGGCGTTGCGATCAGCGCTGTACGCAGCGAGCCAGATATTCTCCTGGACGCTCAAGGTCGGGAAGACGCAGGGCGCCTGCATCTTCAGGCCGACTCCGAGCCGGGCCCGCTTGTACGGCCGCATCCGGGTCACGTCCCGCTCACCGAGGTGGACCCGACCGCTCGTCGGCGCGAGCCGCCCGGTCAGCACGGCGAAGAACGTCGACTTGCCGGCCCCGTTCGGCCCAATGAGGCTGCGCACGCCCCGGTCGAGCGAGAGGTCCACGTGCTCGACCGCTCGGACGCCGCCGAAGTGCTTGCTTACCGCTGCGGCGCGCAGCTGCGGAACGGGCCCCTCGGTACGGCGCGGGAAGAGGCCCGGTAGGGCCTTCAGGTCGTAGGACGGCTGGTCACTGACATCGGGGCCGGCACGGTTCAGCAGACGCTTGACAAGCGAGCCGGCACCAGGAACAAGCCCGTTGGGAAGGACCAACACGAACACGATGAGGATGACCCCGAGCGCTATCGGACCGTGCCCGGCAAGCGGCGCGGAGCCGCCGATGGTGAGCCGGTCGGAGTAGGAGTTGATCGCGTTGATCAGTACCGCGCCGACGAAGGCGCCGCCGAGCGAGGTGCGCCCACCGACGAGCACCCAGATGGCGACCGAGCCGGCCAGGGAGAGCGCGAACAGGTCGGGGGTCACAATCTGTTGCCAGGACGCGAACAGTACCCCAGCGACACCTGCGACCGCGCCACCGATGGCGAAGCCAATGAGCCGGTATGCGCGGACATCGAACCCCAGCAGTTCGGCTCGGGTCTCGTTGTCGGCGGTGGCCAGCACGATCCTTCCCAGGGGCCGACTGAGCAGAACCCGGATCGCCACGTACGCGGCCAGAGCGACCAGCACGACCACCACGAAGAGCGTGTAACCCGAGAGCATCTCCGTGCCGAACTCCAGCGGGCGGATGCCCGCCATGCCGTTGTACCCGCCGATCGGCACATCGCCGACCTTCCACTGTGGTCCGGACATGGAGGTGACCATGATGCCGAGGATCAGCGTCATCGCCATGGTGACGATCGCGACGAACAGGTCGGTGATCCCGCCGTAGAACATGCAGTATCCGAGCAGAGTCGCTACCAGAGTCGCGGCACCGATGCCGACCACGATGCCAACCAAGCTGCCGGCGGTGCCACCGATGTTGCCGACCGTGATGCCGTAGCCGTAGGCGCTGACCGCGAAAAAGGCGGTCTGGCCAAAGCTGAAGATGCCCAGCTTGCCCCACACGAACGACATGCTCAGCGCGAGCAGGCCATAGATCACCCAGGATGTCGCCCGGTCGAGCAGCGAGTAGTCGAACGCCTGAGCGACTAGCAGCACGACCACGGTCGTGAAGGCGACCAGCAGCAAGTTGCCCCGGGTCCCGAGGAAACAGGAGCGTACGCCGCTCATACCTTCGACCTCCACTTTGCCGACATTCCCCGGGGAAGGAACCGAAGCACGACCACGGCCACCACCAGTACGGCGACGGTGCCGAGGAAAGGGTTGGTGAGCACGCTGGCGGTGTACTGCGAAACACCCAACAACGATCCCGCCGCGGTGGTTCCGGTGAGCGGCGCCGACCCTCCCGTCACGACCGTGAGGAAGGCGAGCGGGAGGTAGGAGACACCCATGAATGGCTGCACTGCGATCACCGGGGTGAGCAGCGCACCGGCGAGGGCCGCACACGCACTCCCCAGGGTGAAGGTGGCGGCGTTGATTCGCACAGGGTCCATACCCAGAGTGCTGGCCACGCTGGACGCCGATGACGCCGCCCTGGCTCGAGCGCCGTACATGGTGCGGGTGAAAACCCACCACAGCACCCCGACCAACACGCCGGTCATCACGATGAGGAACAGTTGGTACTGGGGGATGGAGTATTGGCCGACCTTCCAGGAACCGCCCATCGAGCCGATGCCCGCTGGGCTGGTACCGAAGCCGATCAGGAAGCCCTGCTGAAGCAGCAGGCTGAGCGCGAACGTCACCAAAAGGGTGTCCACCAGCCGGCCGTATAGCGGGCGGATCAGCACCCGTTCCACGATCAGCCCGAAGATCGCGCCCACCAGCGTCGCGATCACCACGGCCAGAGGGAACGGGATGCCGTTTCGGTCGCACACCAGTACCGCGAAGGCACCGAGCGCGACGAACTCGCCGTGGGCGAAATTGATGATTCGCATGAACCCGAAGATCACTGCCAGACCCGCCGCGACCAGCACGAGGGTCGCGACGGTGCCCAGCAGGATGACGGTTCCGTTGAGAAATGAATCCATCAGGAGACCAGTTGGGTGTGTTGGTTCGGGTTGGCGATCAGGTCACAAGAGGGCTCGGCCACCAGGTTCTCGATGGTCTTGATGATCTCGAACCGGCCTGAGCCGTTCACCTTGGCGAACGAGATGTTGTGCGAGAGCTGGTGGGTCTTGCCGTCCATAGTCAAGGCGCCCTCGGGGCCCTTGACCGTAAGGCCCGCCTCGAGAACCTTGGTCACCTTGTCCAGATCAGTACTGCCGGCCTTCTCGACCGCGGCAGCCCAGAGCATCCAGGCCGTGTAGGACGTGGCGATCTCGCTGTTGACGTACTGCACGTCCGGGTACTTGGCCTTCGCCTTGGCGACGAAGTCCTTGCTCTCCGGGGTGTCGATTTCCTCGTAGTAGTTCAGCGCGGACAGGATGCCTTGGCTGTCGGCGGGTCCGAGCTTGAACTGCTCGTTGCCAAGACCGAACGTGGGCGCTCCCGTCCAGAGCGTCTTGTTCAGGCCGGTCGAGGCCATCTGTCGGTGGAAGTTGAGGTGATCGTTGCCGACCAGGTGGGAGATGATGAAGTCGGGCCGGGTCCGCTGGATTTTCGCGACCGTGGTGCCGAAATCGGAGACGTCGAGGGGAAAGAACTCGGACGCGATCACCTGACCACCGGCGGCCTTGGCGAACTTCTTGGTCAGGTCGGTGGCGATGTGGCCGTAGTTGTAATCGGCGGCGAGCACATACATTTTGGGTCCGTACTGCTCGATCATGTGCTCCACCAGTGGTTTGACCTGCTGGCTCGGCACGATGCCGGTGCTGAAGACGTTCTTGTCGCACAGGCCGCCCTCGTACTGGTGGTTATAGAACAGCATCTTCTTCGCCGGCGTCACCATCGCGCGGTAGGCCTCGCGCTGGTTCGAGGCACCGCCGTTCATCAGCGTCGTGATCGACGGGTCGCGGAGCAGTTCTCGAGCGTTGGAGGTCCACACCGCGACGTCGGTCTTGCCGTCGAGGAACTTGAGCTTGATGTCCTTGCCGAGGACACCGCCTGCGGCGTTGATCTCTTCAACCGCCAGGTTCATGCCCTGGATCGTCGGGGCGCCGTAAGTGGCGAAGGCACCGGTCTTGTCGGCGATCGCCCCGACGGTAATGGTGTTGCTGCTACCGGGGGACTCCGCGCCGCATGCGGCCAGGACCGGGGATGCCACGGCGAGCGCCGAGACCGCCAGGCTGCCCTGCAGGAAATCTCGCCGGGAGACAAGGGACTGCTGAGTCATTGCTGCTCCTTTGTGAGTCGTGTGGGACTGATCGTGGGAACGGGGTGCCAGCCGTGCAGCGCCTCCCAGGTCGCCGCGACCGAGATCAACCGGTCGTCGGCGAAGTGGGGGGCGACGAACTGGACGCCGACGGGCAGCCCGTCGGCGACCGCGGCGGGGATGCTGATCGCTGGATGTCCCGAGACGTTGGTCGAGGGCGAGTTGGCGAGCATCGTCCAACCGCGCAACACGTGCTCGGCCAACCCGGCGTCCGGGGCGGCCTTGTGGGCGGTGTGCGTGGCCGTAGGCATCACCAGGACGTCGACGTCTGCGAGAGCACGGTCAAACGCGTCCGTGATACGCGGCGCGAGGTTCATCGCCCGGCCGTACAGGGAGCCGAATTGCTCGTTTCGCATGTAGGCGCCGAGCATTCCGGTGAGCTTGACGGTGGGCGGAAGCTCGGAGCCGGACGCCTTCAGGGCGGGCCCGAGCGCACGGGCCAGCGCGACATCGTAGCGGCCCTTGGCGTGGTACCCGTTGCCGTGCGCCGCGAGCATCGCACTGGACCCCTCGACCAGCGCGACGAAGACCATCTGTTGGCCGAGCGCATGTTCGGGGATGGAGACGTCGGTGATCCTCGCGCCGGCCGCGGCGAGTTGGTCGATCACGCCGCGGACTGCCTCATTGGTTTCTGCGGTCCCCGGGGGTGAGTCAGGCCGGGCTGCGGGAAACCCCTCTGCCAAGACGCCCACGCGCAGGCCGGCGAACGACTCAGGCGCCTGCCGGACGGCGTCGACGTAACTACCGGCGGTGCACCCCGGCTGCTGCCGCGGATCCGACGGGTCGTACCCGGCGACGGCCTCGAGCCCGCGGGCCAGGTCCTCGGCTGTCGTGGCTAGCGGACCGACGTGGTCGAAGGCCCGGTCGAGCGGGACGATCCCTGTGTACGGCACCAATCCGTACGTTGGTTTGAGACCGAGCACCCCACACCACGCGGCGGGCAGCCGGATCGAGCCGCCTTGGTCGGTCCCGTAGGTGATATCGATGTCGTCGTAGGCCAGTGCCGCGGCGGAGCCGCCCGACGAGCCGGAGGCCGTGCGCTCGATATCGAAGGGGTTACGGATCGCGCCGAAGGCTGAGGTCTCTCCCCCGCCGGAGAACGCCATGTCGTCCATGTTGAGCATCGCCACGATCTCGCCGCCCGCCTCGAGCAGGCGACGGGTCAGTACCGAGTCCTCGTCCGGAACGAAACCCTGGAGCACCCGGGAGCCGCAAGTCATCGGCACGCCCGCGACGGCGATCAGGTCCTTCAAGCCGATCCGCTTGCCGGCCAGGACGCCCTCCCCCGCGCCGGTGACCCGGACGTGCCGGATCACGGCGTTGAGAGGGTCTTCTTCCCGGCTCGGGCGGGCACCGACCACTCGAACGGCGGGGAAGGTGTCTGGGGCCGGCTCCGAGAGTGCCTCGAATTCCTTGAGCGTCTCGATCTGCGTGGCCATCAGCTCGACGAAACCGTCGACCTCCCTCTCGTCCAGCCCGAACCCCGCCTGGACGGCGAGGGCGCGCACCTCTTCTCGGTCCACATTGCGCATCACGTACTCCTTCGGTTGCCGCCGTGCACGGCGAGCTGCGGTGCGACCGTGCGCTGGAAGAGGCCCATAAATCGCTCGGTGCCCGTAACCGGCAGAAAGCCGATCACCGCGTGGTCCATGCCGGCGTCCTGGTACGCGGTTATGCCTGGCGCGTCCGGTCGTAGACGAGCGTCGCAGCCGGAACTATGCCGCGTCCAATACTTAGTTGCACATACACCATGCTTGCTGCACACATAATCAGGTCGGAGGAGTCGGGAGGACTTCTTCGGCGACGTCGAGCACGGCGTGCACCACCGGCGACGGGTTCTCCTCGAGCCAGGCCAGGCCGTGTTCCATGTAGGTCGGCTCCCCGCGCAGCGGCACGAACACCGCTGCCGAGGGCATGATCCCGGCGACCTCGGAGGGCATCAGCGCGACGCCGACACCCGTCGACACGAGGGTGAGGATCATGTACGGGTCGGTGATCTCCTGCACCACGCGCGGCCGGAAGCCCGCCGCCACACACGCCTGCATCGCGAGCCGCTCCAGTGCGGAGCCCGCCGCGACCGGTGTGGTGATGAACCCGTCATCGGCCAGGTCGGCGAGATCGATCGCAGCCTCCCCCGCCAGCGGATGGTCGACGGGCAGCGCCGCGCCGAGCGGCTCCCGGCCGATCAGCCGGGTCCGCACCGGCGACGGGTCGATCGGCAGCCCGACGAAGGCGATGTCCAGGCCACCGCGCTCGAGCCGCTCGACGCCGTCGTGGGTCATCACCCCACCGTTCAGCGACAGCGTGACGTCCGGGAACCGCTGATGGACCGCCCTGGTCAGCGGCGGCAGCATGAGGTGGTTGAGAGCACCGGAGAACCCGATGGACACCGCGCCGTAGACGACGCCGTCGGTCGCCCGGGCCGCCTGCCGGCCGAGCTCCAGCTCCTCGAACACACGACGCGCGTACGGCAGGAACGCGTGCCCGGCCGGGGTGAGCGCGACGCTGCGGGTGCTGCGGTCGAACAGCTTCGTCCCGAGCTCCTTCTCCAGCCTCCGAATGGTCTGGCTGAGCGGGGACTGCGCGAGCCGCAGCCGCGCGGCGGCGCGACCGAAGTGCAGCTCCTCGGCGACCGCGATGAAGGCTTCGAGCCAGCGGGTCTCCAGCACCGGACCTCCCGACAACAGGGCTTGCGCCGCCCCGCGTTCCACATATGCTTCCGATCGGCGCAGTGGATCTGACACCGAGTACGACGCGCGGCGCGGTCGCTCTGCTGCGAGCCACCACCGATGTCCGTCCTGGCCGGCACCCCGCTCGAACGGCGGCCGGCCGAGGCTGCGACCCGCGGTCGGGGGTGCCGGGGTGTGGCGCGACGCCTACGCCGTCGTCGTACCCGAGAACGCGGAACCGGGAGCGAGGGTCGCCCTGGTGCGGAACGACCACAGGGCCTGCTGCTCCAGGACGGCGATTCGCCACCCCGCCTCCGTGCGTCGCAGCCGCAGGTCGTACGACAGGCCGCGGACCACGGCCTCGGCGCGGGGGCCGTCATCGCTGACGAGGACCGCGGTGCCGTACATGTGGGCCGTCGCGGTGTCGCCCGATGTGGTGACATTCAGCGGGAAGAGGAGGTGCTGGCAGGACGCGAACCGGCCAAGGTTAGATATGTAGGAGATGGCCCCGGGAAGCCCCGGATCGACGCTCGCCCCCGCGAAGGTGGCCGCGACGTCGTCGGTGAAGCACTCGCCCAGCATCGCGTACCGTCCCGTGTCGATCAGGCGGACGTAGCGGCCCATGACGTTGCGGATCGCGTCGGAATCCGAACCGGCGTCCTCGGACGGATCGGGGTCGGCGGGCGAGGTCCGGTCCGGGCCCGGTCGGCGCTGCTGGTCCATCACCGCGCGGCCGTTTGCGGAGCGCACGTCCACGATTTCGGACTCGGGGTCCTTGGCGAGGAGTTCGGCGGCATCGGCGGGGATACGGCGACCGAAGTACTGGCGGTCACCCTCCAGGCTGGGGCCCTCCTTCATCAGTGCCAGGTTCACGAGCGCGGCGACGATGATGACGATCCAGATCACGGTGACGAGGACGGTGCTGCCGGGTGTCACCGACTGGGTCAGCCATGCTGCCACGAAAGGCGCCGGCGCGGAGAAGACCAGGGTCGAGCCGGTGGTCGAGAGGGCCGAGCCGGTGTAACGGTGGTGGGTGGGGAAGGCCTCGGCGAACAGCGCCGCGATGGCGGCGTTGCCGATCTGTGCGAACGAGAGCGCGATGCTGACGACGGCGAGGATGAGCCAGAAATTCGCGGTGTCGGCGACGGCGAAGAAGACGAACGCGCCGGCCAGGCACCCGAGGCTGCCGATGCTGAGGATGCGGATGCGCCCGAAGATGTCGGCCATCCAGCCGCCGAAGACGATGGCGCCGACCGAGAGCAGGTTCGACACCATAATGATCGTGAACGTCTCGTCGTTGCTGAGCCCGACCGTCTTGGTGAGGTAGCCGGTCCCGAAGACGGTGATGACGTAGAAGGTGACGACGCTCGGCGCGTACGCCAGGATCATGCGCAGGAGCGTGCGCCAGTGCGCGCGCACGACGGTGAGGGGGCCGTCCGGCGCGCCGGCGACGCTCTCGACACCGGCCTTGAACAGCGGGGTCTCCTCCACCTTCAGCCGGATGTAAATGCCGACCAGTACCAGAAGCACGCTGAGCAGGAACGGGATCCGCCAGCCCCACGACAGGAAGGCCTGGTCGGTCAGGGTCGCGCTGAGCAGGACCAGCATCAGGTTCGCCAGGACCTGGCTCGCGGGTGCGCCCATTGTCATCAGCGACGAGTAGAGGGCCCTTCGGTCGCGCGGGGCATGCTCCATGGTCAGCAGTTGGGCACCGGTCGCCTCCCCGCCGAGGGCGAAACCCTGCAGGAAGCGCATCACTACCAGCAACATCGGTGCCGCGAACCCGATCTGGGCGTAGCCCGGCAGCAGCCCGATGACGATCGAGGATGCGCCCATCATGATGAAAGTGGTGAGCAGGACGGCCCGCCTGCCCACGCGGTCACCGAAGTAGCCGAAGACGACGGCTCCGAGCGGGCGAGCGAGGATGCCGACGCCGAAGGTCGCGAAGGACAACAGGATCGCGGTCGCCTGGTCCTCGCTGCTGAAGAACACCAGCGGGAAGACCGTCGCGGACGTCGCGCCGTAGAGGGCGAAGTCGAACCACTCCAGCACGGAGCCGGCCGCGCCGCTGCCGAGCGCACGGCGTGCCTGCGGCGTTGATCGTCTGGTCAACCGCAGGGGCCGCTCGACCAGGGGTGAGGTGGGCTGGTTCGTCACGGGACTACCTCTCTCAGTGCAGCGAGGGATCCCATCACCGACTGGTGACGGGCGCAGTGCAGGTGGCGATGAGCCGGACTGGGGGCCGTGCTGCGGGCTCCCCCGATGCGGACGGGAACGATGCCGGTCGCCCTCCCCGATCATCGGGACGTCGCGGGCCGGCTCGCTGATCACGTCGTGGTCGGGTCCTGTCATGTCGTCACGTCCTCACTGCGCGACGGCCGGTCGCCCGGTGGTGACCGGGTTGTCGATGATGGCGTCCTGTGTGCGCAGCACCCGTCGCAGTTCCTCTGGGTCGACCTTTCTCGGTGGGATGCCCTGTGCGGCGGCGAGTGCCGCTGCGGTCCCGGCGGCCTGGCCGAGAGCCATCGCCGAGCCCATGTGTCGCAGCGCGCCCATGGCCTCGCCGGTCGCCGAGGCGCAGCGGCCCGCGACGAGCATGTTCTCGACGCCGCGGGGGAGCAGGCACCGGTAGGGGGTCGAGAACGGCGTGGACGGTTCGGTCAGCGTGAGCCCCCCACCTCGGGGGTGGTGGATGTCGAGCGGACCCCCGCCCTGGGCGATCGCGTCCGGGAACTGCCGACCCTCCAGCACGTCCTCGGCCTCGAGCACGTGGTCGCCGACGATGCGCCAGGTCTCCCGCACCCCGATCCACGGGGCCGTCGCGGTGAGCCCGCACCGCTCGAAACCCGGCACCTCGCGGCGCAGGAACCCGAGCACCCCGCGCAGCTGGCGGCGGCCCTCCATCTCGGCGCGGGTGAGATCGCGCTCGTCAGCGCCGTCCCAGCCGCTCACCCGCGTCATCAGGATGAACGCGTCGTCCCCGCTGGGGGAGCTGACCAGCGACAAGATGCGCTGCGCCAGCTCGCCCGTCGCCATCCCGTGCTTGGACAGCCGCTGCTTCTCCGCGCGTGGCAGCGCCCGGAACCGGGCGACGTCGACCTTGCTCAGCCGCGCCATCAGCGTCATGGGCTGGAGGTCGTGGCGGTCGTCCGAGCCGTTCTGGAAGTCGGCGCCCGCCCCGCGGGCCAGCGCGCCGTTCCCACCGGTGTCGACGGTGACGGGCGCGGAGATGGCGGTGCGGTCCATCACACCCTGCGCGATCACCCCGCCCGCGCGGCCGTCGGTCACGATCGGGTCGACCGCCTGGGTGTGCAGCCACACGTCCACGCCCGCCTCGCAGACCATGTCGTCCAGGACGAACTTCAGCACCTCCGGGTCGAACGGGAACGTCCGCTGCACGAACGGATTTCCCGCTGCCTCGCCCATGGTGTAGTCCAGGAAGTCTGTCGCGCCGCCCGCGTCGACCAGGCGGCGGGTGATCTCGTAGCCGATCCCACCGGTCACGCGGGTGTCGCGCCAATAGAAGCCCATGAAACTGGCCATCATCGCGCCGGTCGCGGTGCCCCCGAGGAACGCGGCGCGCTCCAGCAGGGTGGTGCGCGCACCGGAACGGGCTGCCGCGATCGCGGCGCACACGCCTGCGGGCCCGCCGCCGGCCACAACGACGTCGGCTTCCGCGGTACGCGCCGCGGTGGCGTTCTTGGTCACCATGCTCCGTCCTCTGCTCAGGTCCGGACGTTCCCGGGACGCGCCGCTGCGCCCTGTGCGGGCTCGGGCGGTTCCGGGTCGTCGGTTCCGGCCGGGCGGTTGCGCACCGCGCGGAAGACGTGCCCGCGCAACGCCGCGAATTCCGGGAGTTCCTTCGTGCTGATCTGGTCGCGGGGCCGGGGGAGGTCGACGTCGACGATCTCGGCCACGGTCGCGGGTGACGGCGAGAGGATCACGACGCGGTCGGACAGGTAGACGGCCTCGTCGATGTCGTGGGTGACGAACAGGACCGTGATGCCGAACAGGTCCCGCGTGCGCAGCGTCAGGTCCTCCAGCTCCGCGCGGGTCTGGGCGTCGATCGACGCGAACGGCTCGTCCATGAGCAGGATCTCGGGCCGGTAGGCCAGCGCCCGCGCGATCGCGACGCGCTGCTGCATGCCACCGGAGAGCTGGTAGGGGCGCTTGGTGCGCGCCTGCAGGAGCCCGACGGCGGCCAATGCCTCCCGCGTCCGATCGGTGCGCTCGGCCCGGGGCACCCGGCGCGCCTTCAGCGGCAGCACGACGTTCTGCTCGACCGTGAGCCACGGGTACAGCGACCGGCTGTAGTCCTGGAAGACCATCGCCAACTCGTCGGGCGGCTCCTCGATCACCTTCTCGCCCAGCCGCACCTCGCCCGAGGACGGTGGGAGCAGCCCCGAGAGGCATTTGAGCAGTGTCGTCTTGCCGCACCCCGATGGCCCGACCACGCAGAGGAACTCCCCGCGTCGCACTGTGAAGTCGACGTCGGCGATCGCGACGTCGGCGCCGTCGCGGCCGTAGGACCGCCGCAGATGGGAGACGGACAGAGTCATTGACATCGGTTCTCCTGGAGGTGTCATCACGTCCGCATCCCGCGGCTCGCCTGGTACCAGCGCAGCAGCCACCGTTCGAACAGCAGGAAGGCGAGGTTCAGCAGATATCCGAGCACTCCGAGCAGGACGATCCCGGACCACATGTCGGTGATCTGGAAGCTGCGCTGCGCCTGGAGGGTGAAGTGGCCGATCCCGCTGGTGCTGGCCACCATCTCGCTGATGATCATCACGATGATCGCCAGGGACAGGCTGGTCCGCATGCCGGCGGCGATCCGTGGGCCTGCTGCCGGGAGCACCACGCGGAACAGCCGTCGTGCGCCGCGGATCCCGTAGATCCGGGTCGACTGCAGCATCACCGGGTCGGCGTCGTCGACGCCGTCGACCGTGTTGAGCAGGATCGGCCACAGCGAGACGAAGGCGATGATGAACACCTTCATCTCGTCGCCCACGCCGAACACCAGGATGGCGAACGGCAGCAGCGCCGCGGAGGGGATCGATCGGAGGAAGCCGACGAGCGGGTCGGCCAGCTTCCGCGCCCACGGGGACAGGCCGAGCACGACGCCGAGCGCCACGCCGGCGACGACGGCGATGGCGTACCCGGCGCCGAGCCGGCCGAGGCTGGGCGCGACGTCGGTGGCCAGCCGCTCCTGGGCCCAGTTGACCCAGAACCGCTCCATGATCTGCTGCAGCGGCGGGAAGTAGAGGGATCTGCTGCTGCTCGACAGCGCCCACCACGTCGCGACGGCCGCGAGCGGCACGCCGATCTCCAGCCCGATCAGCAGCCCACGCCGGCGGCTCACGATTCGTCCCCCCGTCGTTGCGCCGCCCATGGCGCCGCCATCCCGGCCGCCCTGGCGAGCAGCCCGTTGAAGAGGACGCCGACCAGGCCGGTCGCGAGGATGAGCGCGTACATCTGCGCAGTGGCGTTCCCGCTCTGTGCGAGCACGATCTGCTGCCCCAGTCCGGGCGCACCGATGACGATCTCCGCCGACAGGGCGACCAGCAGCGCCAGCGAGGCGGAGATCCGCAGCCCGGTGACCACGAATGGCAGGGCGCTCGGCAGCACGACCACGAGGAACTCCCGGAGCCGACCGAGCCGGTACGAGCGCGCGGTGGCGAGCGCGACCGGGTCGGTGTCCCGGACGCCGTAAACGGTCTGCAGGAGGATCGGGAAGACCGCCGCGAACACGACCAGGAAAAGCGTCGCCTCGAACCCCGTGCCGTAGAGCAGCACGACCAGCGGAATGATCGCCACGACCGGGATCGGCCGGAGGAACTCGATGATGAACCTCGTCGCGTGGAACAGCACGCCGCTCCTCCCCACGAACACTCCCGTCGGCACCGCGATCAACGCCGCGAGTGCGAGCCCCGCTGCGGCGCACCCGGCGGTGTCGAGGACCGCCGTCCAGAACACCCCGGTTCCGAGGGCGGCGCCGAACGCGCTCAGCAGCTCGGGAACGTCCGGGAAGTAGCGGGACGGCAGGGCGCCCGCCACGACGGCCAGCTGCAGCACCGCCAGCGCGAGCACCGCCGACGCGAGTGGCCACAACCATCGCCGGCCCGCGCGAGCCCTCCCCCCGCCGCTCACAGGCGCGGGGTCGTGCCGAGCAGCCTGTCGAGGTCCGGTGGACCGCTGAGCAGGCCGTACTGCACGGAGAGATCGCCGATCATCTTGATCGACTCGACGTTCAGCTTCGGTGTCCAGTGCGGCAGGACCATCCGCTCGACCAGATCCGGTTCGATCTTCGTGTAGGTGCGGACCACGTCGCGTGCCTCCTTGGAGTGCGCCTGGGCGTAGTCGAGCGCCTCGTTCATCGCCGTCGTGAACCGCTGCATCAGTTCGGGTTCCTGCTGCATGAACTGGGCGGACGCGAAGTAGACCGGGATGTTCGCCGCAGGGTCGGGCATGTCGGTGAACGGGCGCAACAGAATCTGTGCCCCGGCGTCGATGGCCACGGTCGTGTAGGGCTCGATGACGTTGGCCGCGTCGATCCGGCCCTGCTCCAGGGCCGGCAGCATCTGCGAGGTCGGCATCTCGATCAGCCGCACGGTGGAGGAATCGCCGCCGGCCTTATCGATGGAGTACTTGGTCAGCACCTCCTCGACGTTCTTCAGGGTGTTCACCGCGACCGTCTTGCCGTTCAGGTCCTTGGCGGATTTGATGGGGCTGCCGGGTGCGACCACGACCGCCTCGTTGGTGCGGCCGGTCTGCGGCCCGCTGCCCGGAGCCACCTGCAGCGCCCCGTTCGCCACGACCTGCACGGGCAGCCCTTGCTGCTGCGCCAGCATCAGGGAGACCACGTTCGAGTAGGCGACCTGCGTCTGGTTGTTCAGCAGCGCCGGCAACAGTGCGGCCCCGCCCTCCGCCTGTTGCGGCTCGATCTTCAGACCGGCCTTCTCGAAGATTCCCTTGGAGATGCCGAGGTACAGCGGGGCGACCATCGCGGACGGGATGACACCGACCTTGATGGTCGTCGTGCCGTGCTCGTTCGTGCTCGGGCCGGCCGAGGCCCCGCACCCGGCCAGGGTCGCCGCTGCGGCGACGGCGACGAACCGGCGCAGGAGCGCGGCCGGCCGGATCCGCCGCTTCCGGCGGGGGGAACGAACCGGTGACGGTGGGGGCATCGTTGTCTCCTTCTCCAGCCCGGCGGCACTGTGCGCAGTGGGGCGGGGACAGGCGGGGGTACCGGCTGCGGCAGGCAGCGGATCGGGACCGACCCCTGACCGCTAGAGTGGGCAGTATGCGAACAGCCATTCTCTGGGTGACCGTACGACTTCGACGAGCGGGCTGTCAAGGCCGCTGACCAGCCGGAAGGGAGGACCTGTGATGAGCACCAAGCCGACGACCGTGCCCAGGACGGTGACGGTTGAGGGGCCGCGTCCGGACCGGCTCGTGCGACGACAGCTGTGCTCGTAAGATCTCGACTGGAGGTGTCGTGAATTCGATCGATTCGACCGGGGAACGGCTCGGCCCCGCCGTGCGCACGTTCGACCGAGGCTTGGACGTCCTGACGAGCTTCTCACGCACGAGGCACGCGCAGAGCACGAGCGAGATCGCGGCCGAGACCGGCCTCGACCGGACATCGGTGCGACGGGTGGTGCGCACCCTCCAAGCCCTCGGGTACCTCGAGGCCGTCGGCACGCGCTACCGGCTCACCGCCAAGGTGCTCGACCTGGGCTACGCGGCGCTCGCTGCCCGGGACTTTTCCGAGCTCGCGCAGCCGTACCTCGAGCAAGTCGCGGAATCGAGCGGCCAATCGTGCTCGCTGGGCGTGCTGGACGGAGACGCCGCCGTGTGCGTCGCCAGGGCCGCCGTCCGTCAAGCCCTGTCGATCTCCCTCGCCCCGGGTAGTCGGGTGCCCGCCTTCGCCTCGGCGCTGGGGCGGGTGCTGCTGTCCGATGTGGACGAGGTGCAGCTGCGGCCCTATCTGCATGGGCTGCGACTGAAGGGCTACAACGACCGGACGGTCACCGACGTCGACGAGCTCGTACGACGCATCGACGAGGTGCGCCGGCAGGGCTGGGCATTGGTGGACCAGGAACTCGAGCTGGGCGTCCGCGAGGTCGCCGTGCCAGTGCGAAGCCGCACTGGCACGGTCCTCGCCGCGATCTCCCTCGCTACGAACGTCAGCAGGGTCGACGTGCCGACCCTGACCACCGGAATCCTGCCGCACCTGCTCGCGGCCGCCGACGAGCTGGAGCGCGACCTCACCGCCCACGTTCCGCTCCCTATCCGAGCATTCGTACGGAGGCCGGAGTGAGGGATGCCGACGGCGGAAGCACTCAAGTTGACCAAAATCACAGCGCGTGAGGCGCGAACGCGAGGATGACGGTGGACCACGGATCCGGCCCCGAGAACAACGTGTTGACCTCCCTCGAGCGGGGTCTTGCAGTCCTGTTGTCGTTCGAGCTCGATCGATCGCCGCTGACGCTCAGCGAGGTCGCACGGGCCACCGGCCTCGACAGGTCGGGCGCGCGTCGGCTCCTGCACTCGCTGGTCCTGCGTGGATACGTGCGCACCGAGCGCGCTGCCTACGCGTTGCACCCCAGGGTGCTCGAGATCGGAAACGCCTACCTGGCGAGCCTCGCCCTCCCGGAGATCGCACAGCCCCACTTCGCCGAGGTGAGCCGGCTCCTCGACGAATCGGTCTCGATGGCGGTGCTCGACGGCGACGAGATCGTATACGTTGCACGGGTGCCGGTTGGGCGACTCATGTCACTCACCTTGTCGGTCGGGAGCAGGCTGCCGGCGTACCCGACGGCGCTGGGCAGGGTCCTGCTATCGGCCCGGCCGGAGGACTGGCTCGACCGATATCTGACTTCGGCGTCTTTCGCGCCTTATACCGCTCTCACCGTGACGGACCGGTCACGCCTGCGGCGAGAGCTCGCGCGGATACGGCGCCAGGGATGGGCCGTCGTCGATCAGGAACTCGAGGTGGGCCTGCTCTCGCTCGCCGTTCCGATCCGCGACGCATCGGGCGCCACCGTTGCGGCGATCAACGTGTCGAGCCACACGAGCCGGTTCACTTCGGCCGAGCTCGTCGACGCCGGTCTCCGCACACTGCGGCTCGCCAGTGAACGAATCGAATCGGTGCTGCACATGGAACGTCCGCGCGGCGCTTGACCGGCGCTCCGCCGGACCGCTGTGGTGCTGCTGGGCTTCACCATCAGGGGTCGACGGGCTTGCGGTGTGGCACCGGCTGATCGCTTCGGCTTGCTGAAGATGGCGTATGGACATTCCATACGTGACTGTAGGAACACTGACAAGACTTCACAGCTGGGAGCTGCGCGCGCAGGGTCAGGGTGGCGGAGCAGGCGTCCGTGACGGTCGCCTTGACCGTGACCGGCTTGCCCGTGGTGAGGGCGGCGCCGGGGGCGGGAGAGGTGATCTGCCCGGTCTCCGTGCCGCACCGTCCGGGGCTATGTAATATCGCATCTCAAACATGCGCTCACTGTGCTCATGAGTGTCTATATGCGGGGTGCGAGGCAGCGCAACCCCCGTGACCGGAGAGGTTGTGCTCATGGAGATCCGCTGGCTCGAGGCGTTCATCGCCGTCGCCGAGGAGTTGCACTTCGGCCGTGCCGCCGCGCGCCTCAGGCTGGCCCAGTCGCCGCTGAGCCAGACCATTCGCAGGCTGGAGAAGGATCTCGGGGTCAGGCTGTTCGACCGCAGCACCCGCAGCGTCGCACTCACCCCGGCGGGCCAGGCGTTCCTGCCGCACGCCCATCGCGTCTTCGAGGAGTTGGAGCTCGGGCGTCAGTCGACACGGGCCACCGCGGGGGAGGTGTACGGGACCGTCTCCATAGGGTTCTTCGGCGCCCTCAATCACCTCACGCTGCCGCCGCTGACCCGCGCGGTCCGTCAGCGCTATCCCGAGGTCACACTGTCGCTGACCGCACGCGTCATGACCAGGGAGGGGGTCGAGCAACTGGAGCAGGGTGGCCTGGACCTCGCCTTCGTCGGCCTGCCCATCAGCCACTCCCCGGTGCGCACGCGGCTGATCGGCCGCGAACCGATCGGCGCGGCGTTGTCGATCGACCATCCGCTGGCCGGCCAGAAGGCGATCTCCCTGGTCGACCTGGCCGAGGACGGGTTCATCACCCCGCCGGCCGCGGCCGGCTCCGCGCTGCAGGAGTCGACGCTGCGCGCCTGCGTCACGGCCGGTTTCCGCCCCCGGGTGGTCCAGGAGATCACCGACGCGTACATGATCCTGACCCTGGTGTCGGCCGGCGTCGGTGTCGCGTTGGTGCCGTCGAGCGTCGCGGGGATCATGTCCTCGGCCGCGGTGTTCGTGCCGCTGCGCGACGAGCCGACCTACGTGGACCACGCCCTGGCGTGGCGGGAGGACAACCCTTCGCCCGTGCTGCGCGCGGTACTTGAGGTGGCGGAGGAGGTGCTGCCCACGCCGGAGACGTAATTATGTGCCACCCACACAAAGTGTGAGCGAAATCAAGTATTGGACAGGCCACATTCGGTCCTGCGACTCTCTGTTGACACCCACAACGGACCCCGCTCGAGCACCACAGCCCGGGGCCGGGTCTCCATCAACGACGCCGGATCGAAAGGAGCGCCCATGTCCGCCACGACATCGGCCCCCCACTCGGCCAGTACCTCCGGAACCATCAACCATCCCAGGAAGGCCGCGATCTCGGGCTTCCTGGGAAGCACCCTCGAGTACTACGGCTTCTTCCCCCACGCCGCCCTGCAGTCCCGCCTCACCCCGCTCGAGTACGCGCGCCGCAACCTCCAGGGCCTGCGCGCCACCCTGACCGCGGTGAACGCCCGTGCCTGACGCACCCGTCCCGGCACGCCACCTGCCCGGCCCGAACGTCGCGGCCCACCGCGTGCGGGCGCCTCGGCCGGCTCTCCCCACCCACTAGACGGAACAGCTTCATGACTGACAACGACGCAACCTGGCAGCACGAGGTCGATCTCCTCGTCCTCGGTTCCGGCGCGGGCGGCATGGGCGCGGCGGTCGTCGGCGCTCAGGAGGGCCTGTCCGTGCTGGTGCTGGAGAAGACCGAGTGGCTCGGCGGCACCACCGCCTACTCCGCTGGCACCTGCTGGATCCCCGGACACCGGTATCAGGACGACGCCGCCGCGGACACCGCCGCCGCGAGCGGCTACCTCGACTCCCTGGTCGGCGACCGCGCCCCGCGCGAACTGCGAGAGGCCTATCTCGCGCACGGCCCCGCCATGGTCGACTACCTGGACCGGATCGGCGTCAGGTTCTGGCACTCCAAGACCGTCGTCGACTACCACCCGGAGATCACCGGATCCGGGACCGGCCGCGCCCTGGAACCCCACACCTTCGACGGCCGCAAGCTCGGCAAGGCCCGCTTCGGCAGGATCCGCCGCCCGGTGCCGGAGTTCTCGCTCTTCCACGGAACGCTCATGGTGCGCCGCCCCGAGGTCAACCAACTCCTGACCGTCTTCGACGGCTCGGTGCGCGGCATGGCCGTCGCCGCGCGCCTCGGCGTCCGCTGGGCCGCGGACCGGCTCACCTACCCGCGCGGCACCCGCCTGGCCATGGGCAACGCGCTCGTGGCGAACCTGTACCACAAGCTCCTGCAGCGCTCCGGCGCCGTGTGGTTCACCGCGCGCACCACCGAACTGGTCACCGACCGCACCGGCCGCGTCGTGGGCGCGGTCGTCTCGCACCGGGGCCGTACGGTCCGCGTCGCGGCCCGCCGCGGCGTCGTCCTGGCCGCCGGCGGGTTCTCCGCCAGCCCGGAACTGCGCGCCCAGTACCTGCCACGGCCGACCCCGCAGTTCACCCGCGCCGGCGAGGGCGCCACCGGCGACACCCTAGCCCTCGCCCGCGCCGTAGGCGGGGCGCTCGGCGACCCGAGGGACGACAACGCCCTGTGGTTCCCCAGCTCCGTCGGCCGCCGCCCGGACGGTTCCACGGCGGTCTTCCCGCACATCTGGGACCGGGCCAAGCCCGGCATCGTCGCCGTCAACGCCGCCGGACGCCGGTTCGTCGACGAGTCGGTCTCCTACCACCGCTTCACCCGCGCGATGTACGACTCGCACAAGTTCGTGCCGACCGTCCCGGCCTGGCTCGTGATCGACTCCGCCAAGCTGGCCGTTTACGGGCTCGGCATGGTCCGCCCGCACCTGCCCAGGGCCAGACTCAAGCGGTACGTCGATGCCGGCTACCTGTACACCGGCCGCACGGTCCGCGAACTCGCGGCCGCCGTCGGCGTCGACGCCGACGGCCTGGAACGCACCGTGTCCGACAACAACCGCTCCGCCCGCACCGGGATCGACGAGGAGTTCGGCAAGGGGCGCAGTCCCTTCGGCCACCAGTACGGAGACCCCGCCCACACGCCCAACGTCAACCTCGGCCCGATCGAGAAAGCGCCGTTCTACGCGATCGCCGTCGTCCCCACCCCGCTGGCCACCGCACTCGGCCTGCGGACCAACACCGACGCCCAAGTCCTCGACGAGGAAGGCGAACCGGTCCCCGGGCTGTACGCCTGCGGCAACGACGCGAACTCGATCATGGCGTCCGAATACCCCGGAGCGGGCTGTCAGATCGGCGCGGGCCTGACCTTCGGATACCTGGCAGCCCGCCACGCCGCCCGGGGCCGGGGCGGAGCCCGCGCCTGACGTACGACCACTCAGTCAATGGGCTCCTCGGGATTGCGGAGCCCCTCGGCCGCGTCCGCGACCCGCCGGATGAGGTCGAAGAAGACCGTCCGTTCGTCGGCGGTCAGCGGAGCGAGGAACACCTGGTTCATCCGGGCGGTGCGCACGGTCAGCCTGCGATGCGTGCGCGCCCCCTCGTCCGTGAGGTGCAGCAGGGAGCGGCGGCCGTCCTGGGGGTCACGGACCTTGTCGAGCAGGCCGCGCCTGCCGAGTCGGCTGATCACCTCGGCGATGGTGGACCGGTCGAGCCCCACCCGCTCCCCCACCGTGCGCTGGTCCAGGCCGGGCTCGGCGACGAGTGTGTTGAGGACCGCGAACTGGGGCGAGGTGACCTCCTCGGAGACCATCGCGTTCCACAGCAGGTAGTGCGCCTGCTGGAGTCGCCGGGCCAGGTGCCCGGGGTGGGTGGTGAGGTCCGCGGCCGCCATGAGCACCCCTCGGTCGTTTTCGATGGTGCACTGAACAATACGCAAAGCTGCGAGGGCTGTCTGTAGCCCGCGCAAGGGATCGCAGGCACGTATGCCGAGGCCTTGACGCCCCACTGTCCCGATGGCAGGGTGAGGGACACCTCGCAAAAATACTCAGTGCCCTGATTAATCTGGTCGGGTCACTCGGAAGAGATGGGGCTCCTCGGATGGACAAGGTGGTCGCCACAGCCCTGGAGGCGGTGGCCGACGTGCCGGACGGCGCATCGCTCGCGGTGGGCGGTTTCGGGCTGAGCGGTGTGCCGAACGTGCTGATCGAAGCGCTGTACGAGCGCGGCGTGGCCGGGCTGTCGGTGATCTCCAACAACTGCGGGGCGATGGAGTCGGGGCTTGCCGTCCTGCTCTCCGCGGGCCGGATCGCCCGGGTCACGGGTTCCTACATCGGCGCCAACAAGGAGTTCGCCCGGCAGTACCTGGCCGGGGAGCTGGAGGTCGAGCTGATCCCGCAGGGCACGCTGGCCGAGCGGCTGCGGGCCGGCGGCGCCGGGATCCCCGCCTTCTACACCCCGGCCGGCGTCGGCACCCAGGTCGCCGACGGCGGGCTGCCGTGGCGCTACGACGGGGAGGGCGGGGTCGCGCTCGCCTCGCCGCCGAAGGAGGTCCGGGAGTTCGACGGCACCGCGTACGTGCTGGAGCGGGGCATCCGCACCGACTTCGCCCTGGTCCGGGCCGCGCGCGGCGACCGGCACGGCAACCTGGTCTTCAACAAGTCCTCCCGCAACTTCAACCCCCTCTCCGCGATGGCCGGGCGGGTCACGATCGCCGAGGTGGAGGAGCTGGTGGAGCCCGGCGAGATCGACCCGGACGCGGTGCACCTGCCGGGCATCTTCGTTCAGCGGGTGCTCGCGCTCACCCCGGAACAGGCGGCGGACAAGAAGATCGAGCAGCGGACGGTGAGGTCCTGATGACGTGGACGCGCGAGGAGATGGCCGCACGGGCGGCCGGGGAGCTGCGGGACGGCCAGTACGTCAACCTCGGCATCGGCCTGCCCACGCTCATCCCGAACCACCTCCCCGAGGGCGTCGAGGTCGTCCTCGAATCGGAGAACGGCATCCTGGGCACCGGCCCCTACCCCACCGAGGACGCCGTCGACCCGGACCTGATCAACGCCGGGAAGGAGACCGTGACGGTGCTGCCGGGCGCCTCCTTCTTCGACTCGGCACTGTCCTTCTCGATGGTCCGGGGCGGGCACATCGACGTGGCTGTGCTCGGTGCCATGCAGGTGTCCGAGCGGGGCGACCTGGCCAACTGGGCCGTCCCCGGCAAGCTGATCACCGGCATCGGCGGGGCGATGGACCTGGTGCACGGCGCCCGTACGGTCATGGTCGTCATGACGCACACCGCCAAGGACGGCTCGCCGAAGATCCTCACCGAGTGCGCCCTGCCGCTGACCGGCAAGGGGTGCGTGAACCGGATCATCACCGACCTCGGCGTCCTCGACGTCGCCGAGGACGGTCTCGTCCTGGTCGAGACCGCGCCGGGCGTGACCACCGACGAGATCGTGACCAGGACCGGCGCCGAACTGACCGTTCCGGAGGGCATGAAGTGAAGGACGTCTACATCGTCGACGCGGTCCGCACGCCGATCGGCCGCTACAACGGAGGCCTCGCGAACGTGCGCCCGGACGACCTGGCCGCGCATGCCGTCCGCGAACTCCTCGGCCGTACGCCGGAGCTGGACCCGGCGCGGATCGAGGACGTGTACTTCGGCAACGCCAACGGGGCCGGCGAGGAGAACCGCAACGTCGGCCGGATGGCCGCGCTGCTCGCGGGTCTGCCCACGTCCGTGCCGGGCGTTACGGTCAACCGGCTGTGCGCCTCCGGGTTGGAGGCCGTGATCCAGGCGGCTCGGGCCATCGCGCTCGGCGACGCGTCCATCGCGCTGGCCGGCGGTGTCGAGTCCATGACCCGGGCACCGTACGTGCTGCCGAAGAGCGACAAGCCCTTCCCTGCCGGGCACACCGAGCTGTACTCGACGACGCTCGGCTGGCGGATGGTCAACCCGCGGATGGAGCCGCAGTGGACGATCCCGCTGGGCGAGTCGGCGGAACTCATCGCGGACAAGCACAAGATCGGCCGGGAACAGCAGGACGAGTTCGCGCTGCGCAGCCACGATAAGGCCGCCCGGGCGCGGGCCGAGGGCCTGTTCGACGCCGAGCTGGCGCCCGTGGCCATCCCGCAGCGCAAGGGCGAGCCGGTGGTCTTCGCCGTCGACGAGTGCGTCCGGCCGGACGCCTCCCTGGCGGCGATGGCCAAGCTGAAGCCGTCGTTCCGCGCGGAGGGCGGCACGGTGACGGCGGGCAACGCCTCACCGCTGAACGACGGTGCGGCGGCCCTGCTACTCGTCGATGACGAGGGGTTGAAGGCGACGGGCCGCGAACCGCTCGCCCGCGTCCGTGCGACGGGTGTCTCGGCGACCGACCCGCACTACTTCGGGCTGGCGCCAGTCGAGGCAGTCGACCGGGCGCTGGCCAAGGCGGGCAGGGGGTTCGGCGACCTGTCCGTGCTGGAGCTGAACGAGGCGTTCGCCGCGCAGGTGCTGGGGTGTGTGGCCGAGTGGCCCGAGTTCGACCCCGCGATCCTCAATCCGCTGGGTGGCGCGATCGCCCTGGGACATCCGCTGGGTGCGTCCGGAGCCCGGCTCGCCGGGACGGTGGCCCATCAGCTGGCCCGGCGGGGCGGCGGTGTAGGGGTCGCGACGCTTTGTATCGGGGTGGGCCAGGGCCTCGCCCTTGTCCTCGAACGTTGACGAGACGCAGGATCACCATGACTCTCACTCAGCACGACATCGACCAGGAGATCGCGGCCCGGCACGCCGCGTACGAGCAGCGGCTCGCCGACGGAGGACCCGTCGAGCACCAGCCGCGGCGTGACTACGCGCCGTACCGGTCCTCGATGCTCCGGCATCCCCAGCAGCCGCCCGTCACCATCGACGTCGGCAAGGACCCGGAGCTGGTGGAGCTGTCCTCTCCCGCCTTCGGGGAGCGGGACATCACCGAGATCGACAACGATCTCACCCGGCAGCACGACGGCGAGCCGATCGGTGAGCGCATCACCGTCTCCGGGCGGCTCCTGGACCGCGACGGCCGCCCGGTGCGCGGCCAGCTCGTGGAGATCTGGCAGGCCAACTCGGCGGGCCGCTACGCCCACCAGCGCGAGCAGCACGACGCCCCGCTCGACCCCAACTTCACGGGTGTGGGCCGCACCCTCACCGACGACGACGGCCACTACCGGTTCACCACCGTCCAGCCCGGACCGTACCCGTGGCGCCAGCACGTCAACGCCTGGCGGCCGGCGCACATCCACTTCTCGCTCTTCGGCACGGCGTTCACCCAGCGGCTCGTGACGCAGATGTACTTCCCGAGCGACCCGCTGTTCCCCTACGACCCGATCATCCAGTCCGTGACGGACGACGCGGCCCGGCAGCGGCTGGTCGCGACGTACGACCACAGCCTGTCGGTGCCGGAGTTCTCGATGGGCTACCACTGGGACATCGTGCTGGACGGCCCGCACGCCACCTGGATCGAAGAAGGGCGCTGACCAGCCATGACGAAGATCGACTCCCGCCGGCCGGAGAGCGTGCTGCCCACCCCCTCGCACACCGTCGGCCCGTTCTACGGCCACGCCCTGCCGTTCCGCGGCGGCGAGGACATCGCGCCCCTCGGGCATCCGGACACGGTCACCGTGCACGGCTACGTCACCGACGGCGCGGGCAAGCCGCTGCCGGACGCCCTGATCGAGCTGTGGGGACCGGACCCCGACGGCAACCTGCCGACGGCCGACGGATCGATGCGGCGCGACCCGGCCTCGGGCGGCTTCCTCGGGCGCAACGGCGTGGAGTTCACCGGCTGGGGGCGTGTCCAGACCGATGCGAACGGCCACTGGTACGCGCGCACGCTGCGGCCCGGCGCTCGCGGGCGGAGCGCCCCGTACCTCAGTGTGTGCGTCTTCGCGCGCGGGCTGCTCGTGCACCTGTACACCCGGATCTATCTGCCCGGTGACGCGGCGGTGCTCGGCGCCGATCCGCTGCTGTCCGGGCTGGAGGACGCTCGCCGCGACACGCTTATCGCCGCGGAGGAGGAGGACGGCACGTACCGTTTCGACATCCGTCTTCAGGGCGAAGGCGAGACGGTCTTCCTGGAGTTCCAGTGACAGTTGCCTCCGGCGACACCAGCCTGCTCGCCCCCGGATGGGCCGGCTCGGCGGCCTCCTCCACCACGAGCGACCACGCGTATCTGCGGGCGCTGCTCGACGCGGAGGCCGCGCTGACCCGCGCCCAGGCCGCCATGGGACTCGCCCCGGCCGAGGCGGCTACGGCGGTGACCGAGGCGGCCGGCACCGGTGCCTTCGACGTACGGTCCCTCGCCGAACGCGCCCGCGCGGGCGGCAACCCCGTCATCCCCCTGGTCGCGGATCTGACGAAGGCCGTGGGCGACGCGCACGGCCCCTATGTCCACCGGGGCGCGACCAGCCAGGACATCTTGGACACGGCGACGATGCTGGTCGCCACGCGGACCCTCGGCCCGGTCCTCGCCGACCTCAGCCGTACCGAGCAGGCCCTGTCCCGGCTGGCCACCGAGCACCGCGACACCGCGATGCCGGGGCGGACCCTCACCCAGCACGCCGTGCCGACCACGTTCGGGCTGAAGGCGGCCGGGTGGCGGTCGCTGGTACTGGACGCCCGGGACCGGGTGCGGGCCGTACGGGAGTCGCTGCCCGCCCAACTCGGGGGTGCGGCAGGGACGCTGGCGGCTTTCGGAGCGTACGGCGCGAGCGATCCGGCCGGGCTGCCGGAGGCGTACGCCCAACAACTCGGCCTGCGGGCACCTGAGTTGCCCTGGCACACGCTGCGGACGCCGATCGGCGATCTCGCCGGGTGCCTGGTCTTCACGGCGGGTGCGCTCGGCAAACTCGCCGTGGACGTCCTCACCCTGTCGCGCACCGAGATCGCCGAGGTCGTGGAGGGCAGTGGCGGGGGCTCGTCCGCCATGCCGCACAAGTCCAACCCCGTACGTTCCACCCTGATCGCCTCCGCCGCGCGGCGGGCACCGCAGCTCGCGGCCACGCTGTACGGCGCGATGGCCGCGGAGGACGAGCGGCCGGCCGGCGCCTGGCACGCCGAGTGGGAGCCGCTGCGGGACCTGCTGCGGCTGGTCGGCGGGGCCGCCCGGGACGCCGCCGAACTGGCGCAGGGGCTGCGGGTCAGGCCCGGGGCCATGCGCGAACACCTGGACCTCACGCACGGGTTGATCGTCTCCGAGCGGCTGTCCGCCGAACTGACCCCGGTGCTGGGCCGCGCCCGCGCCAAGGAGCTCCTGGCCCGGCTGGCCTCCGAGGGACAACCACTCGCCGATGCCCCGGAGCTGGCGGACGCCGACCTCGATCCCACCCACTACACGGGGTCCGCCGGGGCCCTCACCGACCGTGCTCTGGAGCGACGTTGACCCTCCTGAACCACCATGCCGAAGGTCCCGTTTCCGCTCCCCCGCTGCTGCTCGGCCCATCGCTCGGCACGTCGTACGCCCTGTGGGACGAGATAGCGCCCGAGCTGTCGATCAGCCATCGGGTGGTGCGCTGGGATCTGCCGGGTCACGGCGGTTCGGCGGCCGGTCTCGTCCAGGAGGGCGCGACGGTCGGCGACCTCGCCGCTCTGGTGCTGGCGCTCGCCGACTCACTCGGCATCGAGCGGTTCGCGTACGCGGGTGTGTCGCTGGGCGGGGCCGTGGGACTGCATCTCGCGGTGCACCGTCCGGAGCGGCTGTCGTCACTGGCCGTGATCTGCTCGTCGGCGCACTTCAACGGGTCCGGGCCGTGGGAGAAGCGGGCCGCGCTGGTGCGGCGGGAGGGGCTGACCGGGCTGGCGGACGACGCCGACGCGCGCTGGTTCGCCGGCGGCTTCACCGTGCCGCGTCTGGTGCAGGACCACCGGGACGCGGACCCGGACGCGTACGCCGCCTGCTGTGACGCGCTCGCCGCGTTCGATCTGCGGGACCGGCTGGACGGCGTCACCGTGCCGACCCTGCTGGTCGCAGGCCGTGAGGATCCCGCGACGCCGCCCGCGCATCTGCGGGAGATCGCCGACGCGGTGCCGGGCGCGACGCTCGTGGAACTGCCGGGCGCCTCGCACCTGGCGCCCGCGCAGTGCCCGAAGGCGGTGCTGACCGCGCTCCGCGCCCACTTCGGTCAGGGGGCCCTCCAGGGCATGGCCGTACGGCGCGAGGTGCTCGGCGACACGCACGTCGACCGGGCGCAGACCCGGCAGACCCCCTTCACCGCCCGCTTCCAGGACTTCATCTCCCGCTACGCCTGGGGCGAGATCTGGACCGACCCGACCCTGTCACGCCGCGAACGCAGCATGATCACGCTCACCGCGCTGGTCGCGCACGGCCACTACGACGAACTGGCCATGCACGTCCGCGCGGCCCGCCGCAACGGCCTCACCCCCGAGGAGATCGGCGCGGTGCTGCTCCAGACGGCGGTCTACTGCGGGGTGCCGGCGGCGAACTCCGCGTTCGCGACGGCCCAGCGGGTGCTGGCGGAAGAGGACGGCACCTCAGCCGGAGGGTGACCCTGGCTGACCTGGGCTTACGTCCTGCCTCGGCAGGGCCGTGCCCCCATGGTGCCCCCACAGACACGAAACCGCCCCTTGCCTGCGATGTTTCCGCAGGCAAGAGGCGATTTTCAGTGGTGGAGGTGGCGGGAATCGAACCCGCGTCCTTCAACCCCAAGTCAGGGCTTCTCCGGGCGCAGCCTGCTGTGCTTTTCTCAGCCCCGGCGGTCACGCAGGCGAGTCGCCGACGGGCTCAGCCACTGTTAGGTTTCCCGATCTCCCCCGTGGCCGGGTCGACCGGTTGAGCCTTCTAGCGATGCCAGACACCGGGCCGAAGGCACTCCCGGGCTGACAGTGGTTTCGCTGCTTAGGCAGCGAGGGCCAGGGAGTCCCTGGCCGCCACAGTGCTCTTGGAATTGGCACTTGTTGTTTGCGGTCACAGGATTAACGAGGTTATGTCCGCCGTCCTCGGCCCGCTTCACCTGGCTTGCAAGGCCAAAGTCGAAGCCAGTCACCCCCTGTGCAGTTGTCAACACATCTCTCGAAAGAGCTGCGCGACACGAATGTACATGGGACAACACCCTCTGCGCCAACTTAATTCCCTGATGGCGAAACCCCCGGGAGCGTGGCACGGTGGCACGCGCTCCCGGGGGCCGACCGGCAGGGTCGAGCCGGTCCGGACGGCAGGACTTCCCCCGAGATGAAGTCCTGATCTCATCACGGCGACTGGGTCCGCAACCCCCCGAGCGAGCCCAGTCACTCAGTAAGACGCAGCCGGCCGCCCGAATGGTTGCTCACCGTCACGAAAATCTCACACGCAGTCGCCTCGCAAGCCTCGCCGAGCCGCCACGAGCCTCGCCGGTCGCCCTCACAGGCCTCGCGGAGCCGTCCCACGAGCCATGCGAGGCCGCCCCACGAGCCTCGCCGGCTCGCCCTCACAGGCCTCGCCGACCGGCCCTCATGGGCTCCGGAGGGCCGCGAAGAAGCTGCCCGCCACCGCGCCGGCGTCGTAGTTCTTCGCCAGCACCGCGATCGCCACATCCCCCTGCCAGCCGACGAACCAGGTGTGCTCGTCGGCCGCCGGCGTCGTCACGCCGTAGACCCTGCCCCTGCCCGCCTGGGCGGGCGTGCCGGCCGCGCCGGCCCGCATCATCGCCGTCAGCGCCATGCGGACCTTGGGATCGAGGGGTGCCGGCGCGGGCTGGGCGGTGGGTACGGCCTCGGCCGCGGGGTCGGGCGTCTTGGGGTGGGTGACCAGCACGGGCGGATGCCAGGTGCCCGAGGCGACGGCGGCGGCCACCAGCGCCATGCTCAGCGGGCTCACCTCGACGTTCTGGCCCGCGATGACCCTGGCCTTGTCGGCGTCGCTGGCCAGCTCGGGCAGGGCGCCGCTGAACGACTTGAGCGGCAGCCGCCACGGCTGCCCGATGCCGTAGGCCTTGGCGCTCTTGGCGAGGTCGGCGGCCGTGACCCGGCGGGCGAGCGAGGCCAGCGCGGTGACGCACCCCTTGGCGAAGTGTTCCTGGAACGTGGCCGACTGCGTCATGCCGACGCTCCCGCCGGAGTTCGCGAACTTCGCGCCGCCGACGGTGCGCTCCTGCGGGCAGGCCAGCCGCTGTTTGGGGCTCACCCCGGACTTGAGCAGCGCGTCCGCGGCCACGATGGAGAACGCCGTGCCCGCGGGGAACTTGCCGGCCAGCGCGTGCTTCTCCTGGTGCAGGTTCTTGGTGCCGACCGCGCGGATCTCGCCGGTGTTGCGGTCGACCGCCACCAGCGCGCTGGTTTCGGTGACGGCCACCGCCCGCTCGGCCGCCGCCTGGACGGCGCGGTCGATCGTGGTCTCCACCGAGATGTTGCGCCGGCCCGGCCATTCCTTCAGCAGGGCGACCTGCTCGCCGGTCTTGATGTCGAGGGTGATCACCTTGGTCTGCGTGGAGCCCGTCAGGTATTCCTGGTAGGCCTGCTGCAGGCCGCTCTTGCCCACCGAGTCGCCGGCCCGCTGCGGGCCGCCGAGCTTCTGCTCGCTCTCCGGCGTGAGCGCGCTGACGGTGCCGACGATCTGCCGGGGCGCGTCGGGATTGACCGGCTGGCTTTGGCGCTGGATCTCGATCCCGGAGATGGCGTCGAGCTTCGGCAACATCGTCTGGTAGCGCGAGCGCCCGAACGTGACCAGCTGGACGAACTTGTCGGGCGGTGACGACCTGATGCGGCTCAGCAGGCGGTCCTGGGCGTATCCGGTGACCTCGGACAGCTTGGCCACGACCTCCTCCGCCTTGCCACCCAGCTTGGCGGGATAGACGCCCGCGACGTAGAGGACGGTGTCGGTCTGCAGCGAGTCTCCCGACCTGTCGAGAACCGGCTGGCGTGGCGTCGGGTGGGTGTCGACGGCGAATCGCTGGCCCTCCTTGAGCTGCGGATGCAGCACGGAGGGTGACCAGCGCACCTTCCACACGCCGTCGACCAGGTGGAGCGGGAGCACGCCGTCGTATTCCCAGAGCGGGTTGTTCTCCCCGAGATCGACCTCGGCGTGGAAGCCGGCCTTGGACTCCTCGCCCGTCACGCTGACGTCCGTGATCTTGAAGCGGAAGGAGGCCGCGTCGAGCTCCAGCTTGGCGTCGGCCAGCGCCTTGCGCACGGTCGCCAGGTTGCCGTCGGCACGACCTGCCGCCAGCTCGTAGTCGCCCGACTGCCAGCCCACGAGGAAGTCGCGCACCGCGTCGTGCGGTGACGGCTCCTCGAAGCAGCCGGTCAGCATCGTGCTCGCCACCGCCAGGGTGAGGGTGGCGGTGGCGGTGCGGCGGGCGCGTCTCATCGGTGCGGTGCCGCCGCTCTCATCGGGTACGGTGCCGCAGCGCCCGGGCCATCTCGCGCTTGGCCTGCTGCTCCGCCAGCGCGTGCCGTTTGTCCCAATCCTTCTTACCGCGCGCCAGGCCGATCTCGACCTTGGCCCGGCCGTCCTTGAAGTAGAGCACCAGCGGCACGATCGTCAGCCCGCCCTCCTTGGTCTTGGCGGCGAGCTTGTCGATCTCCTTGCGGTGCAGCAGCAGCTTGCGCTTGCGGCGGGCCGTGTGGTTGGTCCACGTGCCCTGCGAGTATTCGGGGATGTGGACGTTGAGCAGCCACGCTTCGCCGCCGTCGATGCTGGCGTAGCCGTCGGCGAGCGAGGCGCGGCCCTCGCGGAGCGACTTCACCTCGGTGCCCTGCAGCACGAGCCCCGCCTCGAAGGTCTCGTCGACGTGGTAGTCGTGCCGAGCACGTTTGTTCTGGGCGATGACCTTCCGCCCGGTCTCACGTGGCATGCTTCGACTTTACCGGCGGCCGGAGCGGCGGCGGCCCATCCGCGCGCGCATGGCTAGACCCTGAGGTAGCGGCGGAGTGTCACGAACGAGGCCAGCACACAGATCACGACGCCGATGACCATGGTGATCGTGATCGTCTGGGCCACGTCGTTCCAGCCGAGCTGGGAGGTGGCGTCGCCGAAGAAACTGCCGAGCTCCTCGAACAGGAAGACCTTGGCCATGATCAGGATGATCGCCGAGAACACCCCGCCGATCAGGCCGGCGATGACGCCTTCCATGACGAAGGGGAGCTGGATGTACAGGTTGGACGCGCCGACCAGCCGCATGATGCCGGTCTCCCTGCGTCTGTTGAACGCCGACAGCCGGACCGTGTTGCCGATCAGCAGGGCGGCCGCAAGCACCAGGATGATCGCCACCGCCAGCGCGACGAAGGCGAGCCTGTCGAGCATGACGAAGAACGGGCCGATCAGCTCTTTCTGGTCAAGGACCTGCGCCACGCCGGGCTGGCCCTGCACCGCCTGGACGATCGGCTGGTAGTTGTCCGGGTCGACCAGCTTGATGCGGAACGACTGCGGCATGTCCTCGACCTTGGCGGCGTCCACGAGAGCCTTGTTGGCGGAGTAGGAGTCCTTGAAGTTCTTGTATGCCGCCGTCTGGTCCTCGAAGTACACCTCCTTGACCCCTGGGATGCTCTTGATGTGTGTCTCAAGGGCCTTGATCTGCCCGTTGGTGGCTTCCTTGCCGTTACACGCCGGCATGGCGGTGCCCTTGCCACACAGGAAGACGGAGACCTCGACCTTGTCGTCCCAGTAGCCCTTCATCAGGCCGACTTGGGCGTTGATCATCAAGCCGACGCCCAGCATCGCCATACCGACCGCCACGGTGATGATCACCGCGATCGTCATGGTCAAGTTGCGACGGAGGCCGATCCAGACCTCGGAGAAGATGAAATTCGCCCGCATGTTCTGTCTGCAGCTCCCTGTCAGTACGCCTGGCCGTACACGCCACGCGACTGGTCACGGACGATCTTGCCGTCCTCCAGCTCCACGACACGCTTGCGCATGGAGTCGACGATGGCCGCGTCGTGCGTGGCCATGACGACCGTGGTGCCAGTCCTGTTGATGCGGTCGAGCACCTTCATGATGCCGATGCTCGTCGCGGGGTCGATGTTGCCCGTCGGCTCGTCGGCCAGCAGGATCATCGGCCGGTTGACGAACGCTCGGGCCATGGCGACGCGCTGCTGCTCGCCGCCGGACAGCTCGTCGGGCATGCGGTGGGCCTTGCCTTCCAGGCCGACCAGCTCGATGACCTCGGGGACCACCTTACGGATGAACCGCCGGGGTTTACCGATGACCTCGAGCGCGAACGCCACGTTCTCGTAGACGTTCTTGTTCGGGAGCAGCCGGAAGTCCTGGAACACGCAGCCGATGCGGCGGCGCAGGTGCGGCACCTTGAAGTTGGAGAGACGGGACAGATCTTTCCCGGCGACGTGGATCGCGCCGCCATTCGGCCGCTCCTCCTTCAGGATCAGACGCAGGAACGTGGACTTGCCTGATCCCGAAGGACCGACGAGGAACACGAACTCGCCCTTGTCCACGTCAACAGACACGTGGTCGAGAGCGGGCCGGTTCTGGTTCGCGTAGACCTTGATGACATTATCGAAATGGATCACGAGAGCATCACGGCATGCCAGTCTAGGGGTCAGGACGGAAGCGAGGGTGGCATATGCCCACTTCCCGCCACTGGCCGACCGGGGGCGTCTTCTTTACCGTTGATCGACGTTCCGATTGGCCAGACGACAGTCTAGAGGGAAGACTGGCATGGAACGTCCATAACGGAAACAAAACGATTGTGCGGCTAGACTTGGGGCTGTCATGAGCTGTGAACACCTCGTATGCGCGCAATGCGCCCACCCCGTGATCGAGGGACGCTGCCCCCTCTGCCGCGCCAGCAGAGAACGCATGCACCAGCACGGCTTCGCCGGGCTGTCACCCGCCGTCGTCGTCGTGCTCCTCGTCGTGCTGCTCTTCGTGAGCCTCGTGCTCAACCATCTATTCGGTTTCTGACTCCTGCCGCCGCATCCAGCGGATCTCCGACTCGATGAACGCGTCGAGGTCGCCGTCGAGCACCGCCGACGGGTTGCCCGCCTCGGTGTTGGTGCGCAGGTCCTTCACTATCTGGTAGGGGTGCAGCACGTAGTTGCGGATCTGCGTGCCCCATGACGTGGTGGACGCGCCGCGCAACTCCGACATCTTCTCCGCCTCCTCCTGCCGCTTGCGCTCGAGCAGCTTGGCCTGGAGCACGTTCATGGCGGTGGCGCGGTTCTGGAGCTGCGAACGTTCGTTCTGGCAGGAGACGACGATGCCGGTCGGGATGTGGGTGATGCGCACCGCCGAGTCGGTCGTGTTGACGCCCTGGCCGCCCGGGCCGCTCGAACGGTAGACGTCGACGCGGATCTCGTCCTCGTTGATGTCGATGTGGTCGGTCTGCTCGACCACCGGCACGACGTCGACCCCGGCGAACGACGTCTGCCTGCGCCCCTGGTTGTCGAACGGGCTGATGCGCACGAGACGGTGGGTGCCGTGCTCGCCGCGCAGCGTGCCGTAGGCGTAGGGGGCCTTGACCGTGAACGTGGCCGACTTGATGCCGGCCTCCTCCGCGTAGGAGGTGTCGTAGACCTCGGTGGCATAGCCCTTGCGCTCGGCCCAGCGCAGATACATCCGCAGCAACATCTCGGCCCAGTCGGCGGCGTCGACGCCACCGGCCTGGGAGTTGATCGTGACGAGCGCCTCGCGGGCGTCGTACTCGCCCGACAGCAGCGTGCGGACCTCCATGGCGCCGATGTCGGACCTCAGCGTGTCGAGCTCCTTGTCGGCCTCGGCACGCGTGTCGTCGTCGCTCTCCTCGGCGGCCAGCTCGTAGAGGACCGTCAGGTCGTCGAGCCTGCGCGCCAGGCCCTCGACGCGGTTGAGCTCGCCCTGGAGGTGGGAGAGCTTGCTGGTCACCTTCTGTGCCAGGTCGGGGTCGTCCCACAGGTCAGGGGCGGCAACCTGCTGCTCGAGCTCGTCGATCTGCTTGCGCATCGCGTCGAGGTCGAGCACGTCCTGGATGCTGCGGAGCGTGCCCGCGAGCTCGTTGATCTCTTCTGCCGGATCCATACCTGCCACGTCTCCCTACACTAGCCTCCTCCGGGGACTTCACCTCCCAAGCGCCCCTGTTCAGCGCTGGAGACCGGCTGATCGGTGTCGGGGGCCTCGGCGTGCCTCCGGCGCGAATACCATGGGCCAGGTGCGTGTACATGGTCGGCGGACAGCGCTGGCGCTCGCCGCCGGCTTGCTTGCCGCGGCGACCGCCTGCACCAGCGATGCCCAGCCACGGTCGACCCCCACCAGCTCCGCCGCCGCCGCGTCCACCACCCCCTCGCCGTCGCCGGACGAGCCGGAGGTCACGCGCACAGAAGCGGCCGAGGTCTTCGCCGAGATCACCGTCTCCGACGACGTGCTGCGGGTGAAGAGCGACCTGCAGGGGCGCCTCGGGCTGGCCGTCGACCTCACGGCCGGCGGGCAGACCCGCATCACCGTGGCCGACTACCTGTCCACCGACTACGCGCCGCGCCGCTACACGTGGGGGTCGCCGACCCTGTTCGTGCCGCGGTTCGAGCAGGGCGAAGGGTCGCCGTGGTTCAGCGCGCTGGCGACCCGCGACGGGCATCCGACGCTCCTGACGTTCACCAGGTCCGACCGCTGGCGCATCAGCTCCGCGGCCCGGCTCGTGCCCGGGCAGAAGCTGCCGGAGATCCGACTCGACGCCGACGGCTACGCCGACGCGGTCGCCTCCGACGACAAGACCGTCACGATCAGCCCGCAGTTCATGGGGCCCGTGCACGCGAGCGTGGCCGAGACGGGCACCGCCGGGGTCACCGCCGGCCTCGTCGCGGAGGGGCCGTACACGACGGAGGTGGCCGAGCAGATCGCCTCGCACCGCGAGGACGCCAAGACCGAGGGCTTCAGCTACGACTCGATCTTCAGCGCCGACAACTACCCGGTCTACGCGCTGCGCACCGAGGACGGCGGGGCGCTCATCCAGTACTCCCTGTCCAGGACCACGACCACGACGACGCGCACGGCCGAGGACGACTACATCCCGGTGCCCAAGTCGGCCAGGTGGGCGATCAGCACGCCGGTGCTGCGCCGCACGCTGCGACTGGTCGAAACGCACCAGTACGCGACCGCCGTCCCGCCCCTC
>NZ_SMKO01000139.1 GCF_004348685.1 Nonomuraea deserti | reverse complement strand
CCGTCCCCCGGGCCGCCTTCTCGTGTTCCCGGGCCGGCTTCCCGTCACCCTCGGGCCGCTTCCCGTCACCCACCTCATCCACCGCGCCTGCTGGACGCGCGCTCGTGTCGCAGCCACCGCCGCCCTCCCGCCGCCCGTCAACGCCTCCACTGCAGCAGCCCTCAGCGGCGGGTACGCGTGCAGGCGGGCATGCCGGTTGCGCGACCGGCACGGCACGGTCGGCGGGGCCGCCGGCCAGGCTCCAGCGGGGGCATGGTTCCGGAGCACACGCGGAAAGGGCCCGGGGCGCGCGGGGCATGGCGCCGGAGTGCGTGGGGAGGTGCCAGAGCACGTGCGGAAACGGGCCGGAGCGCGCGGGGCATGGCGCCGGAGTGCGTGGGGAGGTGCCGGAGCACGTGCGGAAACGGGCCGGAGTGCGCGGGGCATGGCGCCGGAGGATGGGTGTCAGGAAATACGGCGCCCGAGGCGAGGCGGGCGGCAGGACGCGCGGTTGATCGCAGGAGACGTGACGTTGAGCTGGCGGCTCATGCGGCGATGACCGCAGCTTGCGTGCTCGACCCGCTGGTGCGCTCGCCCGCCTGTGCGTCGGCCCGCTCATCCGTGCGACGGTGCATCCGTCGGCCCGTCCGTGCGTCCGCTCGCTCGCTCGTCCGTCCATCAATCCGTGCGTTCGCCCGTCCGTGTGTCATGCGCCCATACACCCGCCGCCCGCGCTGGCCCGCCCGCTCGTCCGCATGCCCGCCCGTCCGTCCTCCCGTCCGTCCTCCCGTCCGTCCTCCCGCCCGTCCGCCCGCGCGGCGGTGCGCCCGTCCGTGTGCCTGCACGTCTGTGCGGCGGTGCGCCCGTCCGTGTGCCTGCACGTCTGTGCGCGCGCCCGCTCGTGAGTCAACGAGCTCGTGGGCATGCCGCGTGTACGTCCTGCGTCTCCTGCCGGGAAACCGACGCCTCCAGCGGACGCAGGTTCGGCGGCGGTGTGTGTCGTCGGCGACGAGGAGCCCCCCGGAACCTGGTACGGGGAACGCGAAGTGCCCGCATCCGCCGGGTGGACGTCGAAGACTCCGGAAGGAGGACGTCGGTCGCCGCGAATGCGGGCACTCTGTGGTGATCCGGAGTTCATCGCCTTGGCGGACTCCGGGGGTGGCGCAGGGAGCGCGCCACCGGGCTCAGGCTATGGCGTGAGCCCGATCACCTGAACCGGTCGTGGTCGAAGCGGTTGTGGTTGTGGTTCCGGTTGATGATGACGATCCGTATACGGCCGTGGCCGTGGTGGTGGTGCCGGCGCCACTTGCCCCAGCGGCCCCAGCCCCAACCGCAGCGACGCTTGTGGCAGTGACCGCCCGCCAGGACGGACGTGCCCGCGCTGACCTGGGTAGCGGCACTGGCAGCGGTCGTGGTCGCGCCCGCGGCGACCACGCCACCGGTCAGCGCCGTGCTGACGGCGAGGCCTGCGATAACACTTTTGAGCTTGGGCATTGCGTTTTCCCCCTAAAGGATCGATTGCCCCGTTCTCCCGTTTCCTGTGATCGCGAGGATCGGCGGGAAGCGGGATCGGATGCCTCGCTAGCGATTCATCCGTGGTCTACATATATCCGACTCAGTGACCAACTAACCGGAATTGTCCAGTTTTGCCGGATAGTAGAGACCTGCATGGCCTTTGTGGGGATCGCCGCCGCTATATGCCCGAACAAATGCAGCGAGGGCCCCCTGGCGGATGCCAGTGGAGCCCTCACCGGGAGTGCCGTGCGAGATGAGGAGAAATGATCCCGATATTCGCGGTCGTGTTCACGTCGCTGTGCACGACGGCCATTCACGGATAACGGGTGTTCATCCCTGCGCCATCATTTCGCGGTCATGTCACCAACCACGGTTGTGGTGGTGGTGCCGGCGCTCGCCGTTCTCGTTGCGGTTGTCATTGCGGATGACGACGCAGATGTTCCCGCGGTGGTGACGACGGTGTCCCCAGCCCCAGCCCCAGCCGCCACCGTGGTGGTGGCCGTGACGCTTGCAGCTTTGGCGGTGGTGACGCCGGTGTCCCCAGCCCCAGCCCCAGCCGCCGTCGTCCCCAGTGACGACGGACGGGCCGGTGCGGACCGGGGTGTTGGCCTCGGCGCTGGTCGCGCCCAGGCCGACCACGCCGCCGGTCATCGCCGTGCTAAGGGCGAGGCCTGCGATAACACTCTTGAGCTTGGGCATTGCGTTTTCCCCCTAAAGGATCGGTTGCCCCGTTCTCGACGTTTCCGGGTTACCTGAAAACAGGTCTTGGACGGCTGCTGAAGAGTCATCCGTGGAAAGTCATTTCCGGGGCTGCGGGTGGGCAAACAGGAATCACTCTATTTTGCTGTGCATTGTCAATCTTATTGCTCGGCTTAAACGTCTATCCAATGAAATGACATGATATGTCCGATTGTGCCGCAACCCGGAGGGCCGCAGCACGGAATGGCGGATACTGCCCGCCCGGCATCCGGATGTCCTGGGCGCGCGAGCGCAATATCCTGATCTGATTTCTGGCGTACGTATTCGCCGGCGTGATGAAATGGCGCGACCTGCCGGCGGCACGGAATGGCGCGTCGGCGGGCATGCTCGAATGAGTGCGGCTGCGCCGCACCTTCGTCGATCCCGCCATTAACGCTGAGTGCCTCGGCGATTACGCTAGGTTTCGCTGGTCTGATGCTTTCCGAGCCATGCCTGCCATAAACGGCAAACGGCAGCTTTTGCCGCAGTCTTGGGCTGTCATGAGATCCCTTAGATATCTATGAAGCGATATATGTCGATATGTCCGAATCGGCGTAGCCAGGCAAGCCGCCCGTCACGGCGCCGGCCGCGCCGGTATTGCGTGGTTATCGTTGAGGAGAGGGGAAGAAACGCCCGAGCGCGACGAAGGAGGTTCGATGATGACCGCGGAGCCGGTCCCGCACTGGCCGGGACGCATGATCGGCTCGGTGCACGTCCGATCCACCCAGCCGGCCCCAGGCGAGACCCGGGCCGGTTCCTCCACCGCCAGGCCGCCCCATGGCGAGGGGCCGGGCGCGGCGCACGCGCAGGCGGTCAGGGAGGGCCCGACGGAGCAGGCCGTCTTCGTGCACGGGCTGGCGGGTTCGGCGACCAACTGGACCGACCTCATGGACGAGCTCAAGAACGAGGTCACCTGCCACGCCCTGGACCTCCCCGGCGCGGGTCACTCGCCGGTCCCCGCCGACGGCGACTACACCGTCGCGGGCCACGCCAAGGCCGTGGTCGGCCTGCTGGAGCGGACGGGACCGGCCCACCTGTTCGGCAACTCGCTCGGCGGCGCGGTCTCCGTCAGGGTCGCCGCCTGCCGTCCCGACCTGGTCCGCTCGCTCACCCTCATCTCGCCCGCGCTGCCCGACCTGCTCCCCAGGTACGGCCCCGTCCGCGTGGCCGCCGCCGCGCTGCCCAAGCTGGGGGAGTGGGCGGCGAACACGATGCGGCTGCTCCCGGCGGAGCAGCGGGTCAGCGCCTCGCTCGCCATGGTCTACGCCAACGCGGCCGCCGTCCATCCCGACCGCCTGCGCGAGGCCGTGGACGAGCAGCGCAGGCGCGACGACCTCCCCCACGCCGGTGAGGCCGTGATCGCCTCCGCCCGGGGCATCGTCGCCGAATACTTCCGCTTCGGCGAGGACAACCTCTGGCGCCAGGCGGCGAAGGTCAAGGCGCCGACCCTGATCGTGCACGGGCGGCACGACCGTCTGGTGCGCCCGGCCATGGCCGCGAAGGCGTACCGTACATTCCGGAAGGTCAGGCTGGTGTTGCTGCCCACGGCCGGGCACGTGGCGATGATGGAGACACCGCAGGTCGTGGCGGCGGAGGCGCGCCGTCTGATCGGTGAGACGCGATTGGGGAATGCCCGACTCGCCAGCTAGGTTTCAAGGTGAGATGAGACCCCTGCAAACGGGAGCGTAGAAAGTGTCGTTGCCACCGCTGGTCGAGCCGGCCGATGAGCTGACCGTCGACGAAGTGCGCCGCTACTCGCGTCACCTGATCATTCCCGATGTGGGCATGGCGGGGCAGAAGCGGCTGAAGAACGCCAAGGTGCTGTGTGTGGGCGCCGGGGGCCTGGGCTCGCCCGCGCTGCTCTATCTCGCGGCGGCCGGCGTCGGCACCCTCGGCATCATCGACTTCGACGTGGTCGATGAGTCCAACCTGCAGCGCCAGGTCATCCACGGCCAGTCCGACGTGGGCAAGCCGAAGGCCGAGAGCGCCGCCGCGTCGGTCCGTGAGATCAACCCGCTGGTCGACGTCGTGATCCACAACACGGCGCTGACCACGGAAAACGTCATGGAGATCTTCTCCGGCTACGACCTCATCGTCGACGGCACCGACAACTTCGCCACGCGCTACATGGTGAACGACGCCGCGGTGCTGCTCGGCAAGCCGTACGTCTGGGGGTCGATCTACCGCTTCGACGGGCAGGCGAGCGTGTTCTGGGCCGAGCACGGCCCGTGCTACCGCTGCCTCTACCCTGAGCCCCCGCCTCCCGGCATGGTGCCGTCGTGCGCCGAGGGCGGCGTGCTCGGCGTGCTGTGCGCGTCGATCGGCTCCATCCAGGTCAACGAGGCCATCAAGCTGCTGACCGGCATCGGCGAGCCGCTGGTCGGGCGGCTGATGATCTATGACGCCCTGGAGATGAAATACCGCGACGTCAAGGTCCGCAAGGACCCCGAGTGCGTGCTGTGCGGGAAAAACCCGACGGTCACGCAGCTGCTCGACGACTACGAGGCGTTCTGCGGCGCGATCTCCGACGAGGCCGCCGAGGCCGCCAGCGGTTCCACGATCACGGCGCTCGAGCTCAAGGGCATGATGGACCGCGGCGAGAACATCTACGTCGTCGACGTCCGCGAGCCCAACGAGTACGAGATCGTCTCCATCCCCGGCGCCACGTTGATCCCCAAGGGCGAGTTCCTCAACGGCTCGGCCCTGGAGAAGATGCCGCAGGACAAGAAGATCGTGCTGCACTGCAAGTCGGGCGCGCGCTCGGCCGAGGCGCTGGCGGTCGTCAAGGACGCCGGTTTCTCCGACGCCGTCCACGTCGGCGGTGGCGTGCTGAGCTGGGTCAAGACGGTCGACCCGAGCCTGCCCAGCTACTGACGGTCTCAAAGGGGCGCTCGCCGTGAATTCCGCACGCCCCTGGCCCACCCTGGTGACGGCCTCCGCGCTGACGCTGCTCTGCGCGGTGGCCGCCGGGGTGGCCGGCAGCGCGGCGGGAACGGAGCTGACCCGCGGGCCGAGCACGGCCGAGCTGCACGCGGCGGCCCAGCGCGAGATCGCCGAACGCTGGCGCGCCTGGCCCACCGGCCGCATCTTCCCCGCCACGCTGCCCTACGCCGCCGAGCAGGGCGGGCGAGAGCGAGCGACGAGGATCGGCATCTCGCCGCGCACCTCGTGCGCGGACTCCGTGGACGCCGGGGCCGCCACGGCGTTGCGTACGGCGGGTTGCCGGGGCGTGCTGCGGGCGACCTACATCGACGCGCTGCGCGGGGTGCTCGTCACGATCGGCGTCGTCGCCATGCGCGACGAGCGGGGCGCTCTGCACGCCAAGTCCGCCTTCTCCGACAACGGCGAACCCGAGCCCGGGCTGCGGCCGCTGGCCTTTCGCGGCACGGTGGCCGACCGGTTCACCCCTGCCGTACGCCAGGCGGGCTCGGTGCGCCAGGCGGGCCCCTACCTCGTGCTGACGACCGCCGGCCAGGTGGACGGGCGGCCCGCCGAGGCGGTGGGCGAGCAGCGGCCCGCCATCTTCGCCTTCGCCACCGAGATCTCCGAGCACGTGCTGTCGAGGCTGAGCACGCCGCGGATGCCCGACTGCACGGCCAAGGAGTGGGCGTGCTGAGGCGGGGCAGAGGCGGTGCGGTGCTGAGGCGGAGTGCGGTGGTGGCGGCGCTCGGGCCGTTGCTGCTCGCGACGCCGCCCGTCCTGGCCGACGACGTGCGGGGCGGCCAGCAGGCGGTGATCGAGACCCTCGACCTCGCCGAGGCGTGGCGCACCGGCAGGGGCGCGGGGGTGCTGGTGGCCGTGCTCGACTCCGGTGTCGACCGGCGCCATCGTGACCTGGCCGGCTCGGTACGCGTGGGCAAGGATTTCACTGAGGGCGCAAACCCGCGGGGCGTGACTCCGCGCAGGTTGCACGGCACGTACATGGCCTCGCTGATCGCCGGGCACGGCCACGGGCCCCAGGGAAAACGGGGGATCATCGGCGTCGCGCCCGAAGCAGACGTACTGTCAGTAAGGGTCATCCTCGAGGACGAAGAGCCTGGCTTCCGGGAGTTCAACTCCGCCGAGCGCTTCGAGAACGTGGTGGCCCGTGGCATTCGCTACGCGGTGGACGAGGGAGCAGACGTGATCAACATGTCGATCTCCAAAGAGCTGGCGACCCGGCAGGAGCGTGCGGCCATCCGTTACGCCATCTCCAAGGGCGTCGTGCTCGTGGCCGCCGCCGGCAACCACGGCGACGGCAAGATCGACCGCGGCTTCGCACCCTATTCCTACCCGGCGGCGTTCCCGGGGGTCGTCTCGGTGGGGGCGACGGACCGGCGGTTGCGGCGGGCCGCGTTCTCCAACTGGAACTCCTCGGTGCTGGTGTCCGCGCCCGGCGTGGACATCATGGGCGCGGGTCCCGGCGACGAATACTGGGTCGGCAGGGGCACCTCGCAGGCGACCGCGCTGGTGTCCGGGGTAGCCGCCCTCATCAAAGCGAAATATCCGGATATGTCGCCGCCGCTCGTCGCCCGCGCCCTCTCCACCGGCGCCACCGACCGCCCGCCCGGCGGCTACGACACCGCCACCGGCTTCGGCGTCGTGAACGCCGCCAGGGCGCTGTCCGAGGCCGGCAAGCTCGCCGGGCACACCGAGACCGCCACCGGCGCCGAGGCCCACGACCCGGCCCAGCCGCTGGCCGGCGGCGACGCGGGCCCCGTCAAGGTCATCACCAGGGACCAGCGGCAGGTGACGCTCTACTCCGCCATCGCCGCCGCGGCGGGCGCCGGCGCGCTCGCGTCCCTGGCCGTCATCTTCATCCTGGTCAGGCGCGTACGCCGGGCGCAGAGCTCACAAGAGGCATGATCCGCCTACTTAGGGGGACGAAATAGACAAGCGAACGCGGGAACGAGGCGGTGGTGAAGGCACGTAGGACGACCTCAGGGCTTCCGCGCGCCGGGGGAGAGGCCGCGCAGCGACGGAGCAACCCGCTCGGTGCCGCGACCGGCCGCAGGTCACGCGTCCGCGCATGGCCCGCGGCCAATTCCCGCATGCGCACGGCCGCCCGGCAGCGCGCCCAGATGGAAGACCTCAGGCAGGGCATTCGCTACCGGCGCATCTTCGTCGCGCTGCTCGGCGTCATCGTCGCCGTCTCGGCCGTCGTCGTGCTGCTGGGCACGGTCGGGCTGGTCGCCGAGACCCGCTCGCGCCCGCTGACCGCCGCCGAGCAGAACCAGTACAAGGACGAGGAGATCGCCAGGCGCTGGCAGGCGTGGCCGGCCACGGGCGTCTTCCCGGAAGAGGTGAAGTACGTCGGCCTCGACCGCGCCCAGCAGTACGCCAGGCGCGTCGGCATCGCACCTGAGACCGACTGCGGCAAGGGCGTGGACGCCTCCGTGGCCGGGGTGCTGCAGAGCCACGGCTGCGTCACCATGCTGCGGGCCACGTACACCGACCAGACGGCCGCGTTCGTCATGACGGTCGGCGTCGCCGTGCTGGAGGACGAGGAGTCCAGGGTCTCGGCGACGGACGAGCTCACCAAGGACGACCGCGTCGGCGTGCTGCCGGTCGCCTTCCCCGGCACGGTGACCGAACGCTTCGGCCCGCAGCAGCGCCAGCGCACCGGCTGGGTGGGCGCGGGGCCGTACATCGTGTTCTCGACGGCGGGCTACGCCGACGGGCGCACCAGGGCCGCGGTCCCGCCCGAGGAGATCCTGCACAGTGAGCTGTGGCCGGCGGCCAAGTCGGTCGGCAACCAGATCGCCTACTTCCTGGCGGACCCGCCCAAGGTGCCGCCCTGTACCCAGGGGAACGTGTGCTGAACGCCGTACGCACGCTCACGGCAGCGCTGCTCGTGCTGGCCGGGCCCGCCGCCGACCCCGTACGCGACCAGCAGCAGTGGGTGCTGGACGCGCTCAACATCCAGCAGGCGTGGTCGGTCACCAAGGGCGCGGGCGTCACCGTCGCCGTCGTGGACAGCGCGGTGGACGGCGAGGTCAAGGAGCTCAAGGGCCGCGTGAGCGCCGGCCCCGACATGACCTCGGGCGCGGTGAGCCGCGAAGTGTCGCCGGGCAGGCACGGCACCGCCATGGCCGGGCTGATCGCCGGTTCGGGCGAGGACGGCGGGTTCACCGGCGTCGCCCCGGCCGCGCGCATCCTCTCGCTGCCCCTGGTGACCGACGAGGAGCCCACGATGATCACGCCGGCGCCGGACGACGGGCGCTCGCCGGAGAGCCCGCTGGCCCGCGCCCTGCGCTACGCGGCCAACCACGGCGCCCAGGTCGTCAGCATGTCGATCGGCTCCTACGGCCCGCTCAGGTCCGAGCGCGAGGCCGTCTCCTACGCGCTCGGCAAGGGCGTCGTCCTGGTGGCCGCCGTGGGCAACGACGGCCAGACCGACTACGCCAAGAAGGAGGGCACCTCCTACTGGAGCTTCCCCGCCGGCTATCCGGGCGTCATCGGCGTGGCGGCCACCGACAAGCAGGGCAGGCGGGCGACGTTCAGCAGCGACAACCTGTCGGTGCTGGTCGCGGCGCCCGGCGTCGGCGTGCCCGTGGTCAAGCGCAAGAGCGGCTACGAGATGTCGCAGGGCACCAGCTCGGCCGCCGCGCTCGTGGCGGGCGTGGCCGCGCTGATCAAGTCGCGCTATCCGAAGATGCGTCCGGAGCAGGTGGCCCAGGCGCTGTCGTCGAGCGCCAGGGGCCGGCCCGCCGCCGGTTACGACGACCAGACAGGGTTCGGCGTGGTCGACGCGGCGGCCGCGCTCAATGCCGCCGGGCGCCTGACCGGCGCGAAACGCAGCGTCGTGCCGGGGATGGAGCACTTCGGGGAGGGCGCGGACTCGCCCGTCCCGGCGCCTCCAGGGCCCGACCCGCTCCGCCTGCTGTTGTACGGCGGCGGCGTGCTGGTGGCGCTGGTGGCGTTCTGCGGCGCGGTCATCATGCTCAATCAACGCAAGGAGTGAAAGGCTCCGTACGACGGGAGGAGTAAAGTTCCGCTATGGTCCCCCGTCATGGGATACGAGCTGCGGGTGGTGCGTGAGTCACCACTCGCCTTCGCGGAGCTCGCGAAGGCCATCGCGCCGGCCGGGTTCGAGCTGCGCGGATCTGACGAGATCGTGGCCGGTCACGGGGGCGCCACGCACGCGGTGGCACGCTGGGACGACCAGCTGATCGGCGAGCCCGGCTCCGACTGGCAGGTGGCGCAGCTCCTGCGCCTGTCGGCCGCGCTCGGCGCCCGGCTCGTGGGCGAGGACGGCGAGGTCTACGCGCTGCGTGACGGCGTCATCGAGGTCGAGGCGGGCGGCGGCACGGTGGAGATCGGCAAGTTCGACGAGATCATCGACGCGGGGCCGGCCGCATGGACTCCATGAACCCGTTCGCGGAGAAGGTGCTCGATCTCGTGGAGCGCATCCCGCCGGGCAAGGTCATGGCCTACGGCGACATCGCCGAATACCTCGGCGAGGGTGGTCCGCGTCAGGTCGGGGCGGTGATGTCGACGTGGGGCGGCGGCGTGCCGTGGTGGCGGGTCGTGCACGCGGACGGCAGCGGCGCCGCCCCCGACCACCTGCGAAGATGCCTGGCTCACTGGCGCGAGGAGGGCACGCCGCTGCGCGGCGAGCGGGTGGACATGCGGCTGGCTCGCTGGGACGGGCGTTCAGCGGATTTTCAGTAAGCGGCTTGACCAGCACTTTCGCCGAACGGGCGATTCTGTGACATGTGACGCCCATTACCATGGGCAAAACACTGATGGCGGCCCGAAAGGCGGTGCCTCCCCATGGCCACCGGCGTTACAGCCCAAAGCCAGGGCGGCGATTCGCTCGCCGACCGCCTGAAGGCTGTCCAAGATCTTTGTGATCGTGGCGAGCCTCTCGAAGCGGTCATGCGAGCGGTCGGCCCAGGCGGTCGCGACGCGGCGTTCGACACCGAGGTGCTGAGCGGCCCCTTGGGGAGCCGCATGGACCTCGCGGTCAAACGCGGCGCGGCGCGCCGGCGCGAACTGCTCCAGCTCATCCGCCCCTACCTGGCGGCCGTCGACGCGCGCGTCAAACGTGACCTGCCGGTCGCGCGCCGCGTCATCTGCCACCTGATCGAGCACCGCCCCGACGAGGAGCTCGTCGAGGGCGAGACGCTCACCACGGTCGTGGCCGCGGCGGCCGAGCCGTCCAAGCGCATCCGCAAGGGCCTGCGCTGGTACGCCGAGCTGCCCTTCAGCGACGAGCTGCCGCCCGACCTGCTCCGGCTGCGCCGCTCCGACCTGGTCCCCGTGACCCACATCGACGACATCGTCTGGGTCGACGGCAAGCTGCGCGTCACCGGCTTCGCCTACCTGGCGGGCCTGTCCGTGCGCAGTCGCAGGTTCAACTGGGCGACCGTGGTGCTGCGGGGCCCCCGGTGGCTGCCGCCCATCCGCATGCGCACGCGCCGGGTCCTCGCCCCCGAGGCCACCCACGGGGCTCGCGAGCCCGGCTGCAACTACGACTGGTCCGGATTCACCGCGGATCTCAGCCCGTGGTCGCTGCGCTGGCGCGGCGCCGTGCGCGGCGCGGTGTCCGCCGTGCGCCGCCGCATGCGCCACCGGCCCTCCGTGCCCGACGCCACGACGTGGCGCGCGGAGATCGTGTTCTGGAGCCGGGGGGCGCGGGCCACCGGCCTGCTGCGCGGCTTCTCGATCGGCAGGGCGGAGCGGCCGGCCGGGCGCCGGCTGAAGCCCGGCTGGTGGGCCAGGCCCGTCTGGACGTCCGACAGGGCGCTGCAGGTCGTGCTCCAGCCCAACCGGGCCGAGCTGAAGGGCGTGTCCGTCGACGGCGAACGCCTCGAACTCAAGATCTCCCTCCCCGGCCGTACGGTGACCAAGGGCCACGCCAGGCTGGGCGGCCACCGCATCGCCGCCGACTTCACGGCCTCGGGCGACGGCACGCAGGTCGTCGTCGGGCTGGCCGTGCCCGCGCTGCTGCAGGAGAAGGACGGCCGGCGGCTCTGGGTCGAGCCCAAGGGCGACCCCGCCGCGTCGGTCATGCTCGCCGACCTGGCGGGGACCCGCACGACCGTGGGCGACCGCGAGATCACCGTGCTCGGCGACCGGCGCGACCGCGTCGTCGTCTCCGCCCACCGCATCCGGCCGGTGATCACCTCGGCGGCCTGGGAAGGGCCGGTGCTCGTCCTGCGCGGCGACTATCCCGACGCGCCGGGCTCCCGCACGCTCACGCTGCGGCACAGGTCGGGGCTGTCCTACTGGATTCCCATGGAGCGGTCCGGCGACGCGTTCACCGTACGCGTCGAGCCGGCGGCCATGGACCGTTTCGGCGATGCCGTGCCGCTGGCGTCCGGCTCCTGGAACCTGTCGGTGCGCCACCCCTCGGGTGAGATCGTGCCGCTGCGCGTCGACCACGCCGCGCTGCCCGGGTTCGACGAGGATCCCCGCACGTTCGACGGCCGCACGTACCGGATGATCTCCACGCGGTTCGACGTGCCGGTGGTGACGGTCGAGGAGGACCGTCCCGCCGACGAGCGCGGCGTGGCGGGCACCCACGTGCTGCGCCGCGTGTTCTACCCGGCCCAGCGCACCGAGCCGCTGACGGACGCGACCGCCTACGTCGTCAACGACGGGCGTTTGTACGCCGACAGCGTCCGCGCCATCTACGAGGAGCGGCTGCGGCGGGGCGACGACCGCGAGCACATCTGGATCGTCAAGGACGGCGCGTTCGTGCCGGACGGCGGCGCGACCGTCGTGCGTGCCGGCAGCCGCGAGCACCACGCGGCGCTGGCCAGGTCACGCCACATCATCACCAACGCGTTCCTGCCCACGTGGTTCCGCGCCCGCGAGGACCAGGTCGTGGTGCAGACCTGGCACGGCACCCCGGTCAAGCACATCGGCAACGACCAGCCCCACATGCAGCGCGACCCGAAGCCGCCGATCTGGCACCGGCAGGCGGCGGAGGTGCGCGGCTGGGACCTGCTGCTGTCGCAGTCGCCGTGGGCCACACCGGTGCTGCGCAAGGCGTTCGGCTACAAGGGCGAGGTGCTGGAGAGCGGCCTGCCCCGCAACGACGTGCTCACCTCGCCCGACCGCGACGCGCTCGCGGCGGCGGTGCGCGAGCGTCTCGGGCTGGCGCCGGGCAAGCGGGTGGTCCTGTACGCGCCGACGTGGCGTGACTACGACCGCAAGAACGCCATGGTCAAGCTCGACCTCGCCAAGGCCAGGGAGGCGCTGGGCGCCGACCACGAGATCCTTGTACGGGCCCACCCCATGCAGGCCATGCCCGCCGTCCCCGACATCGCCCGCGACGTCACCACATATCCAGACATAGCCGAGCTGCTTCTGGTGACCGACGTCCTGGTGACCGACTACTCCTCGGTCATGTTCGACTTCGTCTGCACCGGCCGCCCGATCGTGTTCTACGGCTACGACCTGGCGAAATACGCGTCGAAGCGGGGACTCTACCTCGACCTGCCCGAGCAGGCGCCGGGTCCGGTGCTGTCGACGTCGGCCGAGGTGATCGACGCGCTGAGGTCGATCGACGAGGTGGCGGCGGCACACGCGGACCGTTACGACGCCTTCCGCGCCACGTTCGCGCCCAAGGACGACGGCAAGGCCACGGCGCGCGTGGTGGACCACCTGTTCCCCTGACGGGGGCGGCGGCCGGTCGTCAGAAGAGGTCGGGCAGGTCCGGCAGGAGGAGGCACCTGCCGGGATCGGCGGGCGGCCGTGCCGCGCCACCGTGGGGGATGTGCTCCACCAGGAGGTAGAGCAGCGCCGCCACGCTGGTGCCGCAGACCATCTCCCCGCCGGCGATGAGCCCGCGGACCAGGGAGAGGTGGAGCCACTCCGCCCGCGTGGACTGCGACGGATCGGCGGGCGGCCCGACGCGGGTGGCCGATTCGGCGCGGTAGACGTGGTGCATGCTGTCGGACCCGTTGAGCGGCTGGACGGACAGCAGCGGGCGCAGAGGGCCGGGCCGCCATCCGGTCTCCTCCTCGACCTCGCGGGCCGCCGCCGCGATCGGCATCTCGCCCTCGTCGATCCGCCCGTGCGGGATCTCCCAGCCCCAGGTGTCGGTGACGAAGCGGTGCCCGCCAGATCAGCAGCACCCGGTCGTGGCCGTCGGTGACGACGACCCCCGCGCCGGGCATGGTGCGGACGAGCCGGTGGCCGAGGTGGCGCCCGTCGGGCAGCTCCATGTCGGCGACCCTGAGGTCCAGCCACTCGTCGGAGTACAGCGACGTCTCGGAGTGGACCAGCCAGCGCATAACCCCCGGTTACCGGACGTCACTTTCTGTATGCAGAGGTGAAGCTCAGGGCGAACGGCGGGGCGGCGTGTCGCCGGGGATCTGGATATTTGCCTCGGTACGGTAGGCGGATCGTGCGAGGAGACCGGGCAAGTCGGCACGATCTACCCCTGTGGTCTGGTGGAATCTAGTGTTGTGAGTGGTCAGACCTGGCGGCTGGTGCGTCGCGGCAACGGCGGCCCTGTTGTGCCTCCTGTGCTCGACGAGCACCAGCGTGCCGTGGTCGAACACGGGAGCGGTCCCCTCCTCGTCCTCGCCGGTCCCGGCACCGGCAAGACCACCACGATCGTGGAGAGCGTCGTCGACCGGATCGAGCGGCGGGGCCTCGACCCCGAGCGGGTGCTCATCCTCACCTTCAGCAGGAAGGCCGCCGAGGAGCTGCGCCAGCGCGTCACCGCCCGCCTGCGCCGCACCACCCGCACCCCGCTCGCCCTCACCTTCCACTCCTACGCCTACGCGCTCCTGCGCCGCGAGTCCGTGCTGGCAGGCAAGCCCCCGCCGCGCCTGCTCACCGGTCCCGAGCAGCTCCTGGAGATCCGCCGCCTGCTCCACGGCGAGCTGGAGAACGGCGCGCCCGACTGGCCGGCGTCGCTGCGCGAGCCGCTCAAGACCCGCGGGTTCGCCGAGGAGCTGCGCGACTTCCTGTCGCGGGCCAACGAGCGCGGCCTCGACGCCGAGCGCCTCGTCGCGCTCGGCCGGCGGCACGGGCGCGCCGACTGGGCGGCGGCCGGCCGGTTCGCCGAGCGTTACCAGGACAGGTTCGACCTCGACCCCGAGGAGACCTACGACTACGCCGAGCTGGTCAGGGCCGCCTCGGCGCTGCTGGCCGGGCCTGACGTGCTGGCGCGCGAGCGGGCCGCGCACGACGTGGTGTTCGTCGACGAGTACCAGGACACCGACCCGGCGCAGGAGCTGCTGCTCGCCCAGCTCGCGGGCGACGGCCGTGACCTGGTCGCGGTGGGAGACCCCGACCAGTCGATCTACGGCTTCAGGGGCGCCGACGTGCAGGGCATCATGAAGTTCCCCGAGCGTTTCCCGGCCCGCGACGGCCGCCCCGCCCCGGTGCTGGCGCTGCGGGCCTGCCGCAGGAGCGGTGCCGACCTGCTGGAGGCCTCGCGCCGGGTCGCCGCCCGGCTGCCGGTCGCCCCCATGCCCGACCACGCGTACGGGCACGAGCACGACCACCGCGACCTGGCGCCGCTCCCCGAGGCCGAGGCCGGCGACGTGCGGGTGCTGCTGGCCGACAGCACCAGCCAGGAGGCCGCCATCGTGGCCGACACCCTGCGGCGGGCCCACCTGATCGACGGCGTGCCGTGGCACCGGATGGCGGTGCTGGTCCGCTCGGCCAAGCGCCAGGTGCCGCTGCTGCGGCGGGCGCTGGTCAACGCGGGCGTGCCGACGATGATCGCGGGCGACGAGGTGCCGATCGCCCAGGAGCCGGGCGTGCGCCCGCTGCTCACGATGTTGCGGGTCGCGCTCGACCCGGCCCAGCTCGACGAGGCGGTGGCGGAGGAGCTGCTGACGGGCCCGCTCGGCGGCACCGACATGATCGGCGTACGCCGGCTCCGCCGCGCTCTCAAGATCGCCGAGAACGACGCCGTGGCCGCGCTGCGCGAGACGGACACTGGCGACGACGAGCGGCCGTTAGTGGCACGCTCGTCCGGCGAGCTGCTCGTCGCCGCCGTGCAGGACGTGCGCGAGCTCACCCGCGTCGAGCCCCACATCGCCCTGCCCGCCGAGCGGGTCGCGAAGCTCCTCGCCACCGCCAGGGAGGCCGCACAGCAGGAGGGCACCGCCGAAGACCTCCTGTGGGCCGTGTGGCAGGGCAGCGGCCTGTCCGGGCGCTGGACCGACCTGAGCCTGGCGGGCGGCCCCAGGGGCGCGCAGGCCGACCGCGACCTCGACGCCGTGGTGGCGCTGTTCGACCACGCGGCCAGGTTCGTCGACCGCATGCCCAAGGCGGGCCCCGAGGTGTTCATCGACGACCTGGCCGCCCAGGAGATCCCCGGCGACACGCTGGCCGACCGGGCGCCCGACGGCGACGCCGTACGCGTGCTGACCGCCCACCGCTCGAAGGGCCTCGAGTGGGACGTCGTCGTGGTCGCGGGTGTGCAGGAGGGCGTCTGGCCGGATCTGCGCCTGCGCGGGTCGCTGCTCGGCGTCGAAGACCTCGTCGAGGTGGTCGAGGGTGCCGAGCCGAGCGCCGCGTCGCTGGTCTCCAAGCTGCTGGCCGAGGAGCGCAGGCTGTTCTACGTGGCCGCGACCAGGGCCAGGCGCAGGCTCGTGGTGACGGCCGTGGGCGGCGACGACACCGACGAGCGGCCGTCCAGGTTCCTGAGCGAGCTGATGCCGGGCGCGGTCGAGACGGCCACGGTCGACGACCGCGCCCGCTGGCTCACCATGTCCGCGCTCGTGGCCGACCTGCGCAGCGCGGTGACCGACCCCACCAAGCCGGCGAAGATGCGTCAGAGAGCCGCGCGCCAGCTCGCCCGCCTGGCCGCCGCGGGGGTCCAGGGAGCCCACCCCAACGACTGGTACGCCCTCACCCCCATCTCCGACGATCGCGCCCTGAGCTGGCCCGACGGGGTCGTCAGCATCTCGCCGTCGGCGGTCGAGAGCTTCACCAAGTGCGGCCTGCGCTGGCTCCTGGAGACGGCGGTCGGGGCCGCGGGCACCAGCACCGCCCAGGGCCTGGGCAACGTCATCCACGCGCTGGCCGTCCTGGCGGCCACCGACCTGCCCAGCGAGGATCTCCTCGGCGACCGCCTCGACCAGGTCTGGAACGATCTCGACTTCGGCGGCGTCTGGTACAACCGCAAGCAGCGCCAGGTCGCCGAGCAGATGATCGGCAAGTTCCTGCGCTGGCACAAGGAGAATCCGCGCGAGCTGGTGGCGCTGGAGGAGGCGTTCACCGCGATGCTCTCCGACGGCGTGCAGATCAAGGGCAGGGTCGACCGGGTCGAGCGCGACTCCGGCAATCGCGCGGTCATCATCGACCTCAAGACCGGCGGCGCCAAACCCAAGGCGGGTGATCTCGACCGCCATCCCCAGCTGGGCGTCTACCAGCTCGCGGCGCTGCTCGGCGCGTTCGCCCGGCACGGCATGACCGAGCCGGGCGGCGCCGCGCTGGTGCAGGTGGGCAAGGCGGCGGGCAAGAAGGAGGCGCTGGAGCAGCGGCAGGGCGCGCTGGCCGACGACCGGGACCCCGGCTGGGCCGCGGACCTGGTCGACACCGTGGCGACCGGCATGTCGGGCCCGTTCTTCCAGGCCAAGGTCAACGACGGCTGCCGCACCTGCGCGGCCAGGGCGAGCTGCCCGGTCAACGACAACGGGGGCCAGGTGTGCTGACCCCGGCCGAACTCGCCGGCAAGCTCGGCATCCTGCCCCCCACCCGCGAGCAGTCCGCGGTCATCGAGGCGCCGCTGGAGCCGACCGTCGTCATGGCGGGCGCGGGCTCGGGCAAGAGCGAGACGATGGCCGGGCGCGTGGTCTGGCTGGTCGCCAACGGCCTGGTCAAGCCGGAGAACGTGCTCGGCCTGACGTTCACCCGCAAGGCCGCGGCCGAGCTGGCCACGAGGGTCAGGGAGCGGTTGTCCGGCCTGGCGGAGGCCGGCCTGGTCGAGCCGGGCGCGCTCGACAACGAGCCCACCGTGTCCACCTACCACGCCTACGCCTCCCGCCTGGTGACCGACCACGCGCTGCGCGAAGGGCTGGAGCCGACCATGCGCCTGGTCACGCCCGCCGTGTCGTGGCAGCTCGCGTCGCGGGTGGTGGCGATGTACGACGGGCCGATGGACAAGATCGAGCTGGGCCCGCCGTCGGTCACGGCCGCCGTGCTGGAGCTGGCGGGCGAGCTGTCGGAGCATCTGCGCTCGCCCTCCGACGTCAGGCGGCTGGGCGGGTGGCTGAAGGACCGCCTCGCCGCGCTGCCCGGCCGCACCACGCTCGCGCAGCGCAGGCCGCTCGGCGTCCAGGAGGCCAGGGAGCAGCTGCTGCCGCTGGTGGAGGCGTACGAACTGCTCAAGCGCCGCCGCGAGGTGATCGACTACGGCGACCAGATGTCGCTGGCCGCCAGGATCGCCGCCGGTCACAAGGAGGTCGGCGAGATCGAGCGCGCCCGCTTCTCCGTGGTGCTGCTCGACGAATACCAGGACACCAGCCACGCCCAGCTCGTGTTGCTGCGCTCCCTCTACGGCGGCGGCCATCCGGTGACCGCCGTGGGCGACCCCTGCCAGTCGATCTACGGCTGGCGCGGCGCCTCCTCCGGCAACCTTCGCCGCTTTTCCCGAGATTTCCGGACAAGCTCGGGAGATCTCGCCCCGGTACGCCAGCTCAGCGTCAGCTTCCGCAACGGCGACCGCGTCCTCGACGTCGCGGCCCGCGTCCAGCTCCCGCTGCGCATGGAGGCCCGCGAGGTGCCGGTCCTCGTCCCCGGCCCCAACCGCGTCGACCGGGGCCGCGTCACCTGCGCCTTCCACGAGACCGCCGAGGACGAAGCCGCGTGGATCGCCGACGGCGTCGCCAGGATCCTGGGCCAGGAGGTCGCCCCCGACGGCATGCCCTGGGGCGAGCACGAGCGCAAGAAGACGCTCGCCGTGCAGCCCCAGGACGTCGCGATCCTGGCGCGTAAGCGCTCGCAGTTCCCGGCCCTGCGCAGGGCGCTCGAGGATCGCGACATCCCGGTCGAGGTGGTCGGTCTCGGCGGCCTGCTCACCGTGCCCGAGGTCAGCGACATCGTGGCCACACTCCGCGTCCTCTACGACGCCACGGCCGGCGACGCGCTGGCCAGGCTGCTGGCCGGGCCGCGCTGGCGCATCGGCCCCGCCGACCTGCGGGTGCTGGGGGAGCGCGCGAGAGAGCTGGCCCGCGAGCTGAGCGAGAGCCACCGCGAGGACGACCCGCTCGACCAGGTGGTGGCCGACCTGGCGGAGGAGCGCGGCAGCCTGGTCGACGCGCTGGACGAGCTGCCCGACAGGGAGGAGTGGCTGGAGGCGTTCTCGCCGCTGGCCCGCACCAGGCTCGTCGCGCTCGCCCACGAGCTGCGTCAGCTCAGAGCCCACACCGCGCAACCGCTGCCCGACCTGATCTCCGAGGTCGAGCGGCGGCTCGGCCTGGACGTCGAGGTGGCCGCGCGCAGCGGCACGGCGAGCGCGTTCGCGGCGCGGGCCGACCTCGACGCGTTCCTCGACGCGGCGTCCAGGTTCGCGGGCGACTCCGAGGATCCGACGCTCGGCGCGTTCCTGGCCTACCTCCAGGCGGCCGAGAGCGAGGAGTTCGGGCTGGAGGCCGGCCGGGTCGGCGAGAGCAACAGCGTCAAGCTGATGACCGTGCACGCCTCCAAGGGGCTGGAATGGCCGATCGTGGTGGTTCCCGGACTGTCGCAGCTCGTCAGCTCGAAGGGGACGATCGCCACGGGCAGCGTGTTCCCCGCCACCCCGGTCATGAACAGCCGCTGGACGGAGAACCCGCGCAAGCTCCCCTACTCCCTGCGCGGCGACGCCGCCGACCTGCCCAGGCTCGGCGGGCTGAGCAAGGAGGAGCTGGCCGCGTTCGACGAGTGGTGCCGCGAGCGCGACCTGATGGAGGAGCGCAGGCTGGCGTACGTCGCGGTGACCCGGGCCCACTATCACCTGATCGCCTCCGGCTACCGCTGGGGCACCGCGACGAAGCCGCTGGAGCCGTCCGACTTCCTGCTGGAGATCCGCGACACCGCCGACCGCGTCTCGTTCTGGGCCGGCGACCTGGCGGAGGGGGCCACCAACCCGCTGCTGGCCGAGCCCGCCGAGGCCGTCTGGCCGGTCACACCGGAGGGGCTGCGCTACGAGTCGGTGCTCGACGGCGCCCGCCTGGTCGAGGACGCCCTCGCCGGCAACCTGCCCGGCGACCTCGACGAGGACGAAGAGGCGGGCGAGCCGCTGCGCTCGTTCGAGGAGGAGCGCCTGCGCGCCTGGGAGCGCGACACCGACCTGCTCCTGCGCGAGCGCGAGCTGCACCGGCGCCGGCCCGCGACGACCGTCGAGCTGCCCGCGAAGCTGACCGTGTCGTCGCTGGTCACGCTGGCCGCCGACGCGCGCGAGCTGGCCCGCAGGATCCGCCGTCCCGTGCCGGTCAAGCCCGCGCCGCTGGCCCGGCGCGGCACGTCGTTCCACAAGTGGCTGGAGACGCGCTGGGACCAGCAGCGGCTGATCGACGACTTCGAGCTCGACCTGTACGACGAGCTCGAAGAGGCCGACGTGCGGCTGGCCGAGCTGCAGGAGCGGTTCGAGGAGAGCGAGTGGGCCGACCGGCGGCCGGTCGAGCTCGAGGTGCCGTTCGAGACCATGATCGCCGACCGGCTGGTGCGCGGGCGGATGGACGCCGTCTTCGAGCGGCCCGGCGGCGGTTACGAGGTCGTCGACTGGAAGACCGGGCAGCCGCCCAGGGGCAGGAAGGCGAGGGCGGCGTCGGTGCAGCTGGCGGCGTACCGGCTGGCCTGGTCGCATCTGGCGGGCGTGCCGCTGGAGCGGGTGGGCGCGGCCTTCCACTACGTACGCGCGAACCGCACAGTGCGCCCGGTCGACCTGCTCGACGCCGACGGCCTGGTGGCGCTCATCGAGAGCGTCAGGATCGCAGATAGTGGAAAGCCGGCTTCGGGTGCATGAGGAAGTCGTGGTGGGAGATGTTCCAGGCGTAGGCGCCGGCCATCTCGAAGACCACGGTGTCGCCCACGCGGGCCGTGGTCCTGATATTTCGGGCGAAAACGTCCTTCGGGGTGCACAGCTGGCCGACGAACGTGATCGGCTCGTCGGCGACCCCCGGCCCCGCGCCCGTGGAAAGGACCGTGAACGGCTGGTCGTGGCCCTTGGTGGCCGGCGTGCGCAGATGGTGGGTGCCGCCCAGCACGATCGCGTACGCCTCGCCGCGCACCCGCTTCACGTCCACGACCCTGGTCACGTAGAAGCCGCAGTAGACGGTCAGCGCCCGGCCCGGCTCGATCCGCAGCCGCCGCCCCCGGCCCAGCGCCGCCAGCCCGGCCCCGTACGCCTCCCAGTCGAACCTCCTCTCCGGCGCGGCATAGGAGACCGCCATGCCGCCGCCCAGGTTGACCTCGTCGTACGCGGCCCCGAGCAGGATCCCGGCCAGCCGCAGCAACTGGTCCGCGTCCAGCCCGCTGGCCAGGTGCGTGTGCAGGCCGCGCAGCCGCACCCGCTCGCCGAACAGCGGCAGGCACTCGGCCACGCCCTCCTCGTCCATCCCGAACGGGCCGCTCATCGTGAGCGCCGCTCCCTCCGCCGGCAGGTCGGGGTTGAGCCGGAGCAGCACGTCGGCCTCCAGGCCCGTGGCGAGCAGGCGGCGCAGCTCGTTCGGCGACTCCACGTGGAGGCGGTGGTGCGGCAGGCGCAGCTCCGCGTCGGTCTTGCCGGGGCCGCCGAGCGCCACCGGCATGCCCGGGAACAGGCTCGTGACGTGGGCGTGCTCGCCACCCGACGACACCTCGAACCCGTCCACGTGCCCGGCCAGCACGCGCAGCAGCTCGGCGTCGGGGTTGGCCTTGACGGCGTAGTACAGCTCGGCCGCCCCCAGTGCCCGCCGTACGGACGCGACGTGCTCGTCCAGCGCGGGCAGGTCATAGAGGTAGGCGGGGACGGCGGGCAGGCTCGTGGCGGCGTCCCGGACGCGGGCGCCGATCACGCGAGCGGGTTGGCGATCGGGACGTAACCGGCGGCGCGGTCGGCCGCCCTGGCCCAGCGCACGCCCAGGTTCGCCTTGGCCGGCAGCGGCGCCCCGGCCAGCAGGTCCGACAGGGGCAGCGGCCGGCCCAGCTCGTCGGCCTGGCGGGCGAGCAGGTCGCGGGCGATGCGCCACAACGCGCGCAGCAGCGCGTCGTCGGGTCCGGCGAGCGTCGCGGCGATCTCGGTGAGGTGGTTGACGAGCAGGCAGTAGACCACCCGGGCCCAGCCGCGCTCGGCGTCGTAGGTGAGGGCGCCGGCGACGTCGGGGTGCAGCCCGCCGAGCTCGTGCCGGCCCTCGACGAGCTTGGTGCCCTCCAGGTCGCGGAAGACGGCCTGCGCGGGCAGGCCGGAGGTGTCCAGGCCGACCAGGACGTTCTGCAGGTGGGGTTCCAGCACCACGCCGTGCGTGAAATACAGCTCCAGCACCGGCAGCGCCACGACCCGCACGTACGCCTCCCACCATGCCGGCGGATCCAGGGCGGGGGCGTCGAGGGCGAGGGCGGCGGCCAGCACCGGGGTCACGCCGGGGGAGCAGGCGGCCCACGGGCTCTGCCTGACGATCACGCCCAGCCCTTCGAGCAGCCTCGGGCCGAGGGCGGCCGAGCGGTAGCCGGGCTCGGGCAGCCAGCGGGTGGCGTGATGCCTGGCCGACACGTCACGAAATACGGGTTCGAGTCGCCTGGTCAGCTCCACGGCCCCGGCCAGCTCGTACCAGGCGTTCTTCCGCACGCAGTTGGTGATCCGTACATCCAGGGAGAACTTCAGGCAGACCTCTGTTCCCGGGGCGTACACCGTCCGTACGGACGAGGTCGGCTGCACCACGGGGCCGGGCCCGAGGTCGACCAGCTCGGCCCCGAACGCGGGACCCAGCAGGTCGAGCTGCCACGGATGCGCGGGCAGCAGCCGGTAGCCCGCCGGCGCGTCGCCCATCGCGTCGAGCGCCGACGTGTCCCCGTCCTGCGCGACGAGGTCCGCCCGCACGCCGAGCAGCCTGACGGGGAACTCGGCGTGCGCCTCCGGCGCGTACCGCAGCCAGCCGGCCCCGCCCCGCGCCTTGGGGCTGGGGTGGAACGGATGGCCGAACACGAGCGCCTGCTCCGACGCCAGCCACGGGTCGGCGGGCGCCACGGCCGCGCCCCTGGCCGCCAGGATCGCCTCCACGGCGTCCCTGCTGGCCGCCACCTGGCCGGCGAACTCGCCGTTGCGCCCGAGCCCTCCCAGCTCGGCCTCGGCCAGCCCGATCAGCTCGTCCGTGGTCAGCACCTGCCACGCGCCGCCGGCCAGGCGCTCCGGCGGGCCGTCGAAGCGCAGCGCGGCGCCGCCGTGGGCACGCACGCGCAGCAGCGTGCCCGCGACCCGCAGCAGCAGGTACGGCGGCGCCGGCCACACCAGCCCGCGCGGCCCGGCCACCTCCCGCACGCAGCAGCGCAGCAGGGCCGCCAGCGTCGCCTCCTCGGCCAGGGCGGAGGGCGCCTCTACGGCCAGTCCCTCAAGGCTCGGCATTCAAGCTCTCCTCAGATAGTTGGGCCCGCTGGTCCCGTAGAACTTGTTGATGTCGCGGGCGCCGGACCGCTCCTTCGCCACGAGCGTCCCGGCTGTGATCATGGACTTGCCGGTCAGCCTGGCGGCGTCGAGCGTCCTGGCGCGCAGGAGCCTGGCCATGGGGTCGTCGCCGTACTCGGCGAGCGCCTCGGCCAGCGTGTCGCGCAGTAAAGCGGACGCGCGGGCGTGCGGCAGCGCCCCGAACGTGACCGCCGCGGCGGCCAGATGCAGCGTGATGGTCACGAAGACGTCGGCCAGCGCGTGCGGATCGTCGTTCAGCATGCGCTCGTCCACGAACTCCGGCACCGCCACCCCGGCGGCGGCCAGCCGCGCCGGTGAGGCCAGCAGCCCGTCGTTGTCCTTGACGAGCAGCTTCATGCGGTCTCCTGCTAGGACCAGGGCGAGGTTCTGCTGGTGGGCCTCCAGCGCGACCCCATAACGCACGAAGAGCCGTACGTTCCACCGGAACAGCAGCCGCAGATAGCCGGGCAGCACGTCGCCCACCTCGTCGAGCACGCCGGGGGCGGCCAACGCGGCGACCGGCACGAGCTCGCCCGCGGGCAGCCGCCTGGCCATCCACGCGAGATGTTCGTCCCCGGTCTGCGCGTAGGTCTGCTCGTCGGCCAGCAGCACGTCGGGGCCGGCCAGCTCGCGCAGCAGCAGCTCGGCCCTGGCGCCGTCGGCGAGCGTCCCCGGCTTGATCGAGCGGCGGTTCCTGGCCCCCAGCGTGCTGATCGGCAGGGGCAGCTTGAGATGCAGCCGGGGGGTGACCTCGACGGTCCGCATGGACAGGGTGGGCCGCACGGTGACCGCGGCCCGGTCGAGCAGGCGTACACCGTCGATCTTCCGCACCTCGCCGGCGGTCAGCGGGTGCACGGGGAAGAGCGCCTCACGGGGGCCCACGGGCAGGCCGGGGTCGGCCTCCGGGGGAAGGCGCACGGCGGAGCCCGGCGCGAGCGCGCCGATCGGCACGGCCGCCCACCGCAGCTCGAAGGCGGGCCCGAACTCCGGCGCGTAGGCCGCCAGCTCGTCCTCGGACAACCCCGGCCGGGCGCGGGAGGTCGGATAGACCGGATGGTCCACGAACGCGGCGCGCGTCTCGTACGAGGGCCGCCGCGCCAGCACCTCGTCCGCCCGCGAGTCGTGCGCCTCCAGCGCGGTCAGCGCCGCCAGGCACTCCTCGAAGAACGCCGCGACCCCCTCGGCGTCGGCGGGGTCCGCCACCTCCACGAGCGTCTCCAGTACCTGCTCCAGGCCCAGCCGCTCGCCCTCGGCGACAACGAAGTCCTGGAACAGCAGCCCTGGCGCCAGGCGCACCCAGCGGCCGTCCGCCAGCAGCAGCCCGACACCCTCCCTGGTCCTGGTGACGCGGGAGGACAGCCCGCCGTAGTCCTCGCGCAGCAGGGCGTTCAGCACCCGCGCGGCGAGGTACGCCTCCCTGGCGCTCATTCGAGCACCCACGGCCGGCGGGCCCGGTAGTCCGCGATGGCCGCGTCGACCCGCGCCCGGTCGGGCCCGACCGCGCGAACGACACCCAGGTAGTCGCGGTTGGTGTGGGTGAGGGAGACGACGTCGCCGACGGCCCGCAACGGCCGGTGCCACAGCCGCACGTCACCCGCGACGACGGACTCGTGACCGGGCGCCTGCTTGATCGTCCCCGGCCGGTCGGCGACCAGGCTGACCGCGCTCCCGTACGCGGTGGCGCCGGGGACGGCGGGCGCCGGCTCGCCGAGGTGCACCCGCAGGATCCACGCGAACAGCGGCGCCCCGAGCACGTCACCCAGCAGGAAGTCGCAGTGGTCGCCGATCACCCGGTAGTTGACCTCGACGATCCTCGGCCCGTGCGGGGTGACGACGTACTCGGTGTGGCAGGCGCCGAACCCGGCCCCGAGCGCCCGCAGCGCCGCCAGCACGTGCTCGTGCGGCCCGTCGGGCGCCCAGTCGAGCCGCTCCTCGACGAAGTACGGCAGCGGCCCCAGCGTCGTCTCGAACCCTCCGAGCACCCGCAGCCCGGTGCCGTCGCCCAGCGTCTCCAGGGTGCGCAGCGGCCCTTCGAGGTATTCCTCCACGACCAGCGCCTCGCCCGGCCGCCGCTTCCTGACCTCGGCCACGGCCCGGTCCAGGTCTCGCTCGACGAGCATGACGTCCTCGCTGGCCACGCCCTCGCGCGGCTTGAGCACGACCGGGTAGGGCAGGTCGTCGGGCACCGGGTCGCCGGGCGCGAGCCGTACGGTGAAGACCTGCTCGACCCCCGCCTCCCGCAGCCGGCGCCGCATGAGGAACTTGTTCTTGGCCGCCGCGCACGCCCGCCAGTCCTTGCCGGGCAGCCCGAAGTAGTCCGCGGCCAGCGCGGTCTCCGCCTGCAGGTGGTCCGAGTTGGAGAAGATCGCGTCGGGTCTGCCGAGCTGCTCGACCGTGTCGATCAGCGCGCGCGGATCCCGCACGTCGCACGCGACCGCGTGCGGATGTTGCTCGGGCCGGTCCGTCAGGACCGTCACCTCGCAGCCCAGCGCGCGTGCCGCGGGCAGGAAGCCGTCCGTCACGGAGTCGGTCGGTTTGAGCGCGGTCAGGTAGAGCCGCAACGCGAGGACCCCCAGGAGAATCAGGTAAGCCTTACCTAACTCCACGATGGTAGCTCAGAGAGATCATCGCGTCGCCCGGATACGTTAATCGGCCGCCAACTGCGAGGTCATAGGATGACATGGAATTCGGGAGGGGACGGCCAGTGGAGACGACCGCGGAAGAGAAACTCATCGGACCACTGCTTCTGGCACGCGGCACCATCGACAGATCCGTGACGCTGCGGGCCGACGAACGTCGGCTGGAGCAGGTGTGGTCGGATCCGGCGACCAGGGTGCTGGTGATCGACAACGGTCACACGCTGGTGCGCAGGCAGGGAGATGAGGTGCAGGCGGTGCTGTTCACCACCGCGGAGGCGCCGCCTGGGCCGCGCTATCTCCTCGGCGTGGAGGGCGGAGCCGCCTACTTCGCGGTCGCCGCGCCGCTGCCCGGCGTCTCCGGAGGCGACGGCAACGGCCGCGTGACGGTGCCGATGAGCCTGCGTGACACGCCCGAGGGCGTGCCGGTGCCCGCCGGGCTGCGCCAGGCGGGCGGCCTGCTCGGCGACCGCGACGCGGGCCTGCTGGTCTACGCCGTGGCGCTGGAGGCCTGGCACACGACCCACGAGTTCTGCCCGCGCTGCGGCGCCCGCACCAGGATCCAGGCGGGCGGCCACATCCGCGTCTGCCCGCAGGACTCCAGCCAGCACTTCCCGCGCGTCGACCCGGCCGTGATCATGCTGATCCGCGACCCCGACGACCGCTGCCTGCTCGCCCGCGGGCCGCAGTGGCCGCAGGGCCGCCTGTCGATCCTGGCGGGGTTCGTCGAGCCGGGCGAGTCGCTGGAGGCCGCCGTCGCGCGCGAGGTGGCGGAGGAGGTCGGCATCACCGTCGTCAACCCGCGCTATCTCGGCAGCCAGCCGTGGCCGTTCCCGCGCAGCCTCATGCTCGGCTTCTTCGCCGATGCCACGACGACCACCCTGACACCCGACGCCGAGGAGATCGCCGAGGCGCACTGGTTCTCCCGTGAGGAGCTGGCGCGGGCGCTCGACTCGGGCGAGCTGCGCCTGCCGCCGCCGGTGTCGATAGCCCGCCGCCTGATCGAGACGTGGTACGGCGGCGAGCTGACCGGCGACTGGTGATCAGGCGGGCTCGAGAAGGGCCTTGACCTCGATGGCCGACGGGTTGGTGCGCACGACGCGGCCGCCCGGGGTGTCGATCACCACGGTCGGCACCACCTGGTTGCCGTTGTTGACGCTCATCACGAACTCGGCCGCGGCGGGGTCACGCTCGATGTCGACCTCGTCGTAACTGATGCCCTCGCGGGCCAGCTGCGACTTGAGCCGCTTGCAGGGGCCGCACCACGTGGTGCTGTAGATCGTGAGCGCCATGTTGGGATATCCCTCCAAGGTCAGGAAGACAGGCGCTCGGTGCAACAACGCGACCCTGCCGCTTAATCCCTGACCTGCCCCCGGCTCCGGCCGAGACGTTGTCCCCGGCTCTAGTACTCCAGTGACACATCGCGATCATGGTTGGGATCTGCGCTGGTAGTGGCAGTGTCGGGCGGTTGCCTGATGGCGGCGGCGCCAGTCTGACCAGCGCAGAATGTCCGTGATCGTGTGGGTCGTGGTC